>NZ_JBIEIS010000022.1:0-189406 GCF_043496855.1 Nonomuraea sp. JJY05
CATCACGACAGCCCTTGGTTATGGATCTTCTTCCCTCGACAAGAAGAATGATCACCCAAGGGCTGTCTTGCTGAGAAATCTGGCGCGGTCTCACCAGCCACCAAGGTTAAAGATCAAGCTAGAAGATCACTGAAGATGTTGGGCCCTGGTCGTGTTGTGGGCGAGGGGTCAGACTCGTCGATATGCAGGGCAAGTGGAGCGGGGAACTGGTCGGTCCGGATGTGTGGCAGACCTGCCGTGAGCTGATCCCGGCGGGCAGCGTGTTCGCGTTCTTGGCCGAGCATCGCCAGGTGGTGTTTCCCGGTGCGATGTTCGCAGACATGTATCCGTCAGCGAACGGGCGGCCGAGTATGCCCCCGCAGGTGCTGGCGGCCGCGATGGTGTTGCAAACGCTGTATGGGTTGTCGGACTTCGACACCGTCCAGGAATTGCGCTGTGACCTGCGCTGGAAGGCGGCCTGTGGGCTGGGATTGCTGGATACGGCCTTCGATGCGTCGTTGCTGACCTACTTCCGGCGCCGGTTAGCCCGCTCGAGCCAGCCGAACCGGATCTTTGAGGCGGTCCGCGAGGTGGTGACCGCGACCGGCGCGCTGAAGGGCAAGCAACGGCGGGCGCTGGATTCCACGGTGCTGGACGACGCGGTGGCCACCCAGGACACCGTCACCCAGTTGATCGCCGCCATCCGCCGGGTGATCCGCCAAGTGCCTGGTGCCGCGCAGGTCGCAGCGGCTTGCTGCACCGCCCATGACTACGCCGATCCGGGCAAGCCACGCATCGCCTGGAACGACGAGCAGGCCCGGGCAGCTCTGGTGGATGCGCTGGTCGGTGATGCCATCCGATTGCTGGCGGACCTGCCCGAGCAGGCTCTGGACGACAAGGCGGCGAACGCGGTAGGTATCTTGGCCCTGGTCGCCGGCCAGGACGTGGAACCGGCTGAAGACTCCGACGGCCGTGACGGGCGCTGGCGCATCGCTCAGCGCACCGCCCCCGATCGGATGATCTCCACCGTCGATCCCGAGTCCCGGCATGTGCACAAGACCCGCACCCATCGCCAGGACGGCTTCAAAGCCCATCTCGCCATCAAGCCCCAGACCGGCCTGTTCACCGCGGTCGCGTTGCGGCCCGGCTGCGGCGCCGCCCATCACGAAGGGGCCCTGGCCGGCGAACTACTGGCCCAGGAGAGCGCTCCGGTATAGGTCTTCGCTGACGCGGCCTATTCCGGCGGCGCCTGCCGACAGGCCCTGACCCTGGCCGGCCATCGGGTGGTGATCAAACCCGCGCCACTGCGTCCGGCAGTCCCCGGCGGTTTCGACCTGGACGACTTCACCATTGACACCGTCGCGGGCACCGTCACCTGCCCAGCCGGACACACCACCTCCTTGTCCGGCAACACCGACAAGAAACGCGCTGTCTTCGGCAAGATCTGCGACGGCTGCCCACTGCGGCACCGGTGCACCACCGCCAAGAACGGCCGCATCGTCCAAATCCGCCCCCAGCATGACCTGCAGGCCGCCGCCCGCCGCCAAGCCGCCACCGATCCGGACTGGCAGGCCGACTACCGCCGCTGGCGACCACCGGTCGAACGCGCCGTCGCTTGGATCGTCAGCCGCGGCAACCGGCGATTACGCTACATCGGCACCATCAAGAACAACGCGTGGCTCCACATCCGCGCCGCCGCCCTCAACCTCCGAACCCTGGTCAACCTCGGACTTACCCGGACCGGCGGCACTTGGACACTCGCCCCCAGCCCGGCCTAGGCAACCTGGAGTCGATCCACCTCACACATGCAGCGGCCTACCCAAGATCTTCAGTGATCTTCTAGCGGAGGCCACCGGCCTGGCCGACGCGATCAGCGCGACCGGGCCGAAAAGGGTGCCTGAGGCACCCGCGCTCGCAGCAAGCCTCTGGCCTGGGGTCCCCGGCGTCGCGCCGGCGAGCGCCGGGAAGGTCTTTGAGCTGCCCTAGATGGCTACGCCCAGCTCGCGCAACACGGCGCCAGGCAGGCGCAGGGTGCCGGCGTCGAGGTTGCTCAGGTCACGCACCGCGAGAGCATCCTCAGCGCCGTCGGTGGGCGCATACGCCACGGTGGTGCCCTCGACTTCGGCGAACAGCGGCTCGGCCAGCCGATGGGGCATACAGGTCAATCTGTCACACCGAGACGGACTGGGCCACCCCGCGCGACGAGGGGCGGCCGGTCCTCGATTCACGCGGCGCACCCCCGTTCTCGGTCATAGATTCCTTGCTGGGCCTGACTGTTGGTGAATGTGTTACTGAGCTTCCTGCACCGTGCGCAGGATACGGTCAGCGCATGGGGGGCAGCATTGCTCGTGAACGCATACCGGTGTGCTCCATCTGGGTGCCGGCGATGACACCGGCCGAGAGCGCAGGGCGACGCATGGACGAGGTGCGGGCAACGGCCGCTTTCCGGCGCTGGCTCACAGCCCAGGGCTGGATTGTCGAGCCGGCCGGCCGCGGCAGTGCCGACGTGGTCGCCTCTCGCGGAACCCAGCAGCTGATCGGCGAGGTCAAGGGCCACACCGGTGATCCAGGCACCGACCTGGACACCGCCTACGGCCAACTCTTGCGCCGCATGAGCCATGGCGGCCCGGAGATCCGCTACGCATTGATAGTGCCCATCTCAATCTGCCGACACACTGAACGCGTCCCCGCCTCCATCCGGCAGATCATGAGGTGAGCATCGACCTGTACGTCGTGGACGACAACGGCCAGGTCGCACACATCGCCTGATGCCACCCGGCTGAGGCCCCGCCGAGGGCGTCCCTGAGCACGGCGCGGGCGAGGCGGCGGCAATCCACAGCGGTGCCGTCCAGATTGCGCACAAGATCGTGCGGGGCGGCACGTGCCAGCCTCCCGCCCGCGCCGAAGCGGCCGAGGCGGTACCGGCCTGACTTGCGGGAGCCGAAAGTCGCTCCCCCCGGGCCTCGGCTCCCGCAACCTGTCGCCGAGAACCCGCACCAGGCGACGGATAGCGGCCAGCACGGCAAAGATCGGCTATCCCGGCGCGGAACAGCCGGGACGGCGCCGTGTTCTCCACGGCGATGCCGGGCAGCTTGGCATCTGCCGTCGCCGCCGTTAGGAGGAGCCTGCCGTCCTGACGCAGCGGCGGGTGAAATCGCGAACGCCCCGGTATGTTTCTGTTATTCCCATCCGTCCCCTCCGTCACTCTCACAAAAGCCTCCACACCGGAGGCAACGGCAGTAAGGCAGCAATGATCGACAAGAGTTGTGCAAACTCCTCCGCCCGCCATCTGGCTCTTACCGCGCTGGCGACGGCGGTGGCCGTCTGTGGCACCCCGGGGCCGACGGCATCCGCCGCCGTGCGCACCGCCATCCCGGCGGCGCTGCACGGCGGCACGGGCCTGCCCGATCCGGGAACCGACCCCGTCTTCTCCTCCGATGGGGAGCTGAGCAGGAAGGAGACCTATACCTACCGGCCGTCCAAACCGGGCGACCACGCCTTGCCGTCCGGCACGTTCCTGCTGTCCTACGACGTGTCCCAAGCCTCGCGGCACCCCTTGAAGGCGCAGCTCGTCAAGGCCCGAGCGGAGCTCGCCCGCAGCACCGGCATCGCGCTCTACCTCACCGGCGGAACCGCGCTCAACGACGCCGACCTGAGGGCGGTGCAGACGGCCGGGAACGCCGAGAGCGCGGGCGGGCTCGGGCTGACCAATTTGAACCGATTGCACATCTACAACCTGCGATCCCTCCAGGGCGGCACGGAGTGCACACCGGACTCCGGACTGGCGTGCGCCGGGCAGATCGCACGCGGCGGGCGCTCTCCGTACCTGTGGCACAACGGGTGGTGGGGGTCGTGGGTCAGGCACCTGGTGCTGGACGATCTGCAGGACGTCAAGCCCGGCTCCTTCAGCAACCACAACTTCGCCTCGGTCAGCTTGAAGGCGGCCCGCACCGTCGGGGCGATGGCGTTCGGACACGGGCCGTACGCCAAGCTGAGCGTGCTCTATCTGCCCAGCGTCACGGAGATCGGTGCGAACGCGTTCCGCCGCAACCAGTACCTGACGAAGGTCAATCTCCCGCGGGTGCGCACCATCGACGACTTCGCGTTCGACGACGCTTCCCGCCTGCGCTACTTCAACGCCCCCGAACTGGAGTCGATCGGCCGGAACGGACTGAACGACAGCCACGTGTTGGAAGCGGTCAACCTGCCCAAGCTCCGCTACATGGGCATCAACTGCTTCGATCTCAACGGTGACGCCGCCGCCGGGACAGGCGTCAAGGTGCTGAGGCTGCCAAGCCTGCAGACGCTGGACAAGAACGCCATCGTCCACCTCGCCTCCCTCAAGGAGCTGTACGCGCCCGCGCTGACGACCGCCTGGCATGACTCGATCTCCGGCAACGCGAGCCTCGAATCGGTCTACGCACCGAGCCTGAGCAAGCTCGGTCCGCGCGTCTTCGCGCAGACTCCCCGCCTGCGAGCGCTGTACCTCGGCCAGAAGCCGCCCGCCCAGGACGCCGCCGCGTTCACAGGAGCCGACCCGGCGAAGCTGACCATCTACTACACCGGCGACACGTCCGCCTGGGCGAGCTTCGTGCCGGCGGGCAATCCCACGATCAAGCTGGTCAAACGGAATCCGGACACGGCACCTTCCGCCACCCCGTCGGCCCGCCCTCAGCCGTCCCAGACTTCCACGCCGAATCCGCCGGCCACGGCATCCCCCTCGCCCACGTCAACCCCGGCGCCTACCGCACTGCCCACAGGCGTCACGCGGTCTTTCCGATCGCTCGGCACTCCTCCACTGTTCATCCAGGCGACCGGCGGCTTCGCCCGGCTAGCCGCCATCCGCGAGGACGACCCGGCCGCAGCCCGGCAGCGCGCCGGCTTGCGCATCGTGCCGGGCCTCGCCGATCCCAACGGATACTCATTCGTCGGCCCCGACGGCCGCTACCTACGCCACAAGAACTTCCGGCTGCGTTTCGACCTCAGGGATGGCAGTTCCTTGTTCAACAAGGACGCCACCTTCTACGCCCGTCCCGGCTCGACCGGCACATCGGTGACACTGGAGTCGTCCAACTACCCGAACCGGGTCGTCGTCCAGCGCAACCGTCAGCTATGGCTCCTTCCCCGGCAGGCGACCGCCGCCTTCCGCGCCGCAAGCTCCTTCCAGCCGCTCCTGCCTCTCCGCTGAACCTGTGACGGCTCGACGGGCAGCGTATGACCTGGGCGCGCTGCCCGTCAGCTGATCGGGAGGACGCTGCGCTCACGCCTCGACAAAGGCACACCTGCAACCGCCGCGGCACGGCCGAGGGATCGGCGGGAGGTGGTGACGCTGGGCGGAGCCGGGCGATTCCTGCGGACTGTCCACATCCCGCCACCGGGTTGTCCGCATGGCCGTAATCCGAGACCCATGACCACGATCGATCCAGGTCGTCCCGCGCCTGGATCACGAAGGCATACTGACTACCCACCGCGTTCATTCCCCGATTGTGATTGACCGTCTCGGGATGCGCCATCGGAAAGACGGTCTGCTCGTCACACCCTGACGCAGAGGCCGAAACCCCAGGTCAGAAGACACGCCGCTACCCACGCGGCCCGTATCCGGCGTATTCCGCGCCCCTGCCAGTGGTGCCCCAACAAGGACATCTTCTATCGCAAGGCCGGTGATCTGACCGGCGACGACCGTGAGCACGTCGAGGTCTCCGCGCTGGTCCTTCACCTGGTTCAGGCCGCGATCGTCTACCTGAACACCAGGATGGTGCAGATCGTCCTCGCCGAGCCGAAGTGGCGAAAGAAGCTCACCGACGCCGAGCGCTGAAGGCCAACCGTCGGCTGGTTTGCTCTGAGCGACGAATGATCTCAGGGGTGGCCTGCGTCGGGCGCGCCCACCCCTGTTGTGCTTACGGCCCGTTCTGAAGGCGCGCGACGGTGACTGGAGCATGCCGTGAGCGGCCGTCATGGTCTCGACGTCGAACAGGACTGGTGCGCCCGCTCGCGGCGACGCCGGGCATTGAGGAGGCCAGCGCGCCCGCGCCCTCTCGGCGGCCGGCCCGGTCCCGCGCATCGCGGGACCGGTCAGCTTCCCATACGTTTCAACTCTTCCAGCGCATAGCGGACAACCGTGCCCGTCTCCGGATCAATGGACACCTCTTGTGTAGTGTCGTTGATCAGGGGCAAGTAGCCGAAGGCTTCCGCGATCCGGTTCAGATAGGTGATCGCTTCCCGCACTTCCCCTGGCGCGGCATGTACCTCCTCGGCCAACTCCGGCAGGGAGAAGGCCCGCCCCGGCGCGCCATTCAGCACAGTGACGATCCCGCGCTGGAGCGGATCGCGTTTCTTGAGCGCCGCCCGCCGACTGCTCGCCTCCACCATCACCCGAGGCCGTTACCGAGGCGGCGACGGCAAGGACGGCTTCCGTGGCTGCATCGCGCTCGACGAGACCTTCCTGCCGCTGCTGGTCAACCCGGCCGCCGCCCACCGTGACCGCCGTGCTCAGCCCCAACATCCACCTGCTGTCGGCCCACCTGATCGTCCTGCCCTCCGGCACCCCGCGCACCATCCGCACCCCAAACGAGGCGGCCGGCACCGCGACATGTACGGCGTCACCGATGACCTCAGCCCCGCCCACACCCCCCGCATGGCCATCAAGGTCGCCCACTACCTCACCGACCTCACCCCCGACTGCGGGCTGACCATGTTCCTGCCCGGCAGCCACCACGCCACCCAGCCGCCCACCATCGACGCCGGCGCCATCGACCCGCCCGGCGCCATCACCCCCGACCTCGGCCCCTGCAACGTCGTCCTGTTCGAAAACCGCACCTTCCACGCCAGCGGCGTCAACACCTCCGGCCAGCCCCGCATCGCCTTCATGCTCCAGTACGGCTACCCCGGGCTGCAGCCCGTCGACGACCCCGCCCCCCACCTGCTGCACCGCGCCGACCTCGACCCGATCACCCGCCAACTGCTTGGTGCCCCCGACCGCAACCCCGACGGCTCCCTCGCCAAAGGCGCAGGAGCCGCCCCCTTGCGCCGGTGGTGGGCCACCACAACCGCCGCCTCCGCCGCACCTGCGTGAACATCGTCAGCTCTGGAGCACAGCCATCGCGGCCGTGCGGCACGCTAGGCGGGGCCGTGTGATTGCCCTGGTCAGCGACATGACTATCCCTTTCTCTCGTACTTGCTCTGCCCCCCAACGAGGAGCCGACCCGGCCGTCGCTGGAGCGGTTCTTCTTGCTGGACGACGGACGACGAGGACCGCAAGCTGATCGCGAAGCGGCGCGGGGACCACAGCCGGCTCGGTTTCGCCCTGAGGAGCACCTGGCGGAGCTGGTGCGGGGCCTGGACGCCGGGTGGAAGCAGCTCGCCGAACGCCTGGAAGAGGCGGGGCCGGCGGCGAAGGTTTCCATCGAGGTGCAGGACGACGGGCGGGTGAAGCTGAACGTCGACAGGCTCGGCGCGCTCGGCGAGCCGAACTCCCTGACCTGGCTGCGCAAGCGGGTCGAGAAGATGCTGCCGAAGATCGACCTGCCGGACCTGCCGTTCGAGGTGAACGCCTGGACCGGTTTCCTCGACGTCTTCGTGCACCTGGGCGACGGCACCACCCGTTTTGAAGGACCTGTCCACCTCGGGGGTCGCGCTGCTGGTGTTGGAGGCGTGCAACATCGGCCCGGCCACCGGTGGTCAACCCCGGCCCATGAGGCGCTGACCCGGGCACGGCTCGTGCACGTCGACCAGTACTACCTGCGGGCCGACACGATCGCCGCGGCGAACGCCGCCCAGGCCGAGGTGCCCGTCGTGAAGTTCTGGGGCGAAGGGATTCTCGCCTCGGTGGACGGGCTGCGGTTCGCCGTCCCCGTCCGTACGGTCAGCGCGGCGCCGTCGCCGAAGCATTACGGGTTCAAGCGGGGCATCACCTGGCTCGACGCCGTCAACGACCAGTCGCGGGCATCGGGCAGATGGTCGTCCCGGGCACTCCGCGCCACTCCCTGCACCTCCTGGACGCGTTGCTGAACCTGGACGGCGGGGTCAAGCCGGAGATGGTGGCGACCGACAACGCCGCGTACTCCGACATGCTGTTCGGCCTGTTCAAGGTTCTCGGCTACAACTTCAGCCCGCGGTTCCGCGACCTGGGCGACCAGTGGTTCTGGCGTGTCACCATGCCCGGCGTCGAGACGGGCACGTACGGCACGGTGGAGGATTTGGCCCGCAACCGGGTCAACTTGAACAAGGTGATCACCCACTGGCCGGACATGCTGAAGGTCGCCGGTCCCTGGTCACCAACCAGGTCCGCGCCTACGACCTGCTGCGCATGTTCGGACGCGAGAGGCGTCCGACTCCGCTGGGTGCGGCGTTCGCGAAGTACGGGCGGATCGCCAAGACCGAGCACCTGCTGCGCGTGGTCGACCCGGTCCTCAACGCCATCGTGCTCCGGACGACGAAGTCCATCGACGCCGCCGTCGAACAGCTCCGTGCCGAAGGCCACGACCTTCGGGAGGAGGACATCGCCCGTCTTTCTCCGCTCAAGCACCGCAACCTGAACCTGCTCGGCCGCTGCGGCTTCACCGCCTCGGCCCCCGCCGCCTGCGCCCGCTGCGCGACCCGGACGCGCCCGTGCTGGACGAGGACGGCGAAGGCGTGGACTGCACGCCCACATCGGGTGACGCGGGCATATCAGGTGCCGGGGTGCTCGGAAATCACCAGCGCCGGTAGGGGAGCTGATGCCGGGCTGCCTGGTATGTCTAACTAAGCCTTGATTGGTGCGGCCGACCTGGCGGCCTGCTCGATCTTCGCGCAGTAGGCTGCACGGGCTTCCTCGTCGATCTGCTCCTCGTATTCGGCGCGCAACCCGGTCCGGCCGTCGAGGCCCTCGCGCAGGATGTCGGCGTGCCCGGTATGCCGGATGGACTCGCCGAGGACATGGACCATGACGGCGAACAGGTTCGTGTCGGCATAAGGCTCCGGCCACCACGGCACGTGGCCGGGGGCGTCGATGGGAAGCTCGTTGATCGTCGCGTCCGAGTGTTCCCACGTGCGCCGGTAGAACCCGATGATCTGATCGCGGGTCTCGTCCTCGGTCGCCCACAGATCGCTGCCGTCGGAGTCCTGCCACCGGGGCAGCGGTTCCGGGGAAGGGCGGTCGAAGACCTCGCCGAAGTACCTGGCCTCGACGGTGGCCACGTGTTTGACCAGGCCGAGGAGGTTGGTCCCGGTCGCTGTCAAAGGTCGGCGGGCGTCGTATTCGGACAAGCTGTCGAGCTTCCAGAGCAGCGCCTTGCGGTCCCGCCGCAGTCTCCCGTGCAGGTGGTCTTTCGCGAATCCATCGATCATGCGGCATGAGCCTGCCATGGGCTGCTCGTGGTCTCAAGTTCCCGTACCTGGTCCGCGACGGCTGGCAGAGCCGGGGCCTGGCCATGGCCGCCGTTGTTCACGCTCACGGACGGCACTGCCTCGGGGCCAAGAGCGGGCGCCGTCGTCGGCCTCTGGCGGCCGCGAGGCGTAAGGCCGAACGGGGCGACGGGAAACGGGCAGGCTGGACACCCTCACCAGGGTTCAATCCTGCGACCGAGGATCGAACCCTGCCCGCATCTGATCCCGACATCCGTGGGGAGCGCACCTTTCATGGTCCTCGACTGGAAGGCCCTCCGTGCCGGCCCGGTGCACCTTGCGGGCGCCCGGGCCGTGTGCCTTCGGGTGAGGGAAGGAGGAGTTCGGCTTGGCCGCGGCGGGTGTGGAGGTCCCAGTAGTACTGGGCGAGGGTGACGGGGACGATGGCGTGCTTGGCGCTGTCTGCAACGCAACATCGAAGTCACCGTCCCGACGCCCAGGGTTTCCCGGGTTGCGTGCTAATGTGCTGCATCATTAGTACATAAGGAGCGGGCCATGGTCGGCTGGAGTCTGGTGATCGCGTTCTACGTGGCCATCGTGGGACTGCTGCTGTACCGGGCCTTCCGCCCTCAGCGCCGCCCCGAGGTGATCGAGTGGGCTGCCTGCCATGGCCTGCGCACCACCGACCTCGACTGGGACCAGGCCGGCCGTTACCTCCACCGCAGCCGGTGCCTGCGCACCGTCGGGTTCGTCATCCCTCTCCTCGGGGGAGGTACGACGAGCATCGTCTGGGCGCTGGTCTACACCCAGCCGTCCCCGCCCTTCCCGTTCGACCTGCTGGGCCAGCCATCCTGGCTGGTGGGGTACTTGCTCGGGGCGGTCCTGGCCGAGGCGACCTGGACCCGTCCACGCACCGAGAAGGCCGCTGCCCTCGTGCCCAGACGGGTGGCCGACTACATCGGGCGCCCGGCGCTGATCCTCATCCGCGTCGTTGGCCTGGCCACGATCGCCGTGGGCGTGATCGGGCACTGGTTCCTCGCTGGCCATATCGGCGCCGGGTTCGAGTTCGGACCCGCACCGGCGGTGACGGCGGCGGCCGTGCTGGTGACGATGGAGGCATCGCTCTGGTTCATCGTGCACCGGCGCCAGCCCGTGGGATCCGAGTCACAGATGATGCTCGACGACGCCCTGCGCTCTACCACGATCCACAGGATGGCCGGAGCCGGCCTCGGCATGATGTTCCTGTTCCTCGGATACGAGCTCTTCTCCATCGGGGGCGGCATCGAGGGTCAGGCCCTGCGGATCATCCTGCCGTGGGCCGGGATGGCGTGCGCGTTCGTGGGCGCCCCCCTGAGCTGGCGGCGCGTCGGGCATCCTCGCCTGTGGCTGGTCAGGCGCCATACGTCCAGCGAGGCGACACCGCGGACGGACATCGCCGGCTGGACGGCGACATGATCCTCCATCTCGACCCTGCCTCACCGCTCCCTCCGTACGAGCAGCTGCGGGCGCAGATCGCTACCATGGCCGCCACCGGCGTGCTGCCGCCGCTGACCCGCCTGCCCAGCATCCGGCAGCTCGCCCGAGACCTGGGCCTGGCCACGGCGACGGTCGCGCGCGCCTTCCGCGAGCTCGAGCGTGACGGCGTCATCGAGACCCGCGGGCGGCACGGCACCTACGTCTGCGAGGCTTCCGATTCCGCCCCCGCCGTGGACGCCGAGCAGCGCCTGGCCGAGGCGGCGCAGGCGTTCGCCGTCCAGGCGCGGCAGCTCGGCGTCGACGCCACCCGCGCGTTGCAGCAGGCCAAGCTGGCTCTGGAGACGGTCGCGGGCCGCTGAAGGATCCTTGACTCCGGCTTGCCTCCGCGTCGTGGTCGCCGGGTTGATTCCACCGGCGGGTTCTGGGATCCCACCTCTCGCGCTTGAAATCACCGGGTATTTCCCGATCAAAATCCTTGACGAGGCGCCATGCCCTCCTGCTCGGTGGCGGCCCAAGGAGCCTGGCGCGGCCCGCTCCGCCGTCCACGTTGCCCTGGCCGGCACCTGCGCGGACCGCAGGTGCCGCGAGAGGGCCGCCTGGTCGGCGAGGCACAGCCGGAAGCCAGGACCGAACCGCAATCGTGATCTCTCACTCCGCTACCTGGCGGCTGGGGACACGTTCGGGAGCGGAGGGCCACGTCGGCCGCGCCGGGTGGAACTCCGGTTGTCCGGCCGGCCGGTACACGTGCACGCCGACGCCCCTTGCGTCGGTGCAGGAGCTGATGACCTCGAGCGCGGCGGCGGGCCCATCGTCTGGGAACAGCCGCATGCCCTGCCCGAGAAGCACGGGAACGACCAGCAGCGTCAGTTCATCGACGAGGCCGGCGGCGAGCAGCGAGCGGATCAGGGTCGCGCTCCCGTGCACCTGGATCTCGCCCGATGACGATTCCTTCAGTTCCCTGATCGCCGCGGTCGCATCCCCGGACAGCAGCGTGACGGGTCCCCACGACGGTGAGAAACGACGGCCGCCGTGCCCGGGGCGAACCGCCGCCCGGCGGCCTCGACCGCCGGGCCCGAGCCATCGGTGGTCATCCGGCGGTTCGAGCTAGCCTGCCAGTTTGGCCAGCCAGCTCTCGATGTCCGCCGCGATGGCCAGGGGTTGGTCCTCCGGCGTGTGATGTCCGGCGACCTCCTCGTGTTCGACGATCTCCAGTGCGGCCACGTTCTTGGCGCACCAGGCGATGGTCTCCGCCGTCCACATCGTGCCGATGCCGGGACGGAAGCCGATCATCAGCTTCGGCACCTCGACGCTGGTCGCCAGCCACCGGTCGAACGCCTCGATCCTGGCCACGACGTCGGCCGGCTCCCCGCCCAGCGGCAACGAGCGCGCCCAGCGCAGCTGCGGCAGGCGGCTCTCCCTGGTCGGGTACGGCCGCGTGTAGGCGGCCATGTCCTCCTCGGTGAGCGGGGTGGTGACCGTGGTGGGCAGGCCCTGCCGGAGGAAGGCGTCCTCGTCGAGGATCATGGACTCGCCCACGCCCTCGGTCTTGATCGCCCGGAACAGGTCGCGACCGTCCTTGGGGAGCTCGTCCCAGCGCATCGGCTTGACGATGGCCTCGGTGAAGGCGATCCCGCGGACCCGTTCCGGATGGCGGGAGGCCCAGTCGAAGGCCAGCGCGCCGCCCCAGTCGTGGCCGACGAGTACCACGTCGTCGAGGTCGAGGGCGTCGAACCAGGCGTCCAGGTAGCGGGCGTGGTCGGCGAAGGTGTAGTCGATGGCGGGCTTGCCCGACTCGCCCATGCCGATCAGGTCGGGAGCCAGGAGACGCCCGGGCCCGACGGCGGGCATGACGTTGCGCCACAGGTAGGAGGAGGTGGGGTTGCCGTGCAGGAAGACGATCGGCGCGCCGGCGCCGAGCTCCCGGTAGTGCATGGCGGAGTCGAGCACGTTCTGGAAGGGCATGTCGGATCCGTTCAGGTGTTGAGTGTCATGGTGCGGTCCACCGCGATCTCGATCACGACCCGGCCGGGCGGCGCGGGCGGCGGCGAACCGTAGCGTCGGTAGTAGCGCCGGGCGGCCTCGGCCACCCGGCGCGGATCGTCGGACACCGTTGCGGCGCCCTCGAGGGTGACCCAGCGGAACCCGTCGACCTGGCAGAGCGCGGCGCGGCCGCCCCGTACCAGGTTGCGGGCCTTGCGCGAGGCGGCGACGGTCAGCACGCGGGCCGTTCCGGCGTCGCCGTCCCAGGTGAAGCGCACCGCCACCACGTGCGGAGACCCGTCGGGCCGCAGGGTCGTCAGCGTGGCCACGCGAGGTTCGGCCAAGAAGGACTCCGAGCCGGTCATGGCGTGAACTCCGTCCGCTTGTTAGTGAGCTGACTGACTTACTAGCGGGACCATAGCGGCTGACGCCGGCATCTGTCCAGAGTTAGTCAGACGGCTGACTCTGGGCCGGCGCCGGCTCGGCTGAAACCTGCTCGGGAAAACAGCCGCCACGGAGTGGGCGAAGCGCGCTATTGTGCGGCGATGATCAAGGTTCGGGCATTACGGGTCGCGGTTGCGCTGGTGCTCGTCGGGGCCTGTGCCACGGGCGGCGGGGCCGTGCTCGGTACCCGCGTCGTCACCTGCAATTACATGTGGGGCGGCGGCATGTCGCTCGACTGCGGCGATGCCCGGACGGAGGCCGCGATGCGTGCCCGGATGCTCACCGGCGAGCAGGCACGCCAGGCGGGGTGCCCCGATCTGGTGGAGGCGGAGCCGGCGCCCTCGGACGAACCCGGCCGCACGTACTTCGTGAACATGGACCCGCCGTCCGAACCCCCTGTTCCGGCGAGGGCCACCGACCCGGCGGTGACCGCGCGCGTGAACGCCGCCTGGGACACGATCGAGCGCTGGCTGGCCGCCCATGCCTCCGCGACGCTGCGCAAGCTCTCCCTTCCGGCCACTCCCCGCGACGTCGACAGCTGGGAACGCTACTCCGGCATCAAAATTCCCGACGCGCTGTATGCGTCGCTGATGCGGCACGACGGCGCCGGCGGCAACTTCGGCGCGGGTTTCCAGCTGCCCCTCGACATCGGCCTGGCCACCTTGTCGAGCTACTCCAGTCTGCACAGCTACAACTGCATCGACCTGATCATGGCGGGGTCGCAGGAGGACGCCGACCCCGATGACGGGTTCTGGCACGGGAGCCTGCTGCCGTTCGCGTCCGACGGCGGGGGCGAGGAACTGTTCATCGACCCGCGAACGGGCCGGGTGGGCCAGAAGAGCGGCGGCCGGCGCATCCGCTACGACGGCCCGATGAGCTGGCCGTCGTACCTGGACCTGCTGGAAGGCGTGGCGGCCGCACTGGAGTCGGGCGGGCCGCTGCGCGAGTGGTATCCCACGGTCACCGCGGGCTGCGAGCTGCACTGGGCGGACAAGCCCGCCGCGTCGCCGCCAACGAACTGCGCGGGCGCCCCGCGCCCTTCGCCCACCCCCACCTCGGCACCCACCCCGACGCGGCACCGACGGTCGCCTTGACCGGAAAGCAACCCGGTGATCCCGCCGGAGCGTCGGGCCGCCGCGACCAGACACGCCTGCCTCACGGTGACGGTGAACCGCTCCGGGACGAGGGGGGGGCAGACATCGGCCGGCTCGCCGTCGACGGTGGCGAGCCGGCCTACGACACTGCCGTTCCCCGGCCCGTGGCCGAGGCCGATCGGGGGGCGGACCCTCAGCAGGGGGTCTCGAAGAACTCCGGATACGACCCGCGCCTGCCCACCCACGTCTCGTCCCCGACGCAGTTCTCGTACTTGATCCCCACCAGTGTGGTGCGGGAGGAGTCGCTGTAGTAGTACGTTTCGCAGTGGTAGTCGATCCTGCAGGCGCGGGCGTGGGCGGGCGAGCCCATGACGGTGAGGGTGCCGACGGCGAGCAGGACGGCTAACGATGCGCGGCGAATCATGAAGATCCTTCCTGAGGTGCGGAAGCGCTACTGCCCTCGATGATCGACTGCCGCAGCGAATTGATCAATAAGGTCAATACCAGTACTCAAAGGGTCAAAACCACTGTCAGAGCGCGGCGGCCTTGGAGCGCGGTGGTGCCGCGTTTGGACTCTCCCACCGTGGGAGGGTTCACCATGGTGGCGTGCAAGGCGAACTTCTCACCATCGGGCGCTTCGCCCGCCTGTGCCGGCTCAGCGTCAAGCAGCTACGGCACTACGACGAGATGGGGCTGTTGGCTCCGGTCCACGTGGAGGCCGGCTCCGGCTACCGCTATTACGCCCCCGAACAGGCCCGCGATGCCCTCACCATCGCCCTGCTGCGCGATATGGATCTTCCCCTGGCCGTGATCGCCCAGGCCCTGGCCGCCGAGCCGGAGTCCAGGGCGCGGATCCTGCGCGCCGAGCGCGACCGGCTGGCCGAGCGGATCAGCAGGGACCAGGCACGGATGGAGATGCTCGAGCGGCTGGCGGAGGGCGGCCTGCCCGGCTATGAGGTGACGATGGGCACAGAGCCGGAGCGGCGGCTGGCAGTGGTGCGAGCGCTCTGCGACCCCGCGGAGATCGGGGGGAAGATCGCGGAGTGCGTAGGCCGCCTCCTGCCCCTGCTCGGCCAGGCGGGAATCGGGTGGGAGCCGCCGTTGTGGGTGCTGTACCCGCTGGATCTGGAAGAGCGGATGGAGATCGCCGTCGGAGCGCAGACGTCGCAGGGGGCAGGGGCGCCCGGCCTGGAGTACGAGGTGCTGCCCGGCGGGCCCGTGGCCGAGACCCTGCACATCGGGCCGTACGCCCAGCTGCCCTTGGCCTACAACGCGCTCTTCGCCGCCATCTACGAGCGCGGACTGCGTCCGCGGGCGCCCGTACGTGAGGCCTGTCTTGTCGGACCGGCAGAGGCACCGCAAGAAGAACTGATGACCCGGCTGATCATCCCCATCCAGGAGAGCATGGCATGACGAAGGTGAAAGACGTCGACACCCGCGGTACACAGCACTGCGAGACGACAGCTCTGGGGGTGCTGCTGCGGCATCAAGGACTCGATCTGTCCGAGCCCATGCTCTTCGGCCTCGGCTCCGGGCTGTCCTTCATCTACTGGGACAGCAAGAACATGGGCTTCCCCTTCCTCGGGGGCCGGGTCAAGCCGTTCGACCTCACCAGAAACCTGGCCACCAGGCTCGGGCTGGAGCTCCTCGTTCAGGAGACCACCTCGCCCCGAAAGGCTTGGGAGAACGTGGCGGCCACCATCGACGCCGGCCACCCCGTCGGACTGCAACTCGACAGCTACCACCTGGACTACTTCAGGTCGAAGGTGCACTTCGGCGGTCATATCGTCGCCATGTACGGCTACGACGACCACGACGCCTACCTGGTGGACACCGACCAGCAGGGGGGAGCGGTGTCCACCAGCCTGACCACGCTCGCCCAGGCCAGGTCCGCGCGCGGCCCGATGACCGCCAAGCACCGGTCCTTCACCCTCACCGCCCCGAGGAGCCTGCCTTCCCCGCAGAGCCGGATCATCCCCGCCATCACCGCCTGCGCCGACGCCTTCCTCAACCCGCCCATCGCCAACGTGGGGCACCGTGGAATCGCGAAGGCCGGCAAGCTGGTACGCGCCTGGCTTCAGCGCACCGACAACCCGCAGCGGGACCTGCCGCAGGCCGCCCTCCTGATGGAGAAGGCCGGCACCGGCGGCGCCATGTTCCGTAACCTCTACCGCGACTTCCTCGCCGAATGCACCGACCTGCTCGACAGCAGCCACCTGCGCACCGGCCACGCGCTGTACGCCGAGGCAGCCACCCTGTGGACGCAAGCCGCGGCACTGATCACGAAAGCCGGTGAATCGGGCGATGCGCAGTGCCTCGAACAGGCGGGCACCGTCCTGTGCGATCTTTCACGCGTGGAGCGCGAGGCCATGCAGGCGCTGAGCCGCCTGGGGAGTGAGACCCCGAGCGGAGCTACGGCAGGAGGGACCAGCACGGATCGCTCATGAGGGACTCAAGGTCGGGATCCGTGTCCGCCGCCCAGGCCGCGTAGCCGTCGGGGCGGACCAGGATCGCGTGGGGCAGGCCGTCCACCGGCTGGGCGCGGGTGGCACCGAGGTCGGGTGGGAGGATCCCGGCCAGGTCGAGCAGGACGGGCCTGCCGGCCAGGAACAGCGACGGATCGAGGCCGGCGACCCGGTGGCCGACCAGGGGGTGGTCGCCGGGCAGGTCGTAGGAGTGAGACAGTCCCGACATCAGGCCCGCCAGGTGTCTGTTGGCCTCGGGCAGGCGCATCAGGTCGGTGAAGACCTTGCGCAGCTCGATGACGTCCGCGCTGGGCCGGGGGGTGGCGAAGACGCGCTGTGCCTGGGTGATGTGCAGGACCCAGGCCCCGGCCGGGTGCCGCTCGGCGTGGTAGGTGTCCAGGAGGTCCGCCGGGGCCCGGTCCCGCAGTACGGCGGCCATCTTCCAGCCCAGGTTGAAGGCGTCCTGCACGCCCAGGTTCAGGCCCTGCCCGCCGAAGGGCGGGTGGATGTGCGCGGCGTCGCCGGCGAAGAACACGTTGCCCACCCGGTAGCTTTCGATCTGCCGGGTGGCGTCGCTGAACCGCGAGGCGTTGTCCACGGCGGCCAGCACGGTCAGCTCGCCGTACACGACGCGCAGCAGTTCGGCGATCTCCTCGAACGTGACCGGCCTGTCCTTGGCCGGCTCCTCCTCGCCCGCCGCACCGCCGGTGAACCGGTAGCGGCCGCCGCCCAGCGGCACCAGCATCACCCAGCGGTCGTCGACCTCGCGCGTGAGCGTGCTGATGTGCCCGAGGGTCTTCGGCACGAGGTCGGACACCGATGACAGCCGCACGTCGGCCAGCACCGCCGTGTACGTCCCCGGCCTGCCGGGGAACGCCACGCCGAGCAGCTTCCTGACCGTGCTGTGCGCGCCGTCGCAGGCCACCAGGTAGCGGGCCTCGATCCGCCGGTCGCCGGCCGTCACGACCACGCCGCCGTCCGACTGCTCCACCGCCGTCACGGCGGTGTCGCGCAGCACCTTGACCCCCAGCGCCGTGGCACGCTCCTCCAGCACCTCCTCGATCTCCCCCTGCGGGATCGAGAGCGGGTACGGGTGCGCGGTGTCCCACGCCGTGCAGTCGAGCGGCACGGGCAGCATCGCGAAGTGCCCGCCCGTCGGCTCGCGCGAAAGCGACCTGGCCTGCATCGGAGCCAGCAGGCCGCGGAGTTCGAGCAGCTCCTGTGTGCGCGGCTGGATCGCGCCGCCCTTGGTCTGGTTGATCCGGTCCGGCAGGCGCTCCACCACCAGGACGTCCACGCTGGCCAGAGCCAGCTCGCAGGCCAGTGCCAGCCCGGTGGGCCCGGCGCCCGCCACGATCACTTCGGCCATCGTTCCTCCCCAAATACTCGACCGGGTGCAAACATATACCTGGGGCAATAAACGTACGAGTGCGGGTTTTGATACCGTGGCGGCATGACAGGGCTGCGTGAACGCAAACGGGCGCGGACCCATGCCGCCATCTCGGAAGCCGCCATCGCGCTCTTCCTCGAGCGCGGGTTCGACCAGGTGTCGGTGGCGGAGGTGGCCGAGGCCGCCGAGGTGTCGAAGCGGACCCTGTTCGCCTACTTCGCGGCCAAGGAGGACCTCGTCGTCCACCGCTTCGCCGACCACGAGACCGAGGCGGCCCGCGTGGTGCGCGCCCGCCCGCCGGGCGTCGGGCCGCTGGCCGCCCTCCGCGACCACTTCCTGTACGGCCTGCGCGACCGCGACCCCATCACCGGCCTCAACGACGTCCCCGAGATCATCGCGCTCACCCGCATGGTCCGGGAGACTCCTGCGCTACGGGCGAGGGCGGTCCGCTTTCAGGAGGGTTCGGAACGGGCGCTCGCGGAGGCGCTCCAGGAGAGCGCCGGCGTCCCCGCCCTGACCGCGCGCCTGGCGGCCGGCCAGGTGGTGGGCGTGCACTGGCTGTTGTCGATGGACAACTCCCAGGCGCTGGACGGCGGCCAGTCCGCCGACGAGCGCTATCCGCAGGCGGTCGCCGACGCCGAACACGCCTTCACGCTGCTGTCCGAGGGCCTGGCCGGGCATCTGTAGCTCACGGACTCAGCGTGATGGTGATGTGGTCCGGTGCCGCGTCCAGGAGGAGCAGGAGCCCCGCTATCCAGACGATCCAGCTCAGTGCGGTGCGGGATCCGGAGGAGAGCTTGTCCTGCCACCGTTCGAACCGCTCCCGCATCCGTTCGCGCAGGGCCACCCAGGCGGCGTAGAGCAGGATGCCCGGGAGCACCATGATGGACACGTACATGCCGAGGAGCGGCGACCATTGGGCGGCGGGCAGGCCGGCCGAGGTCATGACGCCGATCGCGCCGAAGTACGGCACCGCGGTGGCGAACTCGAACAGCCAGGTCCCCAGCCCTGAGAGCACCATCGACCTCATGGTGAAGGAGCGGGCCCGGAGGGATCCGCGTTCGGGGTTCTTGCGGGGGATGAAGTAGCTCCCCACGATGAGCGCCACGCCGAGGGCGGCCTGCCCCCAGGCCCACACGGTGTCGTCAACGAGCGGCACGACGGCGCCCAGGCCGAGCATGAGCAGGGCGCCCAAGATGAAGTACGCGATCGCGACCGTCCCGAGATACCCGCCGAGCAGCGCGCACACGCGGCGCGGCCCGGCGAGCAGCAGATAGAGGGTTGCACCGATCACGGTGGGACTCAGCATGTCGAGCACGGCCAGTCCGAGCACCGCTCCGATCGTCCCGATCGACAAACCTGCCTCCTCGCGGAGCCGGCGCGACGTAATAGCACGCCCGTGTTAGTTAAGCTAGCACACCCGTGTTAACATGTCGCTGTGCCGCGACTCGTTGATCATGACCGGCGACGGGCGGAGCTCGGCGAGGCGGCCATCCGGGTGATCCTGCGCGAAGGCCTGGCCGGCGTGACCATCCGCGGAGTCGCCGCCGAAGCCGGCTGGTCCACCGGGTCCCTGCGGCATTACTTCAGCAATCAGTACGGATTGCAGGCCTACGTCGTCCAGGCCACCACCGACACCCTCCGCCGACGGGTGCTCCCGCGCGTCCAGCGGCCCCGCACGCGAGGTTCGATGATCGATCAGATCGTCACGATCGTGGAGGAGATGCTGCCGCTCGATGCCGAGCGGGTCGAGGAGTACGCCCTGTGGTCGGCGATCGTGGAATGGGAACGTCAGCACCCTCCGGAAGGAGGCTCCGCGACGTGGAACGACCAACGGGCGCTGCACCGTCAATGCATCGCCGCCCTGCGCGGACACGAGCCGGTCCGCGAACCGGGCCAGGCCACGCTCCCGCACCCCGATGCCCAGGTCGAGCTCTGGGCGGCGATCCTGCACACGTTCGTCGACGGGCTCGCCTCCCAGCTCATGAACACCCCCGGCCAGGTGTCCGCCGGCACCGCCGCACAACTGCTGCGTTCACTGCTGGAAGCCGTGCCTCGTGCACGGCCGGATCAGTGACCGCCGAGGGCGCATTCAGGGCGGTCCGAGTGGCCAGGGCGTGAGCGGCGGCGGCGAAGTACGTGTAGAACTGACCCGCATGGATGATCAACGCAAAGACGCCATGGCCGGGGTCCTGCGAGGCGTGGCCGCACAGGTCGCGAAAGGCGCGCCGCAGGGTTGGCGGCGAGGATGGGTGCACGCCTACCGCGGCCCGTCCTCCTCGGGGCACCGCGGCGCGGGCTACGAGATGCCCGACGGCAGCGTCGACGGCATGCGCGTCGGCCTCGGCGGACTGAGCAAGCTCTACCAGCTCAGCGGCGTCTCGCCGGCGGATCTGATGGTCGAACTGGCCGTCGAGCCCTCGGGCCGGTTCGAGGCGGTGACCAGCCGAGCGATCAGCCGGGACGATCAGGGCCGGTTCCTGTACGTCCTGCATCCGGACACGCTGCCCCGCGAGCCCGGCGCCGACCAGGACCCCCCGTCGAACCCGACGCCGGCGGGCGATCCGGAGGAGGCCGTCCAGCTGTTCCGGAAATACCTCAGAAAACGCGCCGGCATCCTCGGGGAGGAGGAGCTCCTGCCCGATCCGCTGGACCCGGCCGAGCGGGCCGCACTGCTGGACGCCTTCCCCGGCGACCTGCCCCCTGACCTGGTGGCCCTTTACGGCGAGGCCGACGGCGACGAAGAGATCGGGCTCTTCCACAACCACCCGTGGTTCACCTTGGAGTCCACGACGACCTTCGTCCACCACCGGCCCGAGCGGACATGGACCGGCGACCCGCTCTGGTCGATGAGCGGCGACGCGGAGCCGCCCGGCACCATCCGGCGGCAGCTCAGCAGCCCGGGCTGGATCCCGTTCGCCACCAGCACCGGCGGCGACTACCTGGCGGTCGACATGGACCCGGGGCCCGCGGGCCGCCCCGGCCAGGTCATCCGCGTCGGCATCCACTACGACGGCGCGCCCGTCTACGTCGCCGACTCCGTCACGACCATGCTGCGCCGCCTCGTGGCGGCACTCGACCGGGGCGACTACGAGGAAGACGGCGGCTACCTCGATGTGGACGCCAAGCTCCCGAGCTACCTGGACGACAGCCGCACCCACTGGCGCGGGGTAGCCCCGATCCGGAAGAAGCCGCGCAGGATCCAGTCCCTCGTCGTCGACAAGGTCGCGGATCTCGATCTGGAGCCGGTCCGGGGCGCGCCCCACCTGCGCATGGTGGCGTTGTTCGGCGAGGGGCCCGTCGACCTGCGCCCCTTGCGCGAGGTCCCGCTCGAGGCGCTGCGGCTCGAACTGAACGCGGCCGACCTGAGCCCGCTGGCCGCACATCCGACCTTGCGCGTGGTGACCCTCCGCACGCGGGAACCCGTCGATCTCGGCGTGCTGGGGACGTTGCCGCGCCTGGAAGGACTCGAACTGGCGGGGTCCGCCGTCCAGGACCTCGCCGTGATCGACGAGCTGAAGGGGCTGCTGTCCCTCACGCTCTCGCCCGAGCAGTGGCGGCGACTCGGCGAGCCGCCGCCGCTGGCCGCGGCCGGGCTGGGCGGCGACCCCACGCCGAGCCAGGTGAACGAGTGGGCGGCCCGGTTCGGAGCCGGCGGGGAGCTCGGCGGCTACGAGTACTTCGCGGGACGGTTCGACGGCTCCGCCTGACCGGAGAGGCTTACGGGCGGTCCGTGCCGTCGTTTGCCCGGGTTGATCGGCAGAGCCTGACCGGGTGGGCAGCAGCAGGCTGGGGAGCAGCCCGAGTGCGGCGAGCGCGGACAGTCCCAGGAGCGCCGGTTGTGCGGCCTGGACGGACTCGGACGCCGTTCGCAGCAGTGCGGGGAACCCGTCGGCCTGCATCAGGCCGGCGGCGACGCCGATGCCGAGGCCAACGCGGCCACGGCGAGCAGGTAGCCGGTGCTGGTCCACTGCGTCTGCGCCACGCTGGCGCCCAGGCCGCGCTGGACGCTGGGCTGCGCCACCATGAGCACCGTGCCGTCCAGGGCGACCAGCATCGCGCCCGCGGCGCTGACGATCAGCGACAGGCGCCGCCGGGTCGTGCTGTTCACGCGTCCGCTCCGCCCAGGTGTGCGTCGATGATCGCCGACGACCGGTTCTTCAGCGAGAACGGCCCGCTGCCCTGGTGAGGCCGCCCGTGCGCAGGTGAGTCGGGGTGCCCGACCGACGCGGGCCCCACCCGGCCGAGGTGCACGCACACTCCGGGGGTGGGGCGCAGGCACGGTGCAGGATGCCCGGCCTACTCGGGCCGGACGTTGTGGTTGTGGGCGAACAGATTGCCGGGGTCGTACTGGCGCTTGACCGCCGCGAGCCGCTCGTAGGTCCCCGCCGGATAGACGGCGGCGACGTCCTCCTCGGTGGCGGAGGCGAGGAAGTTCGCGTACGCGCCGCTGACGTGAGGTGCGAGCCGCGCCCAGATCGCCTCCAGAGCAGGACGCGCGGCCTCGACGACCGGCTCCGGACCCAGGGTGGTCGTCACGAACATCAACTCCGCCCGACGATGCGCGTAGGCGGTGGCGTCGTCGGGCACGCGGGACACCGCACCGCCGACGCTGCGAACCGCGATGAACGGCGACCCCGTCGATGCCCCGACCTCGGTGAGGATCCGAAGGACCTCGGGCACCGACTCCGTGCCGACGAAGGCGCTCCGGGTGACGAGCCGGATGCCGGGCGGCGGGGTCGCGCCGTCCACGAGCGTGTCCGCGTAGGGCTTCAGCGCGACGTCGTCGTCGATCACGGTGCCGAGCCGGCGGATCGGGTCGATGGCCCGCGCGGCGAGCTCCGGGTCGGCGCCGTCGAAGGCGACGAGGATCTCGACCGGCGCTTCGGGACCGCCGGCGAAGGGGTTGGCGAAGTTCGCGATGGAGGTGAGCTCTTCGGGGGCGGTGCGGAGGTGGTCCGCCCAGCCCTGGAGCACGCCGGCCGCCTCCGACGCCGGAAAGACGATCTTGCCGTGGAAGACGTCCGTCGTCGGGTGCGCCGCGAACTCGAAGGCGGTCACGATCCCGAAGTTGCCGCCGCCACCGCGGATCGCCCAGAACAGCTGCGGGTTCTCCTCCGCGCTCGCGCGCACGACCTCTCCGCCCGCGGTGACCAGCTCTGCGGCGACCATGCTGTCCAGGGCCAGGCCGTACTTCCTGACCTTCCAGCCGATGCCGCCGGACAGGGTCAGCCCGCCGACGCCGACGCTCCTGGTGTCGCCCGAGGAGATCGCCAGGCCGTGCGGGGCCAGGGCGGTGGCGACCTGGCCCCAGGTGGCGCCGCCGCCGATCCGTACGAGGTGACGTTCCTTGTCGATGACCTCCACCTGCGCGAGGCGGCCGAGATCGATCACGATGCCGCCGTCGTTGGTGCCGAAGCCCGCGAAGGCGTGGCCGCCGCCGCGTACGGACAGCAGGAGTCCGGTGCCGGCGGCGAACCTGACACCCGCTCGCACGTCCGCGACGTCCTCGGGCCGCAGAACATAGGCTGGGCTGCCCGACGTCAACACCGAGCGGCTGGCCGATCCGTACTCCGCCGCGCCCGGTTCGATGATGTCGCCGCCGAAGTGGCGCCGCAGGGTTTCAAGTGCTGAGCTCATGATGTTCCTTTCACATGGACTGGGCGAACACGAGATGCCGGCGAGGCGATCCTTGTGACAGCCCGGAGCACGTGAGGTGTGTCACAAGCACCACGGCGTCACAAAACGGCGGGGTCCGGCGTCTGGTGAGTGACACAGTTCAGAGCGAACAGGAGCCACCCATGCCGCACACCGCACCCGAAGATCGCGGCGGGGACATGAGCCCGGACGCCGCCACCGCGGCGTTCCTCACCCACCGCAACCTGCTGTTCACCGTCGCCTACGAGATGCTCGGTTCGGCCGCCGACGCCGAGGACGTCCTGCAGGAGACCTGGCTGCGGTGGGCGGGCGTCGACCTTGACGGCGTGCGGGATCAGCGCGCGTACCTGGTCCGGATCGCCACCCGGCAGGCGCTGAGCCGGCTGCGTACGCTGGGCCGGCGCAAGGAGTCCTACGTCGGGCCGTGGTTGCCCGAGCCGCTGCTGACGGCGCCCGACGTGGCCGAGGACGTCGAGCTGGCCGACAGCGTCTCGATGGCGATGCTGCTGGTGCTGGAGACGCTGGCGCCGACCGAGCGGGCGGTGTTCGTGCTGCGCGAGGTGTTCGACCTGGACTACGACGAGATCGCCCAAGCCGTCGACAAGAGCCCCGCCGCCGTACGCCAGATCGCCCACCGGGCACGGGCGCACGTCGCCGCACGCCGGCCGCGCGAGGTCGTTTCCCCGGCCGAGACCCGAGACGCGTTCGAGGCGTTCCAGCGGGCGGTCGAAACCGGCGACCTGCAACGCCTGCTCGACATCCTCGCGCCGGACGTCGTCCTCCTGACCGACGGCGGCGGGATCAAGCAGGCCGCGCTGGCGCCCGTCCTGGGGGCCGACAGGGTGGCCCCCGTGCTGAGCAGGATCAGCCCCGTGGCGTCGCTGCAGGCAGCGCACGTCAACGGTTACCCGGCGCTGGTCCTCCGGCTCGACGGCGAGATCGACACCGTCATCGCGGTGCGCATCGAAGAGGGTCGCATCACCGGGCTCTACGCCGTGCGCAATCCCGAGAAGCTGGCGCACATGGAGCGGGAGACCGCCCTGCACCGCTGAGTCCGGCGATGTCACATCCGGGCGGGCTGGCTCGTCTCAGGGTGCGAAGACAGGTTCTGTTGATCGGGCAGGTGAGGGTCATGCGGGTGTTCGTGGCTGGTGGGAGCGGGGTTCTGGGGCGGCGGCTGGTGCCGCTGCTGGTGGCTCGAGGGCACCAGGTGACGGCTTCGACGACGAGCGCGGCCAAGGTGGGATCGCTGGAGCAGCTGGGCGCCGAGGCGGTGGTGATGGACGGGCTGGACGCGGTGTCGGTCGGCGAGGCGGTGGCCGCGGCCCGGCCGGACGCGATCATGCACCAGATGACCGCGATCTCCGTGACGCACGCCGGCAAGCCCGACATGAAGCACATGGACCGGTGGTTCGCCGGCACCAATCGGCTGCGTACCGAGGGGACGGACCACCTGCTGGCCGCCGCGGAGGCGACCGGCGTGACCAACTTCGTCGCGCAGAGCTACGGCGCCTGGAACGGCATCCGTGCGGGCGGCTGGGTGAAGACCGAGCGGGACCCCGTGGATCCGATGACGGGGACGGCGGCGGAGCCGGGGATGAAGGCGATCGGCCACGTCGAGGACGCGGTCGTCAAGGCCGGCGGCGCGGTCCTGCGGTACGGCTGGTTCTACGGGCCGGGTGCCACGGACGACCTGGTCGAGCCCGTACGCAAGCGGCAGTTCCCGGTCGTGGGGAGCGGCGCCGGCCACTGCTCGTGGGTGCATCTGGACGACGCGGCGAGCGCCACCGTCCTGGCGGTGGAGCAGCGGGCGAAGGGGGTGTTCAACATCGTCGACGACGAACCGGCCCCGGCCGGCGAGTGGCTGCCCTACCTGGCCGAGTGCGCGGGCGCCAAGCGGCCGATGCGGGTCCCCGTCTGGCTGGCCCGGCCGCTGGCCGGAGACGTGGCGGTGACGATGATGACCGAAGGGCGCGGCTTCTCCAACGCCAGGGCCAAGCGGGAGCTCGGCTGGGAGCCGCGCTACCCGTCGTGGCGGCAGGGCTTCAAGGAGGAGCTGGCATGACCCGCGCGGAAGAGTTCGAGGAGCTGCGGCCGCTGCTGTTCTCGATCGCCTACCGGATCCTCGGCAGCGTGAGTGAGGCCGAGGACGCGGTCCAGGAGACCTGGCTGCGCTATCAGACCTCCCCGACCGAGCCCGTCTCGGTCAAGTCCTTCCTGGCTGCCGTGGTGACCCGGATCTCCATCGACGTGCTGCGCTCGGCCCGCGTCCGGCGCGAGGAGTACGTCGGGCCGTGGTTCCCCGAGCCGCTGCTCGCCGACCCCTACCAGGACCCGGAGCGCTCGGCGGAGCTGGCCGACTCGCTGTCGACGGCGGCCCTGCTGCTGCTGGAGCGGCTCAGCCCGCTCGAGCGCGCGGTCTTCGTGCTGCGGGAGGTGTTCGGGTTCGGCTTCGGCGAGATCGCGTCGGCGGTGGGACGTTCGGAGGCGGCGTGCCGGCAACTCGCGACGCGGGCGCGCCGCCACATGGACGCGGGCCGGCCCCGGTTCGCGGCCGACCGCAAGGAGCGGGAGGAGCTCGCCGGACGGTTCTTCGACGCCTTCCGTGAGGGCGACTTCGACGGGCTGCGCGAACTGCTCGCCGCCGACGTTCACCTGGTCGCCGACAGCGGCGGCAAGGCCCCGCAGTGGGGTACGGGCATCTTCGGCGCCGAGAACGTGGTCCGGGTGTTCGCCACGCTCGCCCCGCAGTTCGCCCGGATCGGTGGCGTGGTGGAGCCGCACCAGGTGAACGGCCAGCCGGGCGCGATCTTCCGCGACCGGGACGGCAGGGTCGTCAACACCTGGACGCTCGACGTCCTCGACGGACGGGTCCAGGCCATCCGGACGATGCTCAACCCCGACAAGCTCGAGCACGTGGGCCCGGTGGCGGACGCCTGGGCGATCCTCCGCGAGACGACCCGGGCCCGCCGGCCGGCGGACTGACCCCAAGAGCCGGCCGACCCGGTCAGGGGGCGGCCGGCTCACTGGGCCGATGCCACCACCGCCGACTCGGCCGCGCCCGGGCTCGCGACCTTCCGCCGTGCCTGCTCGGAGGCCGCGTCCGGGCTCGCGAGCTTCCGCAGGGCCCGCTCGGAGGCCGAGCCCGGCTCGGCTGCGAACAGGTCCAGCCCGCAGCACGCCGGCTCGTCGGGCAGCGCGATGAGCTCGCCGTGCAGGGTCAGCTCGCCCACGACCGGGTGGTGCAGCACGTACGTCCGGGACCGGACCTGCGCGACCGGGTGCGCGGCCCACATCCGCGCGAAGTCCGCGCTCAGCTCCCGCATGTGGTCGATGTGCGCGGCGAGGCCGGAGTCCCCGCGATACCGCCCGAGCAGGACGCGCAGATGCGCCACGTGCTCGCGCGCCGCCCGCTCCCAGCCGGTGCGGTGCAGCTCGCGCAGGTGGGGCTCGATGAACAGCAGGTGCGAGAGCGTACGGCGGTCCGCCGGCAGCGCGGGGAAGTCGCCGAACACCGCCACCGCGAGCTGGTTCCAGCCGACGATCTGGGTGTGCCGCCCGACCACCAGCGCCGGCGTCATCACGAACGACTCCAGCAGGTAACGCAGGCTCGCAGGCACTGTGGCCGCGCCCGCCGCGCACGACAGGGGAGGCCGGGCGATCCGGTGCAGGTAGGTCAGCTCGTCGCCGTCCAGGCGCAGCGCCGCGCCGACGGCGTCCAGGATCTCGTCGGAGACGCTGTCGCCCTTGCCCTGCTCCAGGCGCGTGTAGTGGGCGATGCTCACCCCCGCGAGCCGGGCCAGCTCCTCGCGCCGCAGCCCCGCGACCCGCCGCGCTCCGCCGTGGTCGCGCAGCCCGACGTCCTCCGGACGCAGGCGGGCGCGGCGCGACTTGAGGAACTCGCTCAGCTCGGTCCGGTCGTTCACGCGACAACCCTACGCCGTGGGTGATCACGCCGTGAGTACGCAAGACACGGACCTGGCCGGGTGGCCGCAGGGGCTCCAGGCTGTCAGGCGAGTCACCCACCTGAACGCATTGGAGATGAATCGTGTCTCAAACGCTCGGACTCATCGGGAGCGGCATGATCGGCTCTTCCGTCGCCCGCCTGGCCGTCGCGGCCGGCCTCGAGGTCGTCCTCAGCAATTCGCGAGGGCCCGAGACGCTCGCCGAGCTCGCCGCCGAGCTGGGCGGACGTGCCAGGGCGGCCACACCGGCGGAAGCGGCCCGCGCCGCGGACCTGGTGGTGGCGGCCATCCCGCTGAAGGCCCGCGAACAGCTCCCCGCCGACGCCCTGGCCGGCAAGACGGTGCTGGACACGTCGAACTACTACCCCGAACGGGACGGTCACCTGGCCGAACTCGATTCGGGCGAACTGACCTCCAGCGCCCTCATGCAGCGCCACCTCGCCGGCTCCCGGGTGGTCAAGGCCTTCAACAACATCACCCCGCACCAGCTGTGCACCCTCGCCCGGCCCACCGGCGCGCCCGACCGCAGCGCCCTGCCCATCGCCGGTGACGACACGGAGGCCAAGGCGGCGGCCACCCGGCTGCTGGACGTCCTCGGCTACGACGCGGTGGACATCGGCACGCTCGCCGACAGCTGGCGCAGCGAACCGAACACACCGGTCTACATCCAGCCCTACCTCGGCGAACTACCCGCCATGAACGTGGCGGACTTCCTCCGCTGGACTCTCCGGAATCCCGGCATCGCCGTCCCCGCGGCGCGGGTCGGCAGGCTCGTCGAGACCGCGTCCCGCCGGCCGGCGGGCGAGGCCAGGCTCCCGAGCGCCGGCTGACCGCCTGAGGCTCACCGCGCAGAACGCCTCGATGCCGTTGATGACGGCCTCGAAGCGCAGCGAGTGGAACAGGTCGAAGGCGTGCTGCCCGCCGGGCAGCTCGGCGTAGAAGACCGGCTGGGCCGAGAGCTCGCGCAGGCGTGCGGCCAGCAGCCGGGCGCCCTCGACCGGGGCGACGGTGTCGTGGTCCCCGTGGATGAGGAAGAACGGCGGCGCGTCCGGCCGGACCTGGGCGAGGGGCGAGGTGCGCGGGTCCCCGCCGTAGTAGGCGTCGTAGTAGCCGCCCAGCCCGATCACCCCCGCGATGGACGCCGGATCGTCGGACGTGAGGGCGGCCATGGCCGACAGGTGAGCGCAGGCCGAGCTGCCCGCGAGGAAGATCCGGTCGGGATCGGCGCCGTAGGAGCGGCCGTGCTCTCCTACCCAGGCGATCACGTTCCTGGCATCCGCCAGGTGGTCCTCGAAGGTCGCCTGCGGGCGCAGCCGGTAGTTCGCGCTGACGCACACCCAGCGCTGGCCGGCCAGGCGGTAGAGGAGCGGCAGGGACTGGCTGTCCTTCCTGCCGCCGGTGTAGCCGCCGCCGTGCAGGTGGATCAGGACCGGGGCCGCGGTGGGCCGGGAGCGGTGGCGGTAGAGGTCCAGCAGGTTGCGCCTGCCGGCCGTGCCGTAGGGGAGGTCGGGGATCCGTTCCACGGCACGGCGGCGGCGCAGGAAGGGGCCGAGCAGGATGCGCCCGTACGGCAGGCGGCGCGAGACGGGCACCGTCCCCAGGGCGCGTCGCACGACGGGCAGCGCCTGGCGACCGCGCCAGGCCACCCGGACCAGGCCCGCCATGGTCACGGCCGCCGCCCCCGCGATGATCGGCGAGGTCAGGTCGCCTTCGACGAAGGCCAGCACCGAGGCTGCCAGGAGCCAGGCCGACGCCACGAAGGGCAGTTCGTTGACGACCAGGCCGAGCCGGAAGCTCAGCATGGCCAGGAGCCGGGTGCGACCGGGCGCGGCCAGCGCGAAGAAGGTGCAGGTCGCGACCAGGACCAGGGTGATCACGTACCCGTAGGGCAGGTTCATCGCCGCGCCAGCCCCGCGACGAGCACGGCGCCGACGACCAGGTGCAACAGGACCAGCACCAGCGTCGCGGCGGCGCCGACGCCGCTGGTGAGCGGGCCGGAAAGGGACAGGACGAGCACGGCCAGGGCGATGATCGTCCAGCTGCGGCCGGGCCGGGCCGTCCGCCGTTCCAGGACGGCCAGCAGCGCCCAGCCCGCGAGCCCGGCCACCAGGCTCGCCACGAGGACCGATACCGGGCCGACGGTCTGGGTGGCGCCGCCCGTCCGCACGGTCAGCGCGGTTCCGGCCAGCGGCACCGCCAGGGCCCACACGGCCAGGGCGGCCGCGGGCGCGCCGATCGCGGTGAGGAGCAGTCTTCTGAGGGAGGTGTTCACGCCGCTCAGCCTCGCCCGGCCGGGCGGGTCGCCGCATCGGGCCGGCGGTCGCGCTCTGTCCGTCCCCGGTGGGGTACGGGTCCTCCTTTAGTAGGTGATGGCTCCTTCGCACCGGCCACTAACCTGGGCCGGTGAGCGAGAGGCGACCCTCGCGGCCCGTGGCCGTGGCGAGCATCATTCTCGGGCTGGGCGTGCTGACCGGCGTGACGCTGTGGGGGCGGGGCGGCGGGCCGCTGCTGGGGCTGGACATCGCGGTCGCGGCGTTGAGCCTGGTCGCGGCGGTCGCCCAGCTGTGGTGGCCGGTCGCCGGAACGCTCGCCGCCGCCCTGCTCGCCGTGGCCTCCCCGGTGGCCACGCCGGCGGCGACGGCCGGGGCGCTGCAGGTGGCCCAGCGCAGGCGCTTCCCCGTCGCGGCGGCGGTGGCGGCGGCGGGCATGGCGGCCCACCTGCTCCAGGGGCTGTGGCGGCCGAACTCCGGAATCTCCCTCGGCTGGTGGCTGCTGCTGATCTGCGCCGCGTACGGGGCGCTGCTCGGCTGGGGCGCGCTGGCCCGCTCCCGCCGCGCCCTGCTCGTCTCGCTGCACGAACGCGCCCGCCGCGCCGAAGCCGAGCAGGGCAGGCGGGTCGCCGAGGCCCGCATGGCCGAGCGCCGGCGGCTCGCCCGGGAGATGCACGACGTACTGGCCCACCGCCTGTCGCTGGTGGCCACCCACGCGGGGGCGCTGGAGTACCGGCCCGACTCCTCGCCCGACCAGCTCGCCCGGGCCGCCGGGGTGGTCCGCTCCGGGGTGCACCAGGCGCTGGAGGAGCTGCGCCAGGTGATCGGCCTGCTGCGCGAGGAGGACGACCTCCTGGACGAGCTCGAACCCCAGCCCACGCTGGCCGACGTGGCGCGGTTGGCCGCCGAAGCACGCCAGGCCGGTCAGGCCGTACAGGTCAGCGACGAGACCGACGGCGCCGCCCCGCCCGCCGCCGGACGGACCGGCTACCGCGTCGTCCAGGAGGGGCTGACCAACGCCCGCAAGCACGCCCCCGGCCAGCCGGTGGAGGTGCTGCTGCGCGGCGGCCCCGGCACGCGCCTGCTGATCGACATCAGCAACCCGCTGCCCCCGCCCGGCTCGGCGCCGACCGCGCCCGGCAGCGGCGTCGGCCTGGTCGGGCTCACCGAGCGGGTACGGCTGGCCGGCGGGCAACTCGACCACCAGAGCACCGGCGGGCAGTTCCGGCTCCAGGCCTGGCTACCATGGCCCGCGTGATCCGCGTGCTCCTGGTCGACGACGACGCCCTGGTCCGCGCCGGGCTGGCCATGATGCTGGACGGCGCCGCAGGCATCTCCGTCGTCGGCGAGGCGGCCGACGGCCAGGAGGCCATCACCGCGACCGACGCCCACGCGCCCGACGTCGTGCTGATGGACCTGCGGATGCCGCGGCTGGACGGCATCACCGCCACCCGCCGGCTCCGCGCCCGCGCCCGTCCGCCGGAGGTGATCGTGCTGACCACCTTCGACACCGACGAGAACATCCTGCACGCGCTGCGCGCCGGCGCCAGCGGGTTCCTGCTCAAGGACACCCCGCCGCCGCAGATCGTGGAGGCGGTCACCCGGGTCGCGGCGGGGGAGCCGATCCTCTCCCCGCGCATCACCCGGCGGCTGATGGAGCGCACCGTCGCCCAGGCCGGGGCCTACGAGCGGGCCCGCGCCACGCTGGCCGCCCTCACCCCTCGCGAGTACGAGGTCGCCCTCGCGATCGGGCGCGGCCGGACGAACGCGGACATCGCCGCGGAGCTCGCCATGGGCATCACGACGGTGAAGGCGCACGTCTCCAACATCCTCACCAAGCTCGGCCTGGACAATCGCACCCAGATCGCGCTCCTCGCCCACGACGCGGGCCTCGCCTGAGCATCAGGGCACCGGACGTGTCACCATGATCGGCCATGATCAGGGGCTTTCGCGGCCGAGCTCCGCGAGGCGGGTCAGGGCGGGGAGCGCGGCGGCGATCGCCCGGCGCTGTTCGGGGGTCAGCCGGGCGACGAGCGGGATCAGGTGGCGGGTGCGGTCGGCGTGGCGGGAGCGGCCGATCCGGCGGCCGGCCTCGGTGATGTGGACGAGCACGGCGCGGCCGTCGGTCGGGTCGGGGCGGCGCTCCACCAGGCCGTCGCGCTCCAGCCGGGTGATGAGCTGGGTGATGCCGGGCTGGCTGACCTGCTCGGTCCTGGTCAGGTCGGTCAGCCGCATCGGCCCTTCACTGAACGCGAGGGTGTCCAGCACCGACAGTGTCGTGAACGGCAGCTTCTCCAGCACGGGCAGCCGGATGTAGAAGCGGTTGAAGTGCTCGATCGCCGTGGTGAAGGCGTCCACGTCGAGGTCGTCGCGCGAGGTGTCGTCCACGCCGAGAACATACCGGATCTTGTTTGAGCTGCGCTGACTCAGGAACGGCCACGAAATTTGATCATTTGCCCTATCTTCAACGGAAGCGTGCGACTTGAAGGGCATCCCGTGACCGACACCCCCAGCAACGTGCTGCTCGCCGGAATCGTCGGCTCCACCGCCTACGGCCTGGCGGGGCCCGACTCCGACGTCGACCGGCTCGGCATCTTCGCCACCGCCACGCTGGACCTGGTCGGCCTGTCCCGGCCCAAGGAGAGCATCGTCCGGACGAACCCCGACCGGTCGCTCCACGAGGTGGGCAAGTGGTGCTCACTCTCGCTGGGAGGCAACCCGACCGTGATGGAGCTGGTGTGGCTGCCCGACGACCTGTACGAGACCCGCACCCCGCTCGGTGACCAGCTCATCGCCATCCGGACCGCGTTCCTGTCCGGCCCGCGGGTCCGCAACGCCTACCTCGGGTACGCCACCCAGCAGTTCAAACGCCTCGACCAGCGCGGCGACGGCTCGTTCTCGGCCGACACCCGCAAGCGGACCAGCAAGCATGCCCGCCACCTCGCCCGCCTCCTGCACCAGGGGCGAGAGCTGTACGAGACCGGCCACCTGCCGATCCGGCTCGCCGACCCCGAGGGCATCCGCGCCTTCGGGGAACGGGTCGCCGCCGGCAACTTCGAGGAGGCCCAGGCCCTCCTGGCGGCCACCGAGGAGGCGTTCGACACCGTGCGCACGCCGCTGCCCGACCAGCCCGACGCCGCGACGGTCGAAGCATGGCTGCGCGAGGTCCGCATCGCCCACTGGGACCCGCGGACCTCGTAGCCGTAGTGCGGGATCAGCCGTTCAGCAGCGGCACGAGGTATTCCTCCTCGTAGTCGAGGTGAGCCTCGACCTCCCGGGTGAGCCGGTCGACCTCCGCCAGCAACGTACCGGGGGAGAGGGCGTCGTCACGGAGCAGCGCCTGAAGCTCTTCCAGCAGCCGCTGGACGGTCTCGTGCTCGGCGCGCAGCCGGGCCGTCACCGGCTCCAGCTCCGGATAGCGGGCCTCCATCGCGGGGAAGACGGAGCCGTCCTCGCGGGTGTGATGCTCGTGCAGGTTGCTGCACATGGTCAGGCAGTTGACGCGCAGCTGCGCGCCCAGGCGCGGCCCCGAGCGGGTGACCTCGGTGCGGATGCGGGACAGCTCCCTGCGGAAGGCGTCGTGCACCAGCTTGAGCGCGTCTCCCAGACGGCCCTGCGGCGGCCCGTCGAAGATCGGGAGGAGCGCGACGACGGGCAGGACGCGACCCGCGCTCTCCTGGTAGCGGCCCCAGCCGGGGTCGGCCTCCACGGCGCGGGCGAACATGCGGTCGCGTTCCTCGCCCTCCAGCACGACCGCCTTCGCCTGGTAGGTGAAGACGCCGTCCTCCACGCCGACCTGCGGGTTGGCGACCAGATTGTGGTACCAGGCAGGGTGCCGCGGCGCGCCCCCGGCCGAGGCGATGATCAGGTTGCGCTCGCCGTCGGGCAGATAGCCGAGCGGCGTCGTGTGGCGCGCGCCCGTGCGCGCTCCGACGGTCGTCAGAAGGAGCAGCCTGGCTCCCTCGAACATGCCGCCGACCTGGCCGCGGTTGGCCCGGAACTCGTCGATGATCTGCTGGTTGAAGTCAATGGGCATACGTGTTTTCGCTCCAAAGCGGGGTTGGCTCTTGGATGACCTGGAAACCCGTCATGGCACGTCGAAACGGCGTGCGCGGGTCAGCTGCGTTCAGGCACGCCCAGCGATGTGAGAAGTCATCGGCCTCATCCCCTTTTGGTTTCGGCGCCTCCATGCCGCCGCCGTCCCCACGGCCGGCGTCACGCGACGCGACGGCCATTACACGTTGATCCGCGACGGATGTCAACTCGCCCGGGCAGGAGTGCGCGAGGACGGAGTCGAACCGCCACAGCCGAAGCGTCCGGTTTACCGCCGGATGGGCTCCCCAATGTGCCCGGCTCGCGCCTGGTCGACCGTTTATCGGGCCGAGAAATGGCAGGCCGTACCCCGTACCGGACTCGAACCGGCGATTTCCCGGGTGAAAGCCGGGCGTCCTGACCGCTGGACCAACGGGGCCTTTTACTTTCGTACGTCCGGCGGGATTCGAACCCGCACCGTCCGGTTCCTTAGACCGGTGCCTCTGCCATTGGGCTACGGACGTGCCAGCGCTTACGTGGACCGACAGGATCTCGAAACCTGAACTCCTGCTTGCAGGGCAGGTGTGATGCCTTTTCACCATCAGCCCAAAGAGAAAGGCCGCCCGGATGCTTTCCCGGCGGCCTCTGGAGGATCCTTGAAAGGGATTATCCAGAAACCCGCCCGGCGAGCACGAGCGTGCCGCCGCACGCCGCGCCCCGGCGATAGCGGCGTTCGGCTGCGAATCGCATGGGAGGCCTTTCCTTTCGTTCTTCCGACGAACCCGACAGTAGCCGGTGTGCCTCGGCGAATGCCATTGATTTATGGTGAGGCATGCGGATCGGAGAGCTTGCCGCGCTGCTCGGGGTGTCCACCCGGACCGTGCGCTACTACCACCAGCAAGGCATCCTGCCGGAGCCGGCGCGCCTGGCCAACGGCTATCGTGAGTACGGCATGCGCGACGCCATCGCCCTGGCCCGCGTGCGGCGCCTGGTGGAGCTCGGGCTGAGCCTGGAGGAGGCCCGGGACGTCATCGCGGACGACCGCTCCCGCGAGCTGTCGGAGATCCTCGCCGAGATCGACGCGGACCTGGCCCGGCAGGAGCACGAGATCCAGCTGCGCCGCCGGCGGCTGGCCGAGGTGCTCAAGCAGGCCGAGACCGGGTCGCTGGGCCCCGACGACACCTCATCGCCCGATCTGCTGGCGTTCCTGCGCACGGTGGAGCTCCCGGCGTCGAAGGCGGCGGCCTGGGACCGCGATCTGCTGGTGCTGATGGACAGCATGGCGACGAGCGACGATCGCAAGCAGGCGTTCGCGATGTTCGACGCGCTGGCCGCCGACCCCGAGATGGTGGCGCGCGGCCAAGACTTCTATCGCAGGCTCGACGAGCTGGCCGACGCCTCGCCGGCCGATCCGCGGGTGGGGCCGCTGGCGGAGTCGCTGGCCGACTACAGCGTGGTGCACCTGCTGGCCGGCTCCGGCCCGCCCGACTGGGACCCGGCGGTGGTGGAGCCGTTCCTCGACGGGCTCGCTCCCGCGCAGGCCGAGGTCGTACGGCAGGCGATGCGGATCATGGCGCGCCGGTGACGCGCGGGGCGAGCCCGTCGAGCACCCAGTCGAGACCCTCATCGAAGTCGGGCTGGACGTCGCCGTCCGCGATGGACCTGGCCACCGCCGGGTAGCGGCCGGTGGCCAGCATGCGGGTGAGGTACGGCCCGACGGTGCTCTGCCACTCGCGCTCGTCCATGCCGGAGGCACGCTCGGCCCGCAACTCGGTGATCTCGAGGCGGACCGCGCCCATCACGTACGCGTTGACGATGCCGACGACCCGCAGCACCGTGGTGACCGGCACGTCGCCCAGGGCGCCCAGGGAGGTCTCGAGGTAGGCCAGCGCGTTGGGCCCCAGGTGCGGCCGCCCGCCCAGCAGGTCGGCGAACCACTCGTGGCGCAGCGCCGCCTGCCTGGTGCGCCGGGCGAGATCCCGCAGCGCCGACCGCCAGTCGTCGCCGGCCGGCTCCGACGGGACGATCTCGCCGTAGACCTCGTCCACCATGAGGTCCAGCAGCTCTTCCTTGGTGGACAGATAGCCGTACAGGCGCATCGGGCCCGCGTCGAGCGCGGCGGCGACCTTGCGCAGCGACACCGCGTCGAGCCCCTCGCGGTCGGCGAGGTCGATGGCCGCGCGCACGATCCGCTCCCTGCTCAGCGGGCTCGGCGTGGGCCTGCTCGGCGGCTCGGGCCGCTCCCAGACGAGCATGGGCTCACCTCCTTGGGGAATGAGAATACACCGTCTGTCCTGATACAGTGTATTGACCAATACACTGTATCGAAGGGATCGTCTCGTGACCTCTCCCCGCATCGCCGTCGTCGGAGCCGGGCTCGGCGGCCTCACTCTCGCCCGCGTCCTGCAGGTTCACGGCCTGCCCGTCACGGTCTTCGAACGCGAGCCGTCGCCCGATTCCCGCTCCCAAGGCGGCACCCTCGACATGCACGTGGGGTCCGGGCAGACCGCGCTGGCCAAGGCCGGGCTGCTCGACGAGTTCCGCGCGCTGGCCCGGCCGGAAGGCCAGGAAAAGCGGATCCTCGACGAGGACGGGACCCTGCTCCACCACGAGCAGCCCGCCGACGGCGACGAGAGCATGCCCGAGATCGACCGGGGGCAGCTGCGCGGCCTGCTCATCGACTCGCTCGCGGGCGGCACCGTCCGCTGGGGCCACGGCGTGGAAGGGGCCGCCGGGCGCAGAGTGCTCTTCCGCGACGGCTCCAGCGAGGAGTTCGACCTGGTCGTGGGCGCGGACGGCGCCTGGTCGCGGGTGCGTCCCAGCCTGTCGGAGGTGACGCCCGCCTACACCGGCGTCAGCTTCGCCGAGTCCGGCTTCGAGGAGGCCCGCCACCCCGAGCTGGCGCGCCTGGTCGGCGACGGCAGCATGTCGGCCTACGGCCCGAACAAGGCCGTGCTCGCCCAGCGCAACAGCAACGGCCGCATCCGCGTCTACGCCGCCTTCCGCGGTCCTCAGGACCGGCCCGTCCCGGAGGTGCTGTCGATGTTCGACGGCTGGGCGGAGAGCGTGCGCGCGCTCCTGCTGGAGGCCGACGAGCCGTTCGAGAGCCGCCCGCTGTTCACGCTGCCCGTCGGCCACTCCTGGCCCCACACCCCGGGCCGCACGCTGGTGGGCGACGCCGCCCACCTGATGCCGCCCCTGGGCGTGGGCGCCAACCTCGCCATGCTCGACGGCGCCGAGCTGGCCGACGCCCTGGCCGCCGAGCCCGACGTGGACGCGGCGGTCCGCGCCTACGAGAGCGTCATGTTCCCCCGTGCGGCGCGACTGGCCCGCTTCGCCGCCGACGGCCTCGACGCCCTCTTCTCCCCGGAAGGCGTCAAGGGCGCCCTGCGGCTCTTCAGCGAGTTCTAGGCACTGACCGCGAAGGCCTGCCGGCCGCGGGCCAGGAGCTCCCGCACGGCCGGGCCGTGGCCGGTGCGCCAGACCAGTGCCAGCAGGGCGGGCGCCTCGACGTCGGCGATGGTGCGGGCGACGAGCCGGTCGGGGTGGCGGGCGGCCATGGAGTCGCTGAGGACGCCCACGGCGACGCCGCGCGCGGCGAGGTCGGCGATGGCGTCGGCGGCGCTGGCCTGCAGGGCGATCACGGGACTGCGGCCCCGCGCGGCGCAGGCCTGGTCGAACACGGCGCGCAGCCCCGTGCCGGGCGGCATGCACGCGATCGGGTACGCCTCCAGGTCGCGCAGCCCGACCTGGGGGAGCTCGGCCAGGGGATGGCCGGGCGGGACCGCCACGACGAGGCGCTCGCTGATGATCGTGAGCGCCTCCAGCCCGTCGAGGGCGTCGGTGGCCGTGCCCACGAGGGCCAGGTCGATCGTGCCGGCGCGGACCCCGTCGATGAGCCGGTCCGAGTTGTCCTCCAGCAGGGAGAGCTCCACGCCGGGATGCGCCCGGTGGAAGGCGGCCAGCGCGTCGAACAGCGGCGTGACCGTGCAGGCGATCACCATCCCGACCGTGAGCCGCCCCCGGATCAGGTCGGTCACCTCGCCCACCGCCTCGCTGACCGCCCCCGCCGCCGCGAGCGCGGCCCGGGCGTGATCGAGCGCCGCCCGGCCCGCGACGGTCAGCGTGGCGGTGCGGCCCGAGCGGTCGAACAGCTCGGCGCCGAGCTCGCGCTCGAGCTGGCGGATCTGGGCGCTGACACCGGACTGGCTGATGTGCACCCGTTCGGCGGCGCGGGTGAAGTTCTGCTCCTCGGCGACCGCGACGAAATACTCCAGCTGCCTCAGTTCCATAACCGTAGATTCTAGCTTCCATCAGAACCATCTGTTGGACTTCTGGAAAGGGAGCGGGCAGGCTGGAGCCATGACGGAACATGAGAAGGCCATGCGGCCCGAGGACATCACCCGCCTGTTCGTCGAGCGCTCCAACGCCGGTGACGCGGCCGGGGTGGCGGCGCTGTACGAGGAGGACGCGGTGCTGGCCTACCCGCCCGGCAGCCAGACCGTGGGCCGGGAGGCGATCCGCGAGCTGTGGGAGAAGGTGCTGGCCGGGCGGCCGCACTTCGAGCCCGAGCAGCCGCTGCCGACGCTGATCCACGGCGACATCGCGCTCACCTCCACCCCGCCGAGGGACGGGGCCGGGGCGCGGGCGCAGGTCGTACGCCGCCAGCCGGACGGGAGCTGGCTGCGCGTGATCGACCAGCCCGAATTCGTCCCACCCGCCCGCTGAGAACCGGTCGCCTGCCAGGGCCGAGGCCGGTCATGAGGGGTGATCGTCCGCCCCTGCTGTGGCTCTGCGAGCTCAGGGAGCGCTTCCTCGGCGGAGGCGGCCGGCGGGACGCCTTTGGCGCGGACCCCGCTGCCAGGCGGGGCAGACGTCACCGCCGGCCGGACCACCCCGGCTCGCGGGGTGGCTCTCAAGACGCCTCGTCACCCAATATTCGAATATATACCCGGATAATTGACAGGCTGGTCAGCTCGCGGACGCCGGGCTCAGAGCCGCTGCAGCCCGCTGAGCACCCGTTCCAGCAGGCCGGCCTCCGGTCGCCCGCCGGGCAGGCGCGGGTGGTAAAGGTGCAGCAGGCCCTCGGCCGCCATGTCGGCGATCAGGACGCGGGCGACCCCGAGCGGGATCCGCAGCACCGCCGCCACCTCGGCCACCGAGCGGACCTGCCGGCACAGCTCGCTGATGGCGGCGTACTCGGGCGTGATCAGGGCGAAGGTGTGCGGCGGCGTGTCGGCGGAGCAGACCAGGGCCTCCATCGCCAGCTTGATGCGCGGCGCGGTGCGCCCGCCGGTGACGGCGTAAGGCCGCACCGGCGAATCCTGGTCCTGTTCGTCGGGGTCGGGCGGCGGCCGCCAGCCGCCGCCCCAGGGCGGGTCGGTCATGCGCGCTCACCAGGGCTGCCGGGCGCGAAGGGCGGGGGTGAGCACCTGCCCGGCCCGGTCGGCCAGGAGCGTCATCTGGTACGCCACCACGCCCATGTCGCAGTCAGGGGCGGCCAGCACGGTCAGGCAGGAGCCGTCGCTGATGGACACGTTCACCATGAGCCCGCGCTGCATCTCGATGGCGGACTGGATGACCGGCCCGCCCTCGAACAGCGTGGCCGCGCCCTGCGTCAGGCTGGTCAGGCCCGAGGCGACGGCGGCCAGTTGCTCGGCGCGTTCGGGTGGGAAACCGGCCGAGACGGCGAGCGGCAGTCCGTCGGAGGAGACGACCGCCGCGTGGGCGACGCCGGGAACAGACCGGACGAAGTCGGTGATCAGCCAGTCGAGATTGCTGCTGCGGGTCATGGGCCTTCCTCGCGGGTCGTGCTCCCTGCATCGAAGGGAGGGATGCTGCGCATGCAGATGTCGTCGCGGGCCGCTCGGAACCCCTGCTGGTAGCTGGCCATGCGGTCGCGTACCTGCTCGGGCGAGATCTGCGGGATGGGGGCGACGCCCTTGGGCACCGAGGGGGTGTCGGCGCTGCCGGGCACCAGATTGGCCTTGGGCACTCGTTTGGGCAGGCCCGAGGCGGTGGTGCCGTCGTTGGCCGGGCTGGCGGCGGCCTCGGCCGCGCTCCACCCGGCGTCGGCCTGGGCCGAGCTCCAGGCGCCGTCGGAGGTGTCGTGGCTGAACCAGGCCGACTTCACCGCCGCGAAGATCGGCAGGTATCCGTCGCCGGCGTCGGGGACGGGCGCGACGCCCAGCCCCGTGCCGAGCGGGTCCATGGGGATCACCCTGGCGGGGACGGCGCTGTCCGGGGTGGAGCCGCCGGCGACGGGACCCGTCGCCGGGCCGCCGAAGGCCGGGTTCTGCGCAACCGGACCTGGGACCGGACCGCCAAAGGCCGGGCTCTGCGGAACCGGACCTGGGACCGAGCCGCCGAAGGCGGGGCTCTGCGGGACCGAGCCGCCGAAAGCCGGGCTTCCCGGGACCGGCCCGGGTCCGCCGCGCAGGAGGTCGAAGCGCGCCCTGGCGCCGGGCGTGTCGAACACGCCCGGCCAGATGGCGGGCGCCGACCAGTCCGTCAGGGGCTTGTCGGGCACGGGATCGGTGGCGAACGACGGCCAGTCGGCCGAACCCGGCGCCACGGCCGGCGAGTACGGCCGCGGGGGCGGGACCACGGGCGGGGGATTGGTGGCCCAGGAGTCGGAGATGTCGAACGGCCGCCCGAAGGAGGCCGCCGGCGTCGGCTGGGCGGGCGCCTGCAGCAGCGCCTCCGGCAGGAACACCGTGGCGGTCAGGCCCTTGGAGTCGTTGAGGTGCAGCTGCACCCGGATGCCGTGGCGGTGGGCCAGCCGGGCGACCACGAACAGCCCCATGCGCCGCGAGACCGACACGTCGACCGTGGGCACGTGGGCCAGGCGCTCGTTGGCCTGCGCGAGCTCGTCCGGAACCATGCCGATGCCGCTGTCGGAGATGGACAGCACGACGCCGCCGCCCTCGATGGCGGCGGCGGTGACGACAACGGGCGTGGTCTGGGGCGAGAACGACAGCGCGTTCTCCACCAGCTCGGCCAGCAGGTGGATGATGTCGTTGACCGCCTGCCCCGACACGGCGCCGCGGGTGGCGACCCGGGGCGTGACCCGTTCGTAGTTCTCCACCTCCGACAGGCAGGCGCGTACGACGTCGGCCACGCTGACCGGCTTGTTCCACCGCCTGGGAGGCTCCTGACCGGCCAGCAGCAGCAGGTTCTCGTTGTTGCGCCGCATGCGCGTGGCCAGGTGGTCGAGCGTGAACAGGCTGGCCAGCCGCTGCTCGTCCTGCTCGCCCCGCTCCAGCCCGTCGATGAGCTTGATCTGCCGTTGCACCAGGGTCTGGCTGCGCCTGGACAGGCTGACGAACATGGCGTTGACGTTGGCACGCAGCCTGGACTCCTCGCCGGCCAGCCGGACGGCCTCGCGGTGGACCTCGTCGAAGGCCCGCGCGACCTCGCCGACCTCGTCCAGGGAGTCGACCCCGATGGGCGGGATGGCCCAGGTGGTCTCATCGCCGGTCTCGTGGAGCGAGCGCACGGTCTGCGGCAGGCGTACCCCGGCGATGTGCAGGGCCTCGGTGCGCAGCCGGCGCAGCGGCCTGACCAGCGACCGCGCCATGATCGCGGTGACCATCAGGACCGCGAGCAGCAGCAGGAGGCTGTGGGTGGCGGCCAGCAGCGCGTCGCGGCGCGCGGAGTCCTGCAGCGTGCGGCTCTGCACGTTGATCGACTCGCCGAGCCGCCGCTGGACGGTCCACATGGCGTCCACGGTGCCGCTGATCGCCTCGAACCAGCGGTCGGCGTCGTCCTCGCGGTCCGGGTCGAGATCGATCCGGCCGCGCTCGGTGACCTGGGCCAGCGCGCGCAGTCTGATCACCTCGGCGCGGTCCACGAGCGTGCCGGTGACGGTGTCGTCGTAGGTCTGCAGCTGGTCCAGCGTGGCCACCGACCTGAACACGGCGATCTCGCTCTCCTGCTGGGCGCGTGCGGCCATGAAGCGTTCGAGCTCGCCGCTCTGGAAGCGGCCCGCCGAGGCCACCGCGGCGAGCAGGCCGCGCTGCTGGGAGGCGGCGTCGTGCGCCTTGGACAGGGCCGACAGCGCGCGGACGCTGTTGCCCAGGGCCTCCTGGTCGCCGCCCTGGGCGATCTGGTCGAGGAACTGCTGGAAGGCGCTGATGATCTGGGAGTACTTGGTCAGCGCGGGCAGCGCGATCAACTGGGTGGACTGCACGATGCCGCGGGTCGCGGGGATCTCCGGCAGGCGGCTGATCATCTGCTGGGTGATGGTCCAGGCGCTCTCGCCGTGGTCGGGAGTGAGCGCCTGGGCCTTCGCGCGTACGGCGGCGACCGCCTCGTCGACGGGGGCGAACTGCCGGCGCAGCGGCTCCGCGCGCTTGGCCGAACGGCCGGCGGCCACGAAGTAGACCGCGAGGTCACGCTCGCGGGCGAGCTGGTGGGTCAGCTCGATGACGGCGTCGCCGAGCTCGGCCTTCTCCAGCACGCGCTGGTACTGGCCCGCCGCGGCCCACGAGGTGATCACCTGCTGGGCGCCGAGAATGACGCCCACGCCGGTGGGGATGAGGATCAGGGCGACGAGACGCGCCCGCACCCGCCAGTCCCGCAGTCGCAGCCTCCGCTTCTGCCTCCTGCGGACGTGCGCTAATCGGGGGCGAGGGCCGCGCGCGGTCGGTTGCTTCGTCACTGGCTCCCCACTCTGTCTCCTGAACGCACGCCGGCATGCGAGGCGCGTGATGCGCGCCCTGAGACGAAGAGCAATTTGAGCACACACCGACGAGGTAGGCCAACCTTACAAAGACCGTGACTTCCATTGGAATGGCTGATTGACCTGGAATCCCTCCTCTCTGCCCAAGGTTGCCATAAATAGGACACTTTTGGACAAGCCGTAATGATCCGCCAAGTCATGACTCATGACATTTCATGGCAATTGCCGCAGATCCTGCTGTACGATCACCGGCGGCCTTTCGGATGCGTGGACTCGCCAAGGAGAAACCCTCAATGGAATCCGGTTCTGCTTTTCGCGCGTTGCTGGCGTTACTGGCCGCCGCCGCCCTCGCCGGGTGCGGCGGCGGCAGCGGCTCCGTGGCGAACCCGGCCGCTCCGGGCGAGCTGGAGAAGACCACGCTGACCATCGGCGTCAGCCCCACTCCCTCCTCGGCGCCGGTGTTCATCGCCGATCGCAAAGGCTTCTTCAAAGCCGAGGGCCTGACCATCAAGACGGAGATCATCCAGGCCCCGCAGGCGGTCATGCCGAAGATCCTCAACGGCAGCATCGACATATTCAAGGGCAGCTACGTCTCCCTGATCAACATCCAGGACAGCGGCGCCGCCAAATTGAAGATCCTTTCAGACAGTTTGCAGGGCGCGCCCGGCATCGCCGGCGTCGTGGTACGCAAGGATTCCCCGCTGCAGAGCCCCAAAGACCTCAAGGACAAGACGATCGCCGTCAACTCCCTGAACAACCTGGGCACCATGTCCATGAGCGCCCATTTGAAGGCACATGAAGTAACGCCGAAACAGGTCAAGTTCGTCGCCATCGATTTCCAGGCGCAGCTGGGCGCGCTGACGAGCGAGAAGGTGGACGCGGCCTGGATGGTGGAGCCGTTCCTGTCGGCCGCCCAGCAGGCGGGCGCCCGGCTGCTGCTCGACACCAACACCGGCCCGACCGACGCGCTGCCGATCGACGGCTGGGCGGGTACGGCGGAGTGGGTGCGCAAGCACCCGAAGACCACCGCCGCCTTCCAGCGCGCGGTCGCCAGGGCCCAGCGCCTGGCCGCCACCAACCGCGCCGAGCTGGCCGAGGTCGTCCCGCTCTACACGCAGACGCCCAAGCAGGCGGTGATGACCATGGCGATGGGCACCTTCCCGACCTCGCTCAACCCCAAGCGGATCCAGCGGGTGGCCGACCTGATGTACGAGTTCGGGTACCTGAAGTCCAAGGTGGACGTGGCCTCCATGGTCGTCCCCGAGCCCGTTTCGCAACCCGGTTAGTCGCCGGGGCCGTACAGGCGCTCGATCGCCTCGGCCTGCCGGGCGGCGAACCAGGCCCGGTCGCGCGCGCCCTGCGACAGCCCGCCGGGCCGCTCCCCGTCGTGCCTGGCGTACTCCTCGGCCCACAGCCCGGTCTTCACCCTGCTCAGCAGGTTGCCCATGCCGGGCCGCCGGCGCAGGCGACGCAGCGCGCCCACGTCCAGCTCGGCGGCGGCCACCAGCGACTCGCCCGCGCCCGCCTGCGCGAGCACGCGTCCCTGGTGGTCGAGCACCTCCGAGCCCCCGTTGGTGGAGTCGCCGGGGATCGGGATGCCCCTCAGGCCGCCGCTGTTGGCCGAGACCACGTAGGCGAGGTTCTCGGCGGCCCTGGCCCGGCGGGCGATCGCCTTCGGGGTCAGCGCCGGCGAGGAGGCCTCGGAGGTGGGGTGGCAGAAGATCTCGGCGCCGCGCAGGGCCAGCGCGCGGGCCAGCTCGGGCATGAGGATCTCCTCCGAGGCCAGCACCGCCAGGTTGCCGATCTCGGTGCGGGCCACCGGCAGCACCCCGTCGATGCCGTAAACCTCCAGGTAGCGCTCCCACACGTCGTACGGGCTCGGCGTGAACATCGAGTGCAGCCTGCGGTAGCGCAGGACCGGCGCACCCTGCGGAGACAGGATGACCGACGCCTGGAAGTACAGCTCGGGGAAGTGCTCGTCGCGTTCGTAGGCGTTCACGCACAGGTAGACCTCGTGCCGGGCGGCGATCCCGGCCAGCTCCTCGTACTCCGGGCCGCCGGGGTCGAGCGCGGCCTTGTCGCGCCACTCGGCGAAGCTCTCGCGCATCGGGAAGCCGGTCAGCACGTACTCGGGCAGCACCACCAGGCGCAGATCGCGGCCGAGCCAGGCCTTGCTGCCGCCGACCTGCTCGGCGATCCGCTCGATGGCGGCGCGGATGGCGGCCCTCGGGTCGGCGGCGGCGTTGACGGCCCTGGTCTCCATCTGGAGCGCCAGGGCCGTGCAGGCGGTCATGGGCGCCCGTTGGCCGCGCACCAGGCCGACCAGGTGGTGGCGCCCTTGCCGAGCTGCTTGTTGTAGAAGGAGCTCCAGGAGTTCTCGCTGGCGCCGGGCGCGGTGGGGGCGGCCTGGAAGAGCGGGTGGTTCGCCTCGACCTCGGCGCGCAGCCAGGGCTCGATCTCGGCGTAGGAGTTCAGCGACCAGCTGCGGGCGTGGTAGGTGAGCTGGCCGCGTACGTCGCTCTCGGCCAGGCACATGAACGGCGCCCACGGGCTCGTCCGCGCCCAGCTGATCTTCGTCTTCATGGCCCCCGAGGGGACGGTGCCCGCGACGGTCCTGGCGGCCGCCTCGCGCTCGTCCACGGAGAAGTCGAACATCTCCTGGGCCGCGTACACGCCGCCCACCAGGCCGAACCGCTCGCCGAGCGCGGCGCCGAAGTCGGAGCGTACGGGGATGTCACTGGTCCACACGTTCTCATCATGCAACTGGCGCACCGGCGGGCCCACGTAGGACGAGGTGATGTTGAACGGGCCGAAGTTCACCGCGTCGTTGTTGATGGGGATGACCGGATAGGTCTTCTGGTCGATCGGGTTGGTCCACTCCCGCAGGATCCGCGTGGGATCGGCCGGGTCGGTGTAGAAGACGATCTCACGGGAGAGCTGGTAGAGCTGCGTCGTGTCCGGCACCCGGTACAGCCGCCTGATGTTGTAGCCCTCGATGTTGAACAGCTTCTGGCCGTGCCGCATCGCCGGGTCCAGGCTGTTGCCCTCGATGTTGCCGTACACGCTGCCGGAGATCCGGAAGACCATGTCCTTGCCGTCGGGGCGGCCGAAAGTCTGGAGGGAGAGCAGCCCGTTCCGGTCGGTGACCGTCTTGTAGACCGGCCCTGGATAGGTCGGGTCGGCGGGCTTGTCGTCAGCCACGGCACCGGGAGCGGTCACGCCCAGAAAGAGGGCGGCGAGGGCTAAGACCCGGATGAACTTGCGCTTGACCATGGGTCACTCCGAACGCTTAGACGAGCAAGGAGCCCAATGTGATCATGTCGCGCGCGGCGCTGTCCATCGCCCGCAGAAAACTGCAATGGACTCCAAATTTGGACTAGACTCCAAGCATGATGGAGGGGCTTCGGGAGCGGAAGAAGCGGCAGACCCGGCAGCGCATCAGCGACGTGGCCATCGGCCTGTTCGTGGAGCGCGGCTTCGAGCACGTCACGATCGCCGAGGTCGCGGCGGCCGCCGAGGTGTCGGTGAACACCGTCTACAACTACTTCCCGGCCAAGGAGGACCTCGTCCTGCCGCCGGATGAGGCCTCGCCGCACCGGCTGGCCGACATCGTCCGGGAGCGTCCGCCCGGCCAGTCGGCGGCCGGGGCGGTGCTGGCGCGGCTGCGCGCGGAGGTGCGCGGGCGCGAGCGCCAGGTGGGGCTGACCAAGGGGTTCGGGCCGGTGCTGGAGATGATGCGGGCCGCGCCCACGCTGGCCGCCCGGCTGGAGGACCTGGGCCGCCGGATGACCGACGAGCTGGCCGTCGTGCTGGCCGAGGAGACCGGGGCGGCCGAGGATGATCCGCTGCCGCGCGTGGTGGCCTGGCACATCGGGTGCCTGCACGCGCTGGTCTACGCCGAGATCGGCCGGCGGACGGTCGCGGGCGAGTCGCCCGACGCCATCGCCGCCGCCGTGCTGGAGCTGATGGATGTCGCAGAAGGGCTGCTGGGCGAGCGTGTCCTGGCCTATGCCGTACGAAAGGGATGACCGTGTTCAGAGTGACGATCAGGGGCAAGTTCAAGGAGCTCGACGAGGCCGGGCGGGCCGCCGTGCTGGCCGTGAGCGGCGCGGCGTACACCGAGGCCGGGACCTTCACCCATGACGCGGGCGTCACGGCGTTCACTTTCCGCTGCCAGGTGCCCGCCGGGCCCGACGACGGCGAGGACGAGGCGGCACTGGGGGCGATGGCGGCGCTGGAGGCGCACGGGCATCCCCACGAGATCCTGCAGCTCGCGGTGACCGACATGCGCGACATCAAGGTCCGGCGTCGCCGCTGATCTCAGATCTGGGATATATTCCCTTATGTGAGACAGATGGAGGAGGTCGAGGTCCGGCTGGCCGGCCGGCTCGCGGAGCTGCGCGTCGAGCGGGGCTGGTCGCTGGAGGAGCTGGCGAGCCGGTCGGGGATCAGCCGCTCGACGCTGTCGCGGCTGGAGCGGGGCGAGATCAGCCCGACCGCCGCCCTGCTGGGCAGGCTGTGCGCCGTCTACGGGCGCACGATGTCGCGGCTGCTGGCCGAGGTGGAGTCCGAGCCGCCACAGCTCGTACGGGCGGGATCGCAGGCGGTGTTCCGTGATCAGGAGTCCGGGTTCATCCGGCGTTCGGTGTCGCCGCCCCAGCCCGGGATGCGGGGCGAGGTCGTGGAGGGCAGGCTGCGGCCGGGGGCGGACATCTCGTACGACGCGCCGCCGGTGCCCGGGCTCGAGCAGCACATCTGGGTGCTGGAGGGGGCGGTGGAGATCACCGCCAACGGTCACACGCACACCGTGGAGACGGGCGACTGCCTGCGCTTCCGCCTGTGGGGTCCGTCCCGCTTCCGCTGCCCCGGCCCCGACCCGGTCCGTTACGCCCTCCTGGTCGTCCTCCCATGACCCCACCTGCTCGGCTCGACCCCGCCCGCCAGGGCCGCCGCCATCGGCAGGCACCTCTTCCTTCCCGAAGGACGTCGAGATGAGGGATTTCGTGCACGCCATCGAGCGCCTGACCGCCGACGACTTCGACGCCGACGTCAAGGAGCTGGCCGGCCTGCTGGTCGACGCCGTGGACGACGGCGCGTCCGTGGGCTTCCTCGCGCCGTTCGGCCATGAGGAGGCCGCCGCCTGGTGGCGATCCCAGGCTCCGGCGGTGGCCGACGGCAGCCTGCTGGTGTGGGTGTGCCGTGAGGGGAGCGCCGTCACCGGCACCATCGGCCTGGCTCTGGCGAGCAAGCCGAACGCCCGCCACCGTGCCGAGATCGTCAAGCTGATGGTCCACCGCGACGCCCGGGGCCGGGGCCTGTCGCGCGCCCTGCTGGCCACCGCCGAGCAGGCCGCCCTCGACGCCGGGGCAAACCTGCTGCTCCTGGACACCGAGACCGGCAGCACCGCCGAGCACGTCTACCTCACCGGCGGCTGGACCCGCTACGGCATCGTCCCCGGCTATGCCGGATCCCCTGACGGCACGCTCCAGGACTGCAGCTTCTTCTACAAACGACTCACAGCGTCTGGGTGAGCGCGTCGAGGTCGGCCAGCCGCTCGGCGGGCGCCAGGCGCGCGGCCGCGGCGACGAGCAGCAGCTCGGTGACGGCGATCTCGTGGGCGAGCGGCGCGATCGGCCCGGCGGCCTCGCGCGGCAGCCTGATCAGCACCTCCGCCTCGGCGGCCAGCGGCGACTCCCACGCGTCGGTGACGAGCACCAGCTTCGCGCCCCGGGCGCGCGCTGCTGTGACGAAGCGGGCGGTGCCGGAGGAGTAGCGCCGGAAGTCGTACGCCACCACCACGTCGGACCCCTTCAGGTCCAGCACGGTACGCGCCCGGGCCTGCGCGGAGTCGGGCACCCGGTGCGCGCCGGGCCGCAGGCTGGCCAGCTGGCGGATCAGGTATTCGGCGGCCAGCTCGCTCAGCGGCCCGCCCAGCGCCCACACCGTCCTGGCCTCGGCGAGCAGGGCCGCGGACGCGTCGAGGAGCGGGTCCGTGGCGGCGGCGAGCGTGCCGTCCAGCCCCGCGCGCAGGTCCTCGGCGGCCTGCCGCAGCTCGGGACTGGTGGCGGGGGCGTCGGGTGCGCGCGTGACGAACTCCAGCAGCCGCGACCGGTCCCGCGCCCCGTCCCGCACCGCGGCCTGGAAGTCGGCGAACCCGCCGTACCCCAGCCGGTCGAACAGCCGCGACGCCGTGGGCGGGCTCACCCCGGCGCGCTCGGCCAGCGCCCGCAGCGAGCCCAGCGCCGCGAACGGATAGTCGTCGAGCAGCACCCGCACGATCGCCCGCTCCCCGGGCGGCAGCTCGGGATAGACGGCGCTGAGGCGGTCGGCCACCGGATCGTTCTCCACAATGACAAATGTTACATCAAGCCCAGCTACCCATGTTCGCGAAACGAATGTTACGGTTCGGGGCATGAGAACCTGGCATGGTCTGATCGACAGCGACTACCGGCGCTGGCTGCCGGTCACCGCCGACACCCCCTCCATCTCGCTCAATGAGGGCAACACGCCGCTCCTGCGCTCCGCGCACCTGTCGGAGCTCACGGGGTGCGAGGTCTGGCTGAAGGTCGAGGGGGCCAACCCGACGGGCTCGTTCAAGGACCGCGGGATGACGGTGGCGATCAGCAAGGCCGCCGAGGCCGGCGCGCAGGCCGTCATCTGCGCCTCCACCGGCAACACCAGCGCCTCGGCCGCCGCCTACGCCGCCCGCGCCGGGGTGACGGCCGCCGTGCTGGTCCCCAAGGGACGGATCGCGCTCGGCAAGCTGAGCCAGGCCGTACGCTACGGCGCCGAGATCGTCGAGATCGACGGCAACTTCGACGACTGCCTGCGCGTGGCCCGCGAGCTGGCCGACCACCACCCGATCGCGCTGGTCAACTCGGTCGGCAACGAGCTGCGCCTGGCCGGGCAGCGCACGGTCGCCTACGAGATCGTGGACGCTCTCGGCGAGGCCCCCGACGTGCACTGCCTGCCGGTCGGCAACGGCGGCAACATCACCGCCACCTGGGGCGGCTACCGCAACTACCACGGCGCGGGCCTGGCCGGCCGGCTGCCGCGCATGTGGGGCTTCCAGGCGGCCGGAGCGGCCCCGCTGGTTCACGGCGCTCCCGTGCCGGCTCCGCAGACGGCGGCCACCGCGATCAGCGTGGGCAACCCGGCCACCTGGGACGGCGCCGTGGCCGCCCGCGACGAGTCCGGCGGGCTGATCGGGGCGGTGACGGACGAGCAGATCTTCGCCGCGTACCGGCTGCTGGCCCGCCGCGACGGCGTCTTCGCCGAGCCGGCCTCCGCGGCCGGGGTCGCGGGCCTGCTCGACCGGCACGAGCGGGGCCTGCTGGAGCCGGGCCTGCGGATCGTGATCACGCTCAGCGGCAACGGCCTGAAGGACCTGGACGCCTCCCTGCGCGGCGGCTACTCCTCGACGGAGACCTCCTCGTCCGCCTCCGACGTGGCCCGGGCCCTCCGCCTGGCAGCCTGACCCCAGTTGTGGAGAGGGTATCGATCGGTCGCAGAGGAACACCCGGAAAGTTGTGGGATCTCTCCATGCCTGAAGCGTGCGGATCTGGTGTGGGATCGACTCCATGACGGATGCATCGAAGCGGCGCGGGTTCCCCACGGGCGACCTGGCGCGGGTGGCCGTGTTCGCGGCGCTGATCGCGGTGCTGGGCGTGCCCGGCTCGCTCAACCTGTTCGGCAACGCGGTCCCGATCACGCTCCAGACGCTGGGCGTGATGCTGGCGGGGGCGATCCTCGGCACATGGCGGGCCGCGCTGGCCGTGGTGGTGCTGCTCGTGCTGGTCGCGGCCGGCCTGCCGCTGCTGGCGGGCGGGCGCGGCGGGCTCGGCGTGTTCGCCATGCCGTCGGCCGGATACCTGATCGGCTGGATCCCCGGCGCGGCGGTGACCGGCTGGCTCGTCGAGCGCGCGGGCCGCAACCCGGGGATCTTCCCGCTGATGGCGGCCTGCCTGGTGGGCGGGATCGGGGTGATCTACCTGTTCGGCATCCCCGTCCAGTCGCTCGTCACGGGCGTGTCCCTGGGCGCGACGGCGGTGTCCAGCCTCGTCTTCCTGCCCGGCGACCTGATCAAGGTGGTGCTGGCGTCCGTCGTGGCCAGGGGCACGCAGCGGGCCTACCCGGACGCGGTCCCGGCCGTGCACCGCGAACGGCTGCGCTCCGGCGGGGGGCGTTGACCGCTCGATGCCCGTAGCACAACACGTGATGCGGCACGCCGCCGAGCGCCCTTCGCGCCCGGCGGTGTGCGGCCCTCAGGGCGAGCTCACCTACGCCCGGTTCGCCGAACGGATCCACGCCGCCGCCCGCCACCTGCTCGGCCGGGGGATCGGCCCGGGCGCACTGGTCGCGATCGGCCTGGCGGACCCGGTCGAGCTGCTCACCGCCGTGCTCGCGGCCGACCTGGCGGGCGCGACGCCGCTGGTGGGCGACCCCTCCTGGAGCCGGGAGCGGTGGTCGAGCGTCACCGCCGCGGCCGGCCCCGGCTGCTACGTGGACGCGCCGCTGCCCGGGGCGGCGGGTCCGGCGGTGCGGCACGATCCGGCGCCCGGGGATCGGGCGTGGGCGTGTTTCAGCTCGGGCAGCACCGGCCGGCCGCGCGCCGTCGTGCGCACCCGCGCGTCGTGGACGGGGTCGTTCCCCCATCTCGGCGAGCTGGCCGGGATCGGCCCCGACGACGTCGTGCTGATCCCGGGCCCCCTCGTCTCCAGCCTGTACGCCTTCGCCGCCGTCCACACCCTGGCCACCGGGGCGACGGCCCTGCTTCCCGGCCGCGAGCCCGCCCGCGCCCTGCCCGGCCTGCTGGCCAGGGCCACGGTCGTGCACCTGGTGCCGCACCGGCTGCCCGACGTGCTGGAGCACCCGGGGGCGCTGCGCGTGGCCGTCGTCGGCGGCGCGGCCCTCGACCCCGGCACGCGGGCGGCGGCCGTCCGGGCGGGGGTCCGGGTCGTGTCCTATTACGGGGCGACGGAGCTGTCCTTCGTGGCGGTGGACACCGATGGGGGCGGGTTGCGCCCTTTTCCGGGCGTCGAGATCGAGGTCAGGCGGGCTCGCGGGCTCGGCGAGGTGTGGGCGCGTTCGCCGTGGCTGGCCGAGGGATACCTGGGCGGCGCCGCGGGCCCCTTGCGCCGGGACGCCGACGGTTGGGCGAGCGTGGGAGACGTGGCGGAGCCGTACCGGGTAGGAGAGATGCTGCGGGTACGCGGCCGGGGTGACGGCGCGATCCAGACCGGGGGCGCCACCGTCGTGCCCGAGGACGTCGAGGAGGTGCTCAGGAAGGTGCCCGGGGTGGGGGACATCGTCGTGATCGGCTCGCCGCACCCGTCGCTGGGTGCCGTGGTCACGGCGGTCATCGAGGCAGAGTGCGCCACGCCGCCGCCGCGCGCGCTGCTCGAGGCGACGGCCAGGGGCGGCCTGGACGAGGCGCAGCGGCCACGCCGCTGGTACGCGGTGCCGAGCCTGCCGCGCACCCAGACGGGCAAGCCCGCCCGCGCCCTGGTCGCGGCCCGGCTGGCGGGCGGCGACCCCGACATCCGGCGGCTGATCTGACATGCGCGACTCCTACCTGCGCCACCAGCCCGTCGTCGTGGCCGCCCGGCGCACCCCCATCGGGACCGCCGGGCACGCGTTCAAGGACCTGACGGTCGATCGGCTGGCCGCTCCCGTGATCGCCGCCGTGGCGCGCGAGCTGGCCGGGCGGCGGGTGGACGACGTGGTGCTGGGCAACTGCATGGGGCCCGGCGGGAACGTGGCCAGGGTGTCGGCGCTGGCGGCGGGCCTCGGGCACGAGGTGCCCGGCCTGACGGTGGACCGGCAGTGCGGCAGCGGGCTGGCCGCGATCCTGGTGGCCGGCCAGGCCGTCCGGGCGGGGGAGATGGACCTGGTGATCGCGGGAGGGGCGGAGAGCGCCTCGACCGCGCCCCTGCGTACCCATCGGGGCGCGGCGGAGCCGTACCCCAGGGCGCCCTTCGCACCGCACGGCCACCCCGACCCCGACATGGGGCCGGCCGCCGAGGCGCTGGCAGGGGCGCGCGGCGTCAGCCGGGCGCGCCAGGACGCCTACGCCTGCCGCAGCCACGCCAGGGCGCTGGCCGCCCGCGAGGCGGGCCGGTTCAAGGAGGAGATCGTCCCGATCGGCGGGCGCTGCGACGACCAGCGGCCCCGGCCGCTGCGAGCGGCGTCGCTGGCCCGGCTGCCCGCGGCGTTCGTGGCGGACGGTACAGTGACGGCCGGTAATTCCTCCCCGGTCAGCGACGGCGCCGCGGCCGTGGCCATCGTGCCCGAGCGGCTGCGCGCGGGTCTGCCGGGGATGCGGCTGGTGGCCGGGTCCGTCGTCGGGTGCGATCCCGAGCTGCCCGGATGGGGCCCGGTGCCGGCGGTGCGGCGGGTGCTGGCGCGTGCGGGGGTGGAGTTGGAACGGGTCGTGGCGGTGGAGATCGTTGAGGCGTTCGCGGCGCAGGTGCTGGCCGTCACCGACGCGCTCGGGATCGACGCCCTGGACGACGATCGGGTGTGCGCCGACGGCGGTGCGCTGGCCCTGGGGCATCCGTGGGGGGCGACCGGCGCGGTCGTGGTGACCCGGCTGTTCAGCCGCCTCGTGCGCGCTGGCGCCCCGCCGGGGACCCTGGGCCTGGCGGCGGCCGCGGTGGGCGGCGGGCTCGGCGTGGGCGCCCTTTTCGAGGTGGTCGGTCCCGGCCGGGACGGGGCAGGGACGTGATCGAGTTCGCCGACGTGCACGTCCGCCTCGGCGCCCGCGATGTCCTCAACGGCGTCACCGCCGCCCTGCCCGAGCGGCGGATCGGCGTGGTCGGCGCCAACGGCTCGGGCAAGAGCACCTTCGCCCGCCTGATCAACGGCCTGGCCCTGCCGACCTCGGGCAGCGTCACCGTGCTCGGCCTCGACACCCGCCGCCACGCCGCCAAGATCCGGCGGGGCGTCGGGTTCCTGTTCACCGACCCGGACGCGCAGATCGTGATGCCCACCGTGGCCGAGGACGTGGCCTTCTCCCTGCGCCGCAAGGGCCTGGCACGCGAGGAGGTCGAGCGGCGCGTGCACGACGTGCTCAGCCGGTACGGCCTGGCCGGGCACGCCGACCACCCCGCGCACCACCTGTCGGGGGGCCAGAAGCAGCTGCTCGCCCTGTGCTCGGTCATGGTGCTCCAACCGGACGTTCTCGTCATGGACGAGCCGACCACACTGCTGGACCTGCGTCACTCCCGCCAGGTCGCCGACCTGCTGCGCGAGCTGCCGCAACAGGTGCTGGTGGTCAGCCACGACCTGCCGCTGCTGGCCGACTTCGACCGCGTGCTGGTGCTCGACGAGGGCCGCGTCGTCGCCGACGGCACCCCGGACGAGGCCGTCGCCCACTACCGGAAGATCATGTCGTGAACGGCCTCACCGGCGCCTTCGTCCCCGGCTCCTCGCCGCTGCACCGGCTCCCGGCCGGGGCCAAGCTGGCCGGGCTGGCGCTGGCGTGCACGGCGCTGGTGCTGCTGAGTTCGCCGCTCGCGCTGGCCGGCGCGGCGGTCGTGGCGGCCGGTCTCTACGCGCTCTCGGGGGTCGGCGCGGCGGCCGCCTGGGCGCAGGTCAGGCCGGTGCGGTGGTTCGCGGTGGGGCTGTTCGGGATGCAGTGGGTGCTCGTGGACCTGCCGGGGGCGGTGTCCACGACACTGCGCGTGGTGCTCGCGGTCGCGCTGGCCGGGCTGGTCACGCTCACCACCCGCACCTCGGCCATGATGTCGGCGCTGGAGCGCTGCCTGTCGCCGGCCAGGTTCGTGGGCCTGGACCCGTTCCGGCTGTCGTTGCTGCTGTCGCTGACGGTGCGCAGCGTGCCCGTCGTGGCCGCGCTGGCCACCCGCGTCCGGGAGGCCCAGCGGGCCAGGGGCGTCGAACGCAGCTTCCGCGCCTTCGCCGTGCCGCTGGTGGTCGGCTCCCTCAGGCACGCCGACGCCCTCGGCGAGGCCCTGAGCGCTCGCGGCCTGGACGACTGATCGCAGCCTTATCCCAGGTTTGACTTATATAAGTCGATACTGAAACAATCTGGTCGTGCACGCATTCGACGTCCTCGGCGATCCGGTCCGGCGGCGGATCCTGGAGCTGCTCGCCGCCGGCGAGCAGAGCTCGGGAGAGCTCACCGGCGTCATCCAGCGCGAGTTCGGCATCTCCCAGCCGGCCGTCTCCCAGCACCTGCGGGTGCTGCGCGACCACGGCTTCGCCAGCGTACGAGCCCAGGGCACCCGGCGGCTCTACGCCGTCGAGCCAGGGCCGCTGCAGGAGGTCGACCTCTGGCTGGAGCGATTTCGCGGCTTCTGGACCCAACGACTGGACGCGCTGGCGACGGAGCTGGCCCGCGGCAAGCGCGAGCGCCGCATGAACGAAAAGGACACCTGATGGATATCGTGGACGAGCTGCTCAAGGCTCAGCGTGAGCTGAAGGACGGCGATGTCAAGACCGTGGTGCTGCGACGGCACTACGACGCCGAGGTCGAGGACGTCTGGGACGCCTGCACCGACGGCGAGCGCCTGTCCCGCTGGTTCCTGCCCGTGAGCGGGGACCTCCGGGTCGGGGGGACGTACCAGCTTCAGGGCAACGCGGGCGGGGAGATCCTGCGCTGCGAGCCGCCCAACCTGCTGAAGGTCAGCTGGCTCTTCGGCGAGAACCCCGGCTTCTCCGAGGTGGAGGTACACCTGTCCGCCCAGGACGGCGGCACCCTGTTCGAGCTGCGCCACAGCGCAGAGGTGCCGTCCGAGTTCTGGGGGCGGTTCGGGCCCGGCGCGACCGGCGTGGGCTGGGACCTGGCGCTGCTGGGCCTTGCCCTGCACCTGGAGACCGGTGGCGACACGGGGGTCGACGAGGCCACCTTCCACGAGACCAGCGAGGGGCGGCGCTACATCACCGGGAGCAGCCGGGCGTGGGGCGAGGCCCACCTGGCCGCGGGCGGCGCGCCCGACCAGGTCGCCGCCTCCGTCGCCGCCACCACCGCTTTCTACGCCCCCGAACAGGAGCATTGATACGCGGCGGATACACGGCTGAGCACGCGCGGATACCCGGTCAATACGGATCGGCCGGAAGGGGGCTCCAAAGTGGCCACGGCGTCGTGAAGGGCGGCGCGAGTCACCGAGAAGGAGTCCTCGATGCGTGTGCTGATGTGCGGTCTGCTCGGTCTGGCGGTGCTGACCGGCTGCGGGGGAGATCCGGCCCCCGCGGCCGACGGCGGCGGGGGTGCCACGGTGGACAAGGCCCGCGAGCGTGAGACCGTCATCGCCACCTGCATGAAGCAGAAGGGCTTCGCCTACACCCCCTCGGTCAGCCCGCCCAGGAAGTCCGAGGCGAACCCCGCTGATTACGCGGCGATGAAGGCCGAGCGCGGCAAGAACGGCTTCGGCGTCTTCTCCGCCGTCGTCTATCCGAAGCCGCCGGAAACGCAGGCCCCGGACCCCAACCAGGCGACGATCGACGGCCTCTCCGGCGCCGAGCGGGACGCCTACCTCAAGACCCTGAACGAGTGCCGGGTCACCGCCCTCCGGCAGGTGAACGGCCTCAAAGTCACCTCGGTCGCCGACTATCAGGACCAGATGGCCACGGAGATCGAGAACATCGACAAGACGCTCGACGGCGACCCCAAGCTGCTGGAGCTCGCCGCGCCGTTCGCCGAGTGCCTGAAGTCCAAGGGCGAGCGGGTGACCTCCGAGAAGCCGGTCGCGCTGAGCGGCCGCGGCGTGGTGCTGTGGAGCGAGCAGGCCGACCGGCTCGGCAAGGCGGGCACCGTCACGGCGGAGGCGGCCAGGCCGTACCTCGCCAGGGAGATCAGGTCGGCGCTGGTCGACCTGGAGTGCGGCAAGGACTTCTACGCCGCCTTCATCCCCCTGCAGAAGCGGATCACCAACGAGGCCAGGGTGAAGTACGGGTTCCAAGAGCGGTGATGCGCACCCCTCGCGGAAAGCTGCTGCTCGTACTGGCCGTGGTCCTGGCGGTCGCGGGGACCGGCTGGGGCGTGGCCGCCCTGCTGCGCTCCCCGGCCGACGAGGCGGCGGCGCGCAAACCGCCCGAACCGTCGCTGGTCACCGTCGCGGTCGAACGGCGCAAGCTGGTCGCCACCGTCGTGGTCAGCGGGACATTGGAGTACGGCTCGCCCTATCCGGTGTCGCTGGCCGGGGTGGTGGGCGGCGGCGAGACCACCCAGCGCGCGACCCGCGCTCCCCGGCGGGGCACCCTGGCGGAGGGTGCGGTGATCATGGAGGTGAACGGGCGCCCGGTGTTCGTCTTCTCCGGCACGGTGCCGATGCACCGCAGCATCGTCTCCGGCGCCAAGGGGGCCGATGTCGAGCAGCTGCAGAAGGCGCTGCGCAGGCTCGGCCACCGCGCGCCCGCGACCGGTGTGTTCGACCGGGCGACCATCGCCGCGGTGTCGCGCTTCTACGCCAAGAAGGGCTATGAGGCGCAGCAGCCGACCTTGGAGCTCCGGCAGAAGCGCGACGACCTGCGCCGGGCCGTACGGACCGCGCAGGAAGCGCTCGCGACCGAGCGTATGGCCCTTGATCAGGGCAAGGACGTGCTCCCGCTGAAGGTCAGGCTCGCCAACGCCCGCCAGGATCTCAAGGAGGCCGAACAGGCGCTCAAGAGCGCGCGGGCACAGGAGCGCACCACCGAGGACGAGGCCGAGGTCGAGGCCGCCGAGAGCGCCGTACGGGCGGCCGAGGAGAAGCTGCTGGCGGCCCGGCAGGAGCTCGCCCAGGCCACCGCGACGCCCACCCCCACGTCCAGCCCTACTGGGGGCGCCACGGCCGGGCCGCCCGCCGACACCCGCCTGCTCGAACTCCGGGTCGCCAACGCCACAGCGGATCTGGCCGCCGCCAGGTCGGCGCTGGAGCGCGTACTGAAGGAGGCCGGGATCACGCGGGCCGAGCGGCTGACCGAGCTGGGGAAGAACGTCCGGCTGGCGCGCGAGGCGGTCGCCACCGCCGAGCAGGCGCTCAGGCGGGCCAGGCAGCTCTCGCCCGTCAAGCTGAAGGTGGCCAACGCCCAGCGTGACCTGGCCGCGGCGCGGGCGCTGCTGGCCGAGTTCTCCCGCACCTACGGCGTCACCGTCCCGCCGGGAGAGGTCGTCTTCCTGCCCAGGCTGCCCGCCCGCCTGCACAAGCCGGCCGTCAAGGCGGGCGAGCCGGTGGACAAGTCGATCGCCACGGTGACCAGCTCCTCCTTCGTGGTCTCGGGCTCGGTGGACGTGGCCGAGGCCGAGCGGGTGAAACCCGGTCTGGACGCGAGCATCGAGACAGAGGCCGGCAAGACCGTCCCCGGCACGGTGACCTCCCTCGGCGGACGCGACGCCAAGGGCGCCGTACCGGTGACGATCACCCCCGCATCGATGAAGAGCCTCAGGAAGCTCGCCGGCGCGCCCGTCACGGTTCGCGTGACCATCGGCGCCACCGACCGGGAGGTGCTCGTGGTCCCCGCCGCGGCGGTCGTCACCGCCGCGGACGGCAGGGCCCGGGTGCAGGTGGAGATCGCGCCCGACCGGACTCAGGAGGTCGAGGTCCGCACCGGCCTGTCCGCCGGCGGAGCCGTGGAGGTGACCGGCGAGCTCAAGCCGGGCGACCTGGTGGTGGTCAACAGTGCCTGAGCCGGTCATCGTGCTCGACGGCCTGACGAAGGAGTTCCCGGCCGATCCTCCCGTCAGAGCGCTCTCCGCCGTCAACCTAAGAGTTGAAAAATCGGATTATGTCGCCATAGTTGGCCCTTCAGGGTCAGGGAAGTCCACCCTGCTCAACACGCTCGGGCTGCTCGACCGGCCCACCAGCGGCAGCTACCGGCTCGACGGCATCGAGACCACCACCCTGAAGGACGGCGCGCGGACCGCCATCCGCGGCAGCCGGATCGGCTTCGTCTTCCAGTCCTTCCACCTGTTGCCGCACCGCAGCGTGCTGGAGAACGTCATGCTGGCCGAGATCTACGGCGCGGCGCCGCGCGCGGGGCGGCGGCGACGGGCGACGCGGGCCCTGGAGCGGGTACGGCTGTCGCACCGGGTGGACTTCCTGCCCGGCAGACTGTCCGGCGGCGAGCGGCAGCGCGCCGCCATCGCCCGCGCCCTCATGGGCGAACCGTCGCTGCTGCTGTGCGACGAACCCACCGGCAACCTCGACAGCAAGAACACCGACGCCGTGCTCGACCTGTTCGACGACCTGCGCGCCCAGGGGATGACCATCGTGGTCATCACCCACGAGAGCGACGTGAGCGACCGGGCCGCGCGCCGGGTGCGCATCACTGACGGCGTCCTCACGGAGGAGTAGACGTGCACCCTCGCGACCTGCTGAACGAGGCCGTGGCGGGGCTGCTGGCCCGCCCGGTGCGCTCGGCGCTGACCACGCTGGGCACCGTGCTGGGCATCACCACGCTCGTGGTCACCCTGGGCGTCGCCGCGACGGCGGGCAACCAGATCGTCGGCCGCTTCGACGAGCTCACCGCCACCTCCGTCACGGTCGACGTCCCGGACAACCCGTTCCCCCTGGTCGATTGGGCCGACGTCGGCCGGGTGGCCCGGCTGCGCGGGGTGGTCTCCGCCGCCGCGCTCGCCGAGTCGAGGCAGAGCGCCAACCTCAGCGTCCGCTCCAACGACATCGTGGACCCGGCCCGGGTCACCGACCAGACGCTGACCGTGGTCTCCAGCGGCCCCGGTCTGCCCGCCGCGGTCAAAGGCAGGATGATCGAGGGCCGCTACTTCGACGCCGGGCACATCGCCCGCGGGGACAAGGTCGTCGTGCTGGGCCAGCACGCGGCCAAGCTGCTGGGCATCACCCGGCTGACCCGGGCTCCGGCCGTCTTCATCGGTACGCAGGCGTACACCGTCATCGGCGTGCTCGGCGACCTGCGACGCGAGAAGAGCCTCGCGAGCGCGGTCATGTTGCCACCGGCCGTCGGCAAGCGCTACGGCCTGAGCGTCGTGACCCGGGTCCTGATCAACACCGGCCTCGGCGCCGCGGAACTGATCGCCAGGCAGGCGCCGGTCGCCCTCAGCCCCGGCAACGAGGCCCTCCTCCAGGTCAGCTCGCCGCCCAGCCCCACCAGGGCACGCGACGCGGTGGAAGGCGACGTCAACGCCCTCTTCCTGATCCTCGGGCTGGTCTCCCTGGTCGTCGGCGCGGTCGGCATCGCCAACGTCACGCTGGTGACCGTGATGGAGCGCGTCGCCGAGATCGGCCTGCGCCGCGCCCTCGGCGCCGCCCGCCGCCACATCGCCGCGCAGTTCCTGCTGGAGTCCACCCTCACCGGGCTGACCGGCGGCGTCATCGGCGCTTCCGGCGGGATCGTCGTGATCGTCGCGGTCTGTGCCGTCAAGCAGTGGACGCCGGTCATGGACGTACGGCTGGCTCTCATGGCGCCCGTGGCCGGTGCCGCCGTCGGGCTGCTCGCGGGCCTCTACCCGGCCCTGCGTGCCGCCCGTATGGAACCGGTCAACGCACTTCGGTAGATATGGTGCACTTTCATGACATCCCTGCTGCTCGTCGAAGATGACACGGTGATCCGTGAGTCCCTCGGCCTGGCCCTGGCGCGCTACGGCTACCGGATGACCACCGTCGCCGACGGGCTGGGCGGCCTGGAGGCGGCCCGGGCGGGCGGTCACGACCTGCTGCTGCTCGATGTGATGCTGCCCGGCCTGGACGGCATCGGCCTGTGCCGCAGGGTCAGGGAGACCAGCCAGGTCCCGATCCTGATGATGTCGGCGCGCGGTGACTCGCTCGACGTGGTGTCGGGCCTGGAGGCCGGTGCCGACGACTACGTCGTCAAACCGGTGGACCTCCCGGTGCTGGTGGCCCGGATCAGGTCGCTGCTGCGCCGTACCACCCCTTCTGCCCCTTCCTCGGGCCTGCTGACGTTCGGCGAGCTGACGGTGGACCCGGCCGCGCTGGAGGTACGGCTCGGCGGGCGGCTGGTCGAGCTGGCGCCGAGCGAGCTGCGCCTGCTGCTGGAGTTCGCCGCCAATCCGGGGATCGTGCTGGAGCGCGCCACGCTGCTGCGTAACGTGTGGGACTACGGCTGGGACGGCGACAGCCGCGTCGTCGACCTCTGCGTGCAGCGGCTGCGCAGGAAGATCGGCACGGACCGGATCGAGACGGTGCGCGGGTTCGGCTACAAGCTGCGCAGGTCATGATGCCGGGCTCGCTGCGGTGGAAGGTGGCGGCACTGATCACGCTGGCCTGCTGCGCGATCGTGACCGTGGTCGGGATCCTGGTCCACCGCACGACTCTTGAGCGCACGATGCGGCTGGGTGAGGAGCGGGCGCTGGAGTCGGCCGCGGTCGTTGCGCAGAAACACCGCGTGAACGCCCCTGCCGAGGAGGGGGTTGTCCCGTACACCGATTCGATCATGGGTCTGGATCAGCTGCCCTCGGCCCTGCGCGAGCGGCTGGCCGTCGAGTCGCCCGCCACCTGGTACGACGACCTGCAGCCCGAACAGCTGTGGATGTGGGCGGCACAGCCGGTGGGCGACGGGCTCGTGGCCGCCCCGAAGATCGACATGACCTCTGACATGCGCGGGCTGCGTGCCCTCGACCGGGCCATGGTCCGGTCCGCGCTGACCGCGCTCGCCGTGGTGGTGCCGGTCTCGATGGGCCTGGCCGAGCTGGCCAACCGGCGCCTGCGCCGGGTCGCCGCCACCGCCCGCCGGATCGCGGCGGGCGACCTGGACGCCCGCGTCCACCGCGGCTCGGCACGGTGGGGCGGACGGGACGAGATCGCCGACATCTCCGCCGCCGTGGACTCCATGGCGGCGAGCCTGCAGCACCGGCTGCTGGCCGAGCAGCGCTTCACCGCCGATGTCGCCCATGACCTGCGGACCCCCCTGATGGGCCTGGTCGCCGCCGTCGAACTGCTGGAGGAGGGCCAGGCCACCGATCTGGTACGCGACCGGGTCCGGGTGCTGCGCTTACTGGTGGAGGACCTGCTGGAGATCTCCAGATTGGACACGGGCGCCGAGGTCGCCGAGCGCGTACGGGTGCCGCTCGCCGAGCTGGCCGAGGAGTCCGCGGCCCGGGTGGGGGCCGAGGTACGGGTGCTGGCTTCGGGGGATCCGGTGGCGGAGACCGACCCCCGCCGCCTGGACCGGATCCTCGCCAACCTCGTACTCAACGCCCACCGCCACGGTGCGCCCCCGGTGGAGATCGCGGTCCGGGACCGCCTGATCGAGGTCCGCGACCGGGGACCGGGCTTCCCCGCCGAGCTCCTCGCCGACGGCCCCGGCCGCTTCCGCACGGGAGCCGCCGAACGGGGCCGCGGCCACGGCCTCGGGCTGACGATCGCGCTGGGGCAGGCTCAGGTCATAGGCGCCGACCTGACCCTGGCCAACGCCCCCGACGGCGGCGCCGTCGCCACCCTCCACCTCCCCTGACCGGTGGCGACCGGGCTCGCCTACCAGGCGGTAGCCGAGCCCGATCGTCTCCTACGGATCGGCGGTCACAGGTGCTTCCCGAGGTCGGCCACGTCCAGCAGGGGCAGGCCCCAGCGCAGGGCGGCGATCTCCAGGTCGGCGGCGTCGGCCATGGAGCCGTCGGGATTCATGACCTCGCAGCACACCCCGACGGGCGAGAGCCCGGCCGCCACGCACATGGCCACGGTGGCCTCGGTGTGCCCGGCGCGTTCGGACAGCCCGCCGGGGCGGGCGGCGAGCGGGAAGACGTGTCCCGGCCGCAGGAAGTCGGCCGGCCTGGCGTCCGGATGGGCCAGGCGGCGCACGGTCGCGGCGCGTTCGGCGGCCGACACCCCGGTGCCGGTCCCGGAGGCCAGGTCCACGGGGATGTGCGGGCGGGTGCCGTGCCGGTCGCCGGGCCCGGGTACGGGACCGATCTCCAGCCGGTCGAGGATCTCGGGAGCGCAGGGCACGGTCGGATGGCCGCACACCTGGGTGAGCAGGAAAGTGAACGCCTCCGGACGCAGCCTGGCACCGGCGAACACCACGTCGCCTTCGCCCTCCCGCTCGGGGTCCCAGATCACCACGGCTCCTCCGGCGGCGAGCTGCGTGAGCGCCTGCTGCACACCGCGACCGCCCGAGAGCCGTCCGGCCCAGGGGAGCGCCGCGACCACCTCGGTCACCGACCGCGCCAGGTCGGGCAGGCGGCGCCGTACCAGACGGACGACCAGGTCGGGTTCCAGGTTCACCCGATCGCCGACGGACAGCTCCGACAGCGTGGTGGCCTGCAGCGTCAGCGGGATCAGCGCCACCGAGAACCGGTCCCGGGCCACCTCGGCGACGGTCAGGCTGACTCCGTCGACCGCGATCTGCCCCTTCGCGACGATCAGCGAGAGGAAACGCTCGGGCGGCTTGATCCACAAGCGCCGTGCGACGCCCTCGTCATCGATCCGCACGATCTTGCCCACGGCGTCCACGTTGCCCTGGACCAGGTGGCCGGCGAGCGGATCGCCCAGCGTCAACGGGGCCTCCACGTTGACCCGCGTGCCCGGCCTCATCTGGTCGAGGGTCGATCTGCGCCGGGTCTCCGCCGACAGCCCGGCTTCCAGCAGTTGCGTCTCGTGCGCGGTCCGAAGGACGGTCAGGCCCACGCCGTTCAGGCAGATCGAACTTGGCGCGCCGGCGGCGGCCCTGGGGGCGCTGATCGCGATGCGCGCCCCATCGACGGCCGCCACCGTGCCGATTTCCTGGATGTTCCCGGTGAACATGCGACATCACCTCTCGACAGCAGGAACCAGGGGCCGGACAGGCCCGAGAGGTGGCGGGGTGTCACCGCGTGGCCCGGAATCGCACCGAGTCGTCCTGCCGGAACCGGCAGAACCGGCGGGCTGTCACCGCCGCACCTTGGAATCGCACCAATCAACCTTCTATCACCCGACTGCCCCGGAGATCAAAACCCCTGGCTCAGGGATGCGGGCGCGATCCCGGCCAGCTTGATCAGGAACCGGTCGATCTGCGCCTCCAGCGGCGGCCAGGGCAGGTCGGGCTGGTTGACCCGCATCGACACGGCCCCGTGCACCGCCGCCCGCAGGTCGAGCGAGACCTCGGCGGCGTCGTCGGGAGCGGCGAGCCCGGCGTCCATGCAGCGCCGCACGGCGGCCGTGGTGCGCTCGCCCAGCTCCTGCTTGAACTCCATGCCGGCCCGCTGGTTGAGCGTGCTCTCGTGAAGGACCTTGTACAGGCCCGGGTGCCGGCGTACCCAGTCGCCCAGGTAGAGCAGCCGGGCGCGCAGCCGCGCCACCGGGTCGGCGGCGGTCTCGGCCTCGTCGAGGGCGCGTACGAGGTCGCGGTGGCACTGCTCCAGGGCGGCGAGGACGAGGGCGTCGCGGTCGGCGAAGTGGATGTAGACGGAGGTGGCGGCGATGCCGACCTCCCGCGCGACCGCGCGCATCGACAGGGCCTGGTCGTCGGCGAGCTCGTCCAGCAGTCGCATGGCGGCCGTGACGATGTCCTCGCGCAGGCGCTCGCCCTGGCCTCGGGGGTTGCGGCCCCGTGAGCGGGGGTTCGTGGTCGCGTTCATGGGAGCCATTGTAACGAGACAGTCGTTGCACTACAGTCGTAGCGCTACAACTGTCCAGTTATTGAGGAGCATCCATGAATGTCCACGCCAAGACGCTCGACCCGGTGTTCGCCGAGATGAGCGAGGCCACCGACCGCAAGCTCTGGGAGGGGATCACCGAGCTCTCCATGCGGGAGAAGGTCCTGCTGTCCCTGGTCGGCGACGTCTGCCAGCAGACCCTCGGGCTGCCCTTCGAGGCCCACGTGGCGATGGCGTACGAGAACGGGTTGTCCGCCGACGACCTGCGCGAGCTGCTGCGCTTCATCGCCTACGACAGCGGCTACCCGGCGGCCCTGTCGGCGCTGGCCCGCCTGGTCGACATCGAACGCGAGCAGGGCCTGCCCGGCCCCACGGGCGACGGGCACCCGATCGACGCCGACGGGCAGACCAGCCCGATCCCCGCGCCGACCCGGCAGGCCGTTCGCAATCTCGATCCCGCCTTCGCCGACTACATGGACCTGCAGTCGCGCATGCGCGCGGGGATGGGGCGGCTGACCGTTCGCGAGCGCGCGTTCGCGACCATGACCGTCGACGTGCTCTTCCAGACGCTGGAGGAGAGCTTCCGCGTCCACGTGACGCGCGCGCTGAGGGCGGGCGCCACCCCGGAGGAGGCGCGTGCGGTGGTGCGCTTCTCCGCCCAGTTCGGCCTGACGAAGGCGTGGCGCGGCATGCGGGCGCTCAACGCCCTGTTCACGGAGGCGGGCACGGTCTTCGCCTGACCCGCCCCGGCGAGCGGTCGCCCCGCGAGGTAGGGTGAGTGAATACTCACGAACCACACCGAAAGGGGCGACACTGATGAGACTCGCGGTCTTCGGCGCGACCGGCGGCATCGGCCTGCAGCTCCTGCGCCAGGCCCTCGGCCTCGGCCACGAGGTCACCGCCGTCGTACGCGACGCGTCCCGGCTGCCCGCCGAGCTGCGCGGGCGGCTGGACGTCGTCGAGGCCGACGTGATAAACCCCGACGCCATATTCCCGGCGGTCAAGGGATGTGGGGCCGTGCTGTCCGCGCTGGGCGCGCGCGAGCGCGGCCCCACCACCGTCCACAGCGCCAGCACCACCTCGATCATCCAGGCCATGACCCAGGCGCAGACCCGCCGCATGCTGCTGGTCAGCGCCAGCGGCCTGGTCGCGGACGCGGGCGACGGCGTTTTCACCCGGTACGTACTCAAGCCGCTCATCGTGCAACGCCTGCTCCGCCACTCCTACGCCGACCTGGCCCGAGCCGAGGAGCTGCTGCGGGCTTCCGACCTGGACTGGACGATCGTCCGCCCCTCCCGCCTCCTGGACGCCGAGCGCCCCGGCGACTACCGCACCGCCCGGGACCTCAACCTCAGGGGCGGGCTCAGCACCACCCGGGCCGACGTGGCCCACTGCATGCTCAACCACATCGACGACCCGTCGTCGATCCGCCACGTCATCTCGGTCGCCTCTTAGGCGGGGGTGTAGTTCCGCAGCTCCGGCAGCGCCCATGCGACCGCGGCCACGGTCGCCACGGTGAGCAGCCCACCGGCGCAGATCACCAGCCGGTGATCGAGGATCGAGGTGGCGGCCCCGTGCAGCAGGTTCGCGATGTGCGGCCCGCCGAAGAGGACGACGGTGAGCGAGCCCTGGATCCGGCCGCGCATGGAGTCGTGGGTGTGCGCCTGGGTGATGGCATTGCGGAAGGTGCTCAGCACGAAGTTGACCGCACCGCCGAGGACGAGCGCCACCAGTGCGACCCACAGCTGCGCGGCCAGCCCGAGGAGCACCACGGCGCCGCCCCACGCCGCGGCGGCCGCCGCCATGAGTGCGCCGTGGCGTCGAGCACGGGTGAACGTGCCCGACAGCAGGCCGGCCGCGACAACCCCGGCCGGGTAGGCGGCGTACAGCAATCCCAGCTCCAGACCGCCTCCCGCAGGCCCGCCGTAGGTGTGCTGGGCAAGCTCCGGGAAGAGGGCGGTCGGCATGCCGAAGACCATCGCCGCGAGGTCCACCAGGAGCACCGCCACCAGCAGCCGGCTGGCCACCACGTACCGGAGACCGGCCGCCGACCCGCGCCGCGCGGCCGGATGCGGTTGGGGCGGCAGCGGTGGCAGCTTGACCACCGCCCACACGACGGCCAGCAGCGCGATCGCGTCGAAGAGGTACAGCGTGCCGAGCCCGACCGCCGGTATCAGGGCCCCGGCCAGCACCGGCCCGAGGATCGACCCGGCATAGCGGGTCAGCGAGCTGAGGCTGTTGGCTGCCGGCAGGAGCTCGACCGGGACGAGGCGGGGCACCACGGCGCCCATCGTGGTCATGATCGCTCCCAAGGACAGTCCCTGGCAGGCGACCAGCACCATCAGGACGGGGACGAGAGATCCGTCCAGCACGGCCAGCGTCCAGAAGGCCACGTACGTGAACGCCAGACCGCAGTGGGCCGCCAGCAGCACTTTTCGCCGGTCCATGACATCGGCGAGCGCGCCGGCGCCCAACGCCGCCACGACCAGCGCGACGAACGACACCGCGCCCGCCACGCCCACGGCCGCCGAGGAGCCGGTCAGCGTGAACAGCTGCGCCGGCACGGCGACCACGCCGAACGAGCCACCCACCGCGCAGACCGCCGACGACACCCACAATCGCCGGTAGGCCGCGACGGCCAGCGGGCGGCGGTCGACGGTGTAGGCGCCGAGCGACCGGACGGTTGAGGTGATCACTGGCCGGCCCCGTCGGCGCCGGCCGGTGTCTCGAGGCTCACCACGTCGGCGACGACGCAGGCGATGTTGTCGGGGGCGCCGGCGGCGTACGCCAGCGCCACGAGCTCGTCGAGCGCGTGCTGGGGAGCACCGGATCCGGTCAGCACCTCGCGCAGTGATCCGGCCGGTACGACGGCGGACAGCCCGTCGGAGCACAGCAGGTACCGGTCGCCGGCCGCGGCGGCGTGCAGCGAAAGTTGCGGCCGAGCTCCGCCCGTACCGGTCAGCGCTCGTGCGAGCAGCGCGCGTTGCGGATGCGAGGCCGCCTCCTCCGCGGTCAACCGGCCCTCGTCGACCAGCCCCTGCACATAGGTGTGGTCATGGGTGATCTGGAACAGCTCCCCGTCACGTACGAGGTACGCCCGGGTGTCACCGATGTGCACCAGCGCCAGCCGGGAACCGGACCACAGCAGTGCGGTCAGCGTGGTGACCGCCTCACCGGACGGCGTTGACGCGGCGATCTCCCCGATGGTCCGATCGGCTTCACCGACGGCGTCGGCGAGCGCGCCGAGCAGGTCCTCGGCCGGGACGGCCATGGTCTCCAGCGGTTTGAGCGCGTCCACGGCCGCCGCGCTCGCCAGGTCCCCGCTCCAGCCGCCTGCCCCGTCGGCCACCGCGAGCAACCGGGGGCCGGCGTAGGCGGTGTCCTCGTTGCTCGTGCGCACCAGTCCCAACTCCGACCGGGCGGCGTAACGGAGCCCCAGTATGGTCGCCGTCTCTTCCACGGTGCTTCCTCTCCCCGACAGATAGTCGACGAGGAACGTGGCCAACTGCCCACGGGCGGCGGTCTCGGCCAGCACCTGCTCCCAGTAGCCGGCGATCTCCTCGGCCGCCGCGCCCGCCGGCAGGTCGCACACCCGCCGGATGCGGGCCAACGGCATGCCCAGCCGCCGCAGCCAGGCGATCAACCGAGCCCGCTCCAGCTGCTCCGGATCGTAGAACCGGTATCCGGACTCGCCGTCCACCGCGGCCGGTCGCAGCAGTCCGAGCTGGTCGTAGAGCCGCAGGGCCTTCGGCGACAATCGCGCGGCCCGAGCGAACGCCCCGATCGTCAGCAGCCGCACATTCCCTCCTCGTCCCGGCCACCGTGGCCGGTGCGACGATACTGCGGCTTCACCCAAGGGGAAGGTCAACACCGCCCTTTCCGGAAACCAGTTCCGCATGCGCAGCGCGAGCGGTTTGCCAAAACGGAATCGCGTTCCCTATTGTTATCGGAACACGGTTCCGTTTGACCCTCTTGCTGGAGGAACACAGCCATGCAGTACCGCACCTTGGGCCGTACCGGTGTGCAGGTCAGCTCCCTCGCGCTCGGCGCCATGAACTTCGGCGCGATCGGACGCACCACCCAGGACGAGGCCACCGCCATCGTCGACGCCGCCCTCGAGGCCGGGATCAACCTCATCGACACCGCCGACATGTACAGCGGCGGCGAGTCCGAGGAGATGGTCGGCAAAGCCATCGCCGGCCGCCGCGACGACATCGTGCTGGCCACGAAGGCGAACATGCCGATGGGCGACGAGCCCAACCACCAGGGCAGCTCGCGCCGCTGGCTGGTCACCGAGCTGGACAACAGCCTGCGCCGCCTCGGTGTCGACCACGTCGATCTCTACCAGATCCACCGCTGGGACCCTGCGACGAGCGACGAGGAGACGCTGTCGGCCCTGACCGACCTGCGGCGCGCGGGGAAGATCCGTTACTTCGGCTCCTCGACCTTCCCCGCCTACCGCATCGTTCAGGCCCAGTGGACTGCCCGGGACCACCATCTGGGCCGTTACGTCACCGAACAACCCAGTTATTCGATCCTGCAGCGCGGGATCGAGAGCCACGTGCTGCCCGTGACCGAGCAGTACGGGCTCGGCGTGCTGGTGTGGAGCCCGTTGGCCTCGGGCTGGCTGTCGGGCGCGATCCGGGAGGGCCGGGAGATCGCCACCAACCGCTCGGGATTCATGCCGCAGCGCTTCGACACCTCCATCCCGTCCAACCGCGCCAGGCTCGACGCGGTCGAGCGGCTGGCGAAGGTCGCCGACGAGGCCGGTCTGACGATGATCCAGCTCGCGCTCGGCTTCGTGACCGCGCACCCGGCCGTGACCAGCGCGATCATCGGCCCCCGCACGCTGGACCACCTGCGCTCGCACCTGGCCGCCGCCGACACGGTGCTCTCCGCCGACGTGCTCGACGCCATCGACGCGATCGTCGCGCCCGGCGTCGACCTGGCCCCGGACGAGAAGTACGACACCCCTCCCGCGCTGCTCGACCCGTCGCTGCGCCGCCGCCGCTGATCGCTCAGGCGGATTCCCACCACACCAGGTTGGCGGCCACCTGGGACACCGGCTCGATGATCTCCCAAGCCTCGGCGATCAGCCCGTCGTCCAACCGCCAGATGTCGACGACCGCGATGCCCGGCTCGGCACCGGGAAGCCGGCGCCGCGAGTACATCACGACGTGATCGCCGTCGGCCAGCACGTGATGGATCTCGACCTGCATGCCGGCGAGCGGGACGAGCGCGGCACGTACGGCGGCGAGCCATTCCGCCTTGGTCGACGAGGTCGGACCCGGCCGGTGATGGACGAAGTCCTCGCTCAGCAACGGCGCGAGCGCGTCGACGTCGCCCGTCGCGACCAGTGCCGTCAGCGCCCTCTGGACGATGCTCTTGTTGTCCGTGGTCAGGTTCTCCGTAGTCATGGAGGCAGTGTTCCGACCGTTGCGACGGTTGTCGATGAAATCCCATTTCATGGCGCCCGGCGCCACGACGAGTAGCATCGACGCTCATGCACACGGTCGGGGAGCTGTTGCGGCGATGGCGGCACCGCCGGCGACTCAGCCAGCTGGATCTCGCGATCGCCGCCGACGTGTCGGCTCGTCACGTCAGCCTGGTGGAGACCGGCAGGTCCAACCCGAGCGCCGACATGATCCTCCGGCTCGCGGAGCAGCTCGATGTGCCGTTGCGTGAGCGCAACCGGCTGTTGCTGGCCGCCGGCTTCGCGCCCCGCTACGCCGAGCGGCCGCTCGACGGGGGCGCGCTGCCGGCGGCCTGGGGCGCGGTCGAGAGGGTGCTGCGCGCGCACGAGCCGTACCCGGCGCTGGTCATCGATCGCCGGTGGGACATCGTGATGACCAATCGCGCCGTCGGCCCGTTCCTCGCCGACGTCGCCCCCGACCTGCTGCGGCCGCCGATCAACATGCTGCGCCTGGGACTGGACCCGCGCGGGCTCGCCCCTCGGATCGTCAATCTGGCCGAGATGCGCGTGGTGCTCCGCACCCGGATCGCGCGTCAGCTCGCCACCGCTCCCGATCCCGAGCTCGCCGCGCTCTACGAGGAGTTGCTGGCGGCCGACTCCGAGGACGCGAGCCACCCGATCGAGTCCGAGGTCGTGATCCCGATGATCTTCCGGTTCGGCGGCCGGGAACTGCGGATGTTCTCGACCACCACGACGTTCGGCACCCCGATGGACATCACGCTGGACGAGATCGCGATCGAGTCGTACTACCCGGAGGACGCGGAGAGCGCCGCCTACTTCAGGAACCTCGCCGGCGCTTGACCTCAACCGTGGTTGAGATCCCACAATCGTTGATCACGGGCGGCGCGGCCGGAAAGGCCGGCTGATACGCGCCCGCATGTCCTTAATCCAATTCCATCCCAACCATGGAGACGTTTGTCATGACCAAAGTCGTCGTCATCGGCGCCACCGGCAAGCAGGGCGGCGCGGTCGCCGACCTGCTTCTGCAGCGCGGTCACGAGGTGGTGGCGTACGTGCGTTCGGGGGAGTCCCCGGCCGCGAAGGCGCTTTCGGCTCAGGGGGCGCGGCTCGCCGTCGGCGACCTAGCCGATCCCGACGCGCTCCGGCGAGCCTGTACGGGCGCCGACGCGGTCTTCGGCCTCTCGGTGCCGTTCGGCGAGGGCGGCAAGGACGAGGAGGTCGCGCAGGGACGCCTGCTCGTCGACACCGTCGCCCGCCTCGACGCCCACCTGGTGTACTCCTCCGTACGGGGCGGCGACCGGCTGGAGGCCACCAACATCGACCACGCCGACAGCAAGCAGCTCATCGAGGCGTATGTGCGCGAGCAGTCGGTGCGCGCGACGGTGCTCGGGCCGGTGTACTTCATGGAGAACGCGCTCAACCTCGGCTTCAGCCGGCTCGGCGACGGCATGCTCGCCAACCCGCTGACTCCCGGCAAGCCGCTCGACCAGGTGAGTGTCCTGGACATTGCCGGCATGGCCGTACACGCCGTCGAGAACCCCGATGAGCTCGTCGGCGAGCGGATCGACATCGCCTCCGATCGCGTCACCGGGCAGGAGGCGGCCCGGATTCTGAGCGAGGTGCTCGGCCGGGAGATTCCGTACCAGCAGCTGCCGCTGGACATGGTGCGGCAGTGGGCCGGCGAGGAGGTGGCCACGATGTTCGAGAGCTTCGAGAACAACACCGACTTCCTCGACATCGAGACCCTGCACGCCAGGTACCCCGCCGTACGCTGGCACAGCTATGCCGAGTGGGCCAAGACGGTCGACTGGGACAGGGTCCTCGCGAGCTAGATCCCCTGCCCGCGCGCACGGCTGACAGCCCTTTCAGGACGGCGTCGTGACCCCGGGGGAGTCGGTGGATCGTGCTCCCCGCGCCACGGGCCTGGACCTCACCAGCCCCAGGCCGGTGAACACGGCGCCGGCCAGGGTGACGGCGCCGGCCAGGAACACCCGCTTGCGGCCGAAGCGGCCGGCGAAGACGCCCCCGGACAGCAACAGCATGGCGACCAGCAGCACGTAGGCGTCGACGATCCATCGCAAGCCGGTCAGCTGGGTGTGCAGTCGCCGCCGCATGTCCGGCAGCGCCGCCCCGACGATCTGGGCGAGCGCTTCCCGGGCCCGCTCGGTCCGATCCCGCGCCTCAGCGCGGCCGCGTCCTGAGAGATAACGGGTCAGACCGTAAATCGGGCTGCCTCTCACCCCGATCAGCGCCGTGCTTGATCGCCGAGGGCAATGGTCGTCATACGCTATTGACCACTCTCGCGCGTAAGGTTACGGTCATGGCCGAAAGTGATCAGGATTGAGCGTCCCAGGTACCACCCGCGGGCCGCCGATCCCATGACGTCAAGGGTGTGAGCCTGTGAAAAGACTGCTGTCGGCATTACTCTCGCTCCTCGCCGGAGCGACCCTCGCACTTGTCGCCGTGCCGGCACTTCCTGCTCAGGCCGGGATCTGGCACGAGTATCCGGGCTGGGCCAACCGGACCTGCAGCGACACCCGGACGTACAACGGAACCGCCTACCAGGTGTGCCTGGAGTTCAACGGCAGGCGCACAGAGGTACGCGCCATCGCCTTCATCAATCCGGGGGCCTACACGAACTTCCAGGTCAACCTGCGGCTCGCGTTCGGCGGCGGCGGCCCGACCATCACCGACTCGTGTCCTACGATGACCACGAACGCCAGCCGGGCCTGCTACACCGGGTTCACCGCTCTGAGGCGGACGTACGTGGTGGCCGATGCGGACGTCGGCATCGCCGGCTCGTGGATGACGCCCATCCGCGCCCTGGACATGCAACTGTCGGGCAAGCAGCAGGAGAACGCGAACTGGTGCGGCCCCGCGGCCGCCCAGACGATCATCGGCACGATGGGCATCTCCGCGCCGACACAGTCCTGGCTGGCGGACTGGATGGGGACCACCGGGCTCGGCACGATGCCGTGGAAGATGAAGGACGGCCTCAACGCGTACGTGCCCCTGGACTTCCCCTACAAGGACTATGAGGTCGCCGCCGGCGGACTGCCCAGGATCCGAGGGCTGGAGGTGATCGTGAAGTCGCTGTCGCGGGGGCGGCCCGTGGCGGTGCTGGTCAAGCCCGGCCAGCTGCCCTGGTCGCCCAACGCCCCCGGCGGCATCCGGCACTACCTCGTCATCCACGGGTTCGGCGGCCACGAGTGGTCCGAGCCGGGCTTCTGGCCCTGGGTGCCCGACAACTTCAAGGTGTGGGACCCGGGTTCGGGACGAGAAGAGAATCTCACCGTCGACGAGCTCTTCCACGCGGCTCTGGGCGCGGAGCTCAGCGACAGCATCTGGGCGATCTCGTCATGAGACCCCGGCCGGCCGGGCGCGCCGCCCGGCCGGCGTCGAAACTCAGCACCTGTCTCATGACATTTACATCTGTTTGCTCTGGGCCCTCACGTGGAGGATCGGTTCGCGTAACCCCACCTCAAAGGGAGCATTCATGACCGTCTCACCCGTGGCCAAGACCGTACGGATCGAGCGCACCTACGCGACCACGCCCGAGCACGTGTGGCGGCTGTGGACCACCGGTGCCGGTATCGAGTCCTGGTGGTCGCCCGACGGCTTCACCGTGAACGTCGGGAAGCTGGACCTGGTGCCCGGCGGCGAGCTGATCTACACGATGACCGCGACCGCGCCCGAGCAGATCGCGTTCATGGAGGGCGCCGGGCTGCCGCTGAGCACCGAGTCGCGCAAGACCTTCGTCGAGGTGGACGAGCCCACGCGGCTCTCCTACACCTCGCTGGCCGACTTCATCCCGGGGGTGGAGCCGTACGACTTCCTCACCGTGGTCGAGATCCGGCCCTCCGGCGACGGCGTCCACGTCATCATGACCATGGACGCGATGCACGACGAGGAGTGGACCCAGCGCCTGACGGCCGGCCGCGGCAACGAGCTGGACAACCTCGGCCGCGTCATCGGCGCGGGAGAAGCCTGATCCCCGCACGCTCGTGGTGTCCACCATCTCGCCCTTGAACGGCCACGACGCCGCCACTCTCGCCCCCGGCCTCCGCGGACGGACGATCGGAGCGGATCCGAGCCGTCCGTCCAAGGCTCCGATCCGCGCCGGATCCGGCACCCGGCCGCGACCTCTACTCTGGTCAGCCAGGATGCGAGGACGGGCGGTGAGAGGATTGGCGGAGCTGTGGCGATCCGACCGCCTCGTCCGGCTCGCGCCGGTCGGGGCGGTCGCCTGCAGTGCCCTGCTGCCGGTGACGCAGGTTCTGCTGGCGTTCAGCTACACAGGAAACGACACCCGCACGGGGCTGTGGAGCCTCGCGGCGATGGTGACGTACCTGCCGCTGCACCTGCGCCATGTCTGGTACGCGGCACACGCGCGGCGGCCACCGGCCGGCGTCTGGACCTTCGCCGTGATGGCCGCCGTCATCCTCGGCGCCACTCCCTTGGCCGGGAACATGTGGCCGCGGGCATACGCGGCCCTGGTGGTGTCGGCGCTGCTGGTGCTGCCGGCGCCGTGGTCGTACATCGTGTACGTGACGGTGGCAGCCGCGGCGGCGCCGGTCGCCTACGCGCTGGGGCTGCCGTGGACGTCGGCGCCGTGGCTGCTGTTCTCGGTGCTGGGCGGCAGCGCGGCGATTCTCCTGCTGGTCTGGCTCCCCGCCGCGCTGACGCGGCTGCGGGCTGCCAGGGAGCTGCTCGCCCAGCAGGCGGTGGCACAGGAACGCCGCCGCCTCGACGGCGATCTGCGCCGGAGCCTCGGCCGCGCGCTGGAGTCGATCGCGGCGCGCGGCGAACAGGCCGGGCGCAGGCTCGGGGGAGCCACTCCCGAGGACCTGGCGGACGAGCTGGCCGCGCTCGCCGACGACTCCAGACGTACGCTCGCCGACGCGAGGCAGCGCGTACGCGGCTACCGTCAGCCGTCGTTGCGCACCGAGCTGGAGACCGCCGCGACCCTGCTGGCCGCGGCCGGCATCGAGACCCGCCTGGAGCTTCCTCGCGGCGGCGTGCCCGACGCCATCGCCCCGCAGTCCCGGGCCGCGCTGCGCGCGACGGTCACCCGGCTGCTCCGCGCCGACGCCGTACCCTCCTGCACGATCACGGTGACCTCCGCGGACGGCCGCCTACGGCTGGAGCTGCGCACCGGCGAGACCGCCGAGACGATCGAGATACCGGCATGACCGCCTCCATCCCGCCCCGCTGGGTGCTGCGGCACCCGCACTGGCCGCTGATCGCACTGCACGTGCCGCTGACCCTGCAGGTGCCGGTCTACACGATCCTCGGCATGGACGGCCCGCCCGGCAACCCGGTCGCCGCGATCCTGGGGGCCGCCGCGGCCGGCGCGATACAGCTGCGGCACAGCCTCGCCGCGGCCCGGGGCGGGCGTCCCGCGGGCTGGCCCTGGAGTTTCGCGGCGCTGGTGCTGCTCGCGGACGTGCCGATCTGGTGGCTCGGCTCGAACTGGGAAGCCCTCGGGATCTTCGCGCTCGCCTCGATGCTGACCTTGTTCCGTCGCGGGTGGGTGCTGGCGGCGGCCGCCACGCTGCAGTTGACGGCCAACGCGACGAGGGAGGTGCTGACGATGCTGCAGAATCAGAGCACGGTCCCGCAGGCCGTCCTCCTCGGCATGTACGCGGTGGTCGCCACCGGCCTGTACGCCGCGGCCCTGGTCGGCGGCGCCCGGCTCGTCCGCCTGCTGAACGAGCTGGACGCCGCCCGTACCGAGCTGGCCGCGACCGCCGTCGGCGAGGAGCGCATCCGGGTCTCGCGCGACCTGCACGACCTGCTCGGCCAGAGCCTGTCGGCGATCGCCCTCAAGGGCGACCTGGCGCTGCGGCTGCTCACGAGGGACGCCGTCGCCGCCCGCGCCGAGATCGAGAGCCTGACCGGCGTGGCCCGCGACGCGCTGCACGACGTACGGGCGATCACCCGAGACCAGCACGCCGTGTCGCTGCGTACGGAGATCGACGGGGCCGCGGCCCTGCTCGGCGCCGCAGGCGTGGACACCCGGCTCGACGTGGCCGACCTGCGGTCGCTGACCGCGTCCGCGCAGAGCGCCCTGGCCTGGGCCGTCAGAGAGGGCACCACGAACCTGCTGCGCCACAGCGAGGCCGGCTCCTGCACCATCACGCTTTCCCGGCAGTACGGACGAATACGGCTGGAGATCGTCAACGACGGCGTCCGCGGCGCCGCCGGCCAGGGCCTCGGGAACGGCTCCGGGCTCGCCGGAGTGGCCGAGCGGGCCGAAGCCGTGTCCGGCTCGTTCGAGGCCGGTGTCCAGGACGGCCGGTTCCGGCTGTCGGTAGAGGTTCCCGAGGAGGTCGCGTGATCCGTGTGCTGATCGCCGAGGACATGCACATGATCAGGTCCGCGCTGGTCGCGTTGCTGTCGCTGGAGGACGACATGGAGGTGGTCGCCGAGATCGAGCGCGGGGACGAGGTGCTGGACGCCGCGCTGCGGGTGCGCCCCGACGTCGCGGTGCTGGACATCGACATGCCGGGCCTGGACGGGCTGTCGGCGGCCGAGCAACTGTCCGCGCGGCTTCCCGACTGCCGCACTCTCGTGCTCACGGGGCTCAGCCAGCCGGGCAACCTGCTGCGCGCGCTGAAGGTGCACGTGAAGGGCTTCATCGTGAAGGACGCCCCGGCGCAGACCCTCACGGACGGGATCAGGCGCATCGCGGCGGGGGAGCGCGTGATCGACCCCGAGCTCGTCGCGGCCGCTCTCGAGACGGGCAGCAGCCCGCTGACGGTCCGCGAGACCGAGGTGCTGCGCGCCGCGGCGAGCGGCATCCGCGTCGCCCAGATCGCCACCCAGCTCTCGCTGTCACAGGCCACGGTGCGCAACTACCTGTCGAACGCGATCAGCAAGGTCGGCGGGCGCAACCGCATCGACGCCATCCGCATATCTCGCGACGCCGGCTGGCTCTAGGCCTGCCGCGATCCTTCCCGAGCCGTCAGCGGTCCGGGAAGGATCGCGCGCGGCGGGGGTCCTTCCCGGTGGACACGTCACTCGGCCGCGGGCGCCGGTTCGACCGGGAAGAAGATCGGGCTGAGCAGATATCGCGCGCGGTCCGGCGTCGGCTGGTTGGACAGCAGGGGCAAGAGCACGCGCCGCAGCTCGACGATCATCTTCTCCAGTTCGTCGCGGCTGAGCCAGACGGCGTGCTGCCGGTAGCCGACGAGGTCAGCCGCCGGGTCGGCGTTGCCGCGGTCGAGGTAGGCGTTGAACTCGGCGACCAGCACGGCCATCGACGTGGCGAACACGCGCCGATGGTCGTCGGGGGACAGTGCCGCGGCCGCGTCGGCGTCGACGACGACCCGATCAAGGCGGAGCCGGTAGCGGCGCTCCACCGCGCCGCGCACGCGCCGCTCGTCGGCCACCTCCAGAATCCCGTTGGTGGCGAGCAGGTCGACGTGCCGGTAGATCATGGCCTTCGAGGTGTCGGGGATGCGGGCGCACAGTTGAGCGGTGGTGAGTTCGCGCCCGCCGCGCATCGCATGCACGATCCGCAGCCGCACCGGGTGCGCCAGCAGTTCCAAGGTGTCCACCTGGCAACCGTCTCACGTCCATGGGGCAGCGGGTGACCCGCGGCCGGCGAGAGGGCCGGCCAAGGGTCGCCCCGATTCCGCGGCGAACATAATCCGAAAAGGACCTGATCGCCCTCCGGGGAGATCGCTCGCATACGCGCGGAAGTTCGCGGAATTTACGTTGCCGTAACGCATTGACGTGACTTTGAACTCGATGCATTCTGGCTACTGCCTGTCCCAGTGCGGTGCGTTGCCGTGGCGAGGGCCGGGCGGCGCTGAGCCGGGTGCTTCTGGGGGGCCTGGCCGTTGACGGTCGCGCCAAGGGGGGCGGCTACCGGGACGACGGGGATTTGCATCACCGCGGTTCTTCCCTGCTGTCGAAATCATTTTCCCTACCTGGGACCGGACGGTTTCACCTGTACGCGATGCGGCGCGCTGCCCGCTTGCCGTAAATGGCGCGCGCCCCCGATTCGGAGGTTTTTCATATGCGCGTCGGCGACAGCCTGCCCAACTATCAGCTGCTGTTCGGGGGAATGGATTTCCGGCCGGGTGACGAGGCGCGGACGGTGAACTCGCCGGCGGCGTACCTGGCCGATCTCCTGCGACTGCTGGACGAGGAGGTCGACGCCGGCGGGGCGCGGCTGCACGAGCGGCGGCCCGACATCCGGGAGATCCCGCTGGACGCGGCGCACACCACCACCGAGCTTCCGTACATCGACATCGTGGTCGAGATCCTCGAACGGCTGGCGGGGCCGGACCCGTACGAGCGCATGAAGACCATGCCCTTCCCGTTCGACAAGCCCTTCAACCTCGCCTACGAGGAGCTTGGAACGTTCCTGAAGAGGCACCGTGTCGGGCGCGAGGAGGTCCCGCGGCTGTTCGGGGCGCAGGCGGCAGAGCTGGCGGCGCAGTTCCTGGGCCTGTCGCCCGAGGTGGTCGGCATGGTGACGACCGCGCGGCCGCGGGAGGCCGAGCTGCGGGCGTCGTTCCAGATCGGCAAGGACGAGCAGCTCGGCGTGCTGGCGGACGCGGCGCGGCTGTGCCGGACGGCGGGGCTGTCGGAGGTCGAGCTGACGCAGGTCCTCGGCGCGAAGTTCGTCGGGCAGGGCGGCTCGGCCGTCAGGTCGGTGGACGGGCGGCTGAACCTGCCCGGGGGAGCCGAGCTGCTCGCCTGGCTGGACCGGTTCAACCGGTTCGTCCGCCTCGCCCGGCGGACCGGGCTGTCGTTCGAGGATCTGGACCTCGTGCTGAGCGGCTGCTGCGAGAACCGGCTGGACGCGGCGGCGCTGGGCGTGCTGGCAGCGGCCGTGCACGTCAGCCGCTCGCTCGGCCTGCCGATGGACGTCACGGTGAGCCTGGCCGCGCCGATGCCGGCCGAGCTGGAGGTTCGTACGTTCGCCGGGGTCACGGTCGCCGAGGGCCTCAGGATCGGGGCCGCGGAGCTGGAGCGGCTGCGGGCGCGCTTCGGCGAGGTCGCCCCGGGCGAGACCGGATTATCGGCGCTGCACCGGGCGGCGCGGCTGATGGCCGCGCTGGGACTCGCCGCGGACGAGCTGTTCGATCTGCTGCGGCTGCTGGACGGGTCGATCGCGGTGCCGTTCGCGACGCGGCGCACGACAAGCGACTGCCGGCGGATTCTGGCCGCGCCGGACGCGGGGTCGGGGCTGTGGCTGGCCCAGGCGTTGCCGCTGGTGGTGCGGTGGATGCGCGACGGCGGGCTGTCGGCCCAGGACCTGGCCGAGTTCGCGGGCGGGCCGAGGCCGGGCGCCGAGCCCGGCGAACCGGCCGAGGGCGAGGAGGAGTTCGCCGCCGCGCTGGGCCAGGCGTTGGCGCAGGTGGCGCCGGGGCCGCGGATGTTCGTGTCGGACCGGTTCAGCGAGCGCGCCTCCCGGGCCATCTGGGACGGGCTGGCCGAAGGGGAGCCGTACGGGGCGCTGATCGGGATGGCGCAGATCACGCCGTCCGACTTCACCGGGCTGGGGCTGGGCGACCGGCTGGCTGTGAAGATCTTCACCAACCTGGTCCTGCGCGGCAACCTCACGGCGGACGGCGAGCTGGTCGAGGTCCCGTCGGAGCTGGCCACGGACTTCTCCCCGTACCGGGACAAGGTGGCGGAGCTGTTCGGCGACCTGGGCGACATGTGCTACCCGTCGCACCTGGAGGAGCTGACCGGGCTGTCGATCGCGCAGCGCGCCGAGCTGTACGACAACCTGATCTACAACGACTACATCGACGCCGAGGGCGTGGTGCTGAACGCCGCCATCGGCGAGCTCAACGCCGACCTCGGCGACGTCGCCGACAGCGTGATCGAGCTGATCAGGGCCGGCGGCGACGCCTACCTGAAGGAGCCGCTGAAGATCGAGCTGGGCGCGGCGCCGGACGGGCTGCTGGAGAACCTGAAGTACAACGGGTTCATCGACGGCGACGGCAACTACCGCGACAAGGAGGCGGTGACCGAGCTCGCGGCGGAGGACTTCGCCCTCGCCGCCGAGTTCGAGCCATACAAGGCGGACATTCTGGCGATCATGCAGGAGCAGGTCGCCGAGCTGTGGGCGCAGGTCTGCGTCTTCCCGCCGGAGGCCTTCGTCGAGATCGCCGAGCTGGCCGTCGCGCGGCGGATCATCGACGCCGGTGGGCTGGACCGCTACGATCCGGTCGTCGAGGAGCGGCTGCGGACCATCGCGGAGGAGCAGCGGCCCTACCGGCTCGACCGCGAGGCACTGATCGCGCTCGGGCTGGGGGACGCCGGGGCGCAGGCCGTGCTGGACACGCTGATCCAGGGCGGGGACCTGGACAAGGGGCTGGCCTTGCCCGAGGACCGGCTGCCGTTCTTCGCCGAGCCGAACAGCGTGGTGGAGTTCTACCTGCCGGCCATCGCGGACTACAGCGCGCAGGTCTTCGGCCTGCTCAACGAGATTGCCGTGGCGACTCAGGACGGGGTCGAGGAGATCGAGGCGGTGCTCGCCGCGCAGGAGGAGGCGCAGGCGGCGGCGCTGCTGGCGGTCGCGCAGGACGCGCTGGGCGTGCCCGTCCCCGTCGTCACCGCGATCTGCGCCGGCGTCGGCGCCGAGCTGACCGATCTGCTGGAGCCGCCGACGACGGCATACCGGCGCATCAGGGCGTTCGCGCGGCTGGCCGCGAAGCTGGGCATGGACGAGCGGCGGGTCGCGCTGGCCTTCGGCGACCTGCGGCTGGCTGCTCGCTATCCCGAGCCGCTGGCGCTGCCGGCCCAGGCCGACGGCATCGACGCGGTGCTGGAGAGCGCGGACGGCGACGTGTACGTGTTCCGCGGCGAACGGTACTGGCGCTTCCACGAGGGGAGACCGACCGGCAGCGCGCCGCTGACCGCGCTCGCGGCCGGGCTGACCCGGGTGGATGCCGCGTTCCGGCACCCGTCGGGGGCCGACTGGCTGGTGAGCGGCTCGCGGGCGTACGTACGCGAGCCTGGCAGCACGCGGTGGGTGGCCCACGAGCAGATCTGGGGGCGGTTCCGGGACGAGTTCGCGGGCGGCGGGAAGATCACGGCCGCGCTGGTGGACGGCGACGGGCGGACCTACCTGTTCTGCGGGGACCAGTACGTGCGCTACTCCACCGGGAACTTCAGCGTGGTGGACGAGGGGTTCCCGCGGCCCGCGGAGGAGTTCGGCGAACCCGGGTTCTTCGGACGGGACGGGGAGTTCCACGCGTTCGGCGACGCGGCGGAGTTCTGGCGCGGGCCGGCCGCCGACGAGGAGGGGCCCGGGTTCGACGGGCAGGGCTTCGACGGGCTGGTGGACGCCGCGTATGCCGACCCCACCGGCGTGTACGTCTTCCGCGGCGACCGCGTCGTCCTGCACACCGCGTCCTTGGAGAACGAGGGCGCGCAGGCCGACGACGGCTACCCGGTGAAGATCGAGACGCGGTTCCCGGGCGTGCCGGCGGAGTTCGAGAGGGACATCGAGGCGGCCTTCGCCGACGCCGGCCGCGTGGTGCACCTGTTCAAGGACGGCCGTACCGTCGCGCTGACCGGGGACGCGCGGATCGTGCCGACCGTGCAGCGCTGGGGGAACATGCCGGCCGCGTTCCCCAGTGGCCGGGTCGACGCCGCGTTCGTCGGCCTGGACGGGCGGACGTACCTGTTCAGCGGCGACACCTACCTCCGCTACTCCGGCACGGACTACTCGCGCGTGGACCTCGGCTACCCACGCCGGATCGCCCCCGACTGGGGCGGCCTGACCAGCGTGAACGCCGGCTTCGTGCTGGACGGCGAGACCTACCTGTTCGGCGGTGGGCGGTTCGTGCGCTACTCCACCGGGGACTACACCAAACCGGACGAGGGCTATCCGCAGCCGCTGCCGGGCAACTGGTGGAACCTGCCGGACACGTTCGGGCCGGAGGTCGACGCGGTCTTCACCTCGGCCGAGGGGCGGACCTATCTGTTCCGCGGCGACCGGTATGTCGAGTTCGACGCGAGGCGGCGCTGGTGGTCGGCGCCGCGGAAACTGGCCGAGCAGTGGGACAGCGTGCCGTTCGCCTCGGTGGACGCCGCGTTCGTGGGGCGCGACGGGCGCACCTACATGTTCTGGGACGGGCAGTACGTGCGCTACTCCAACGGTGACTACAGCCGGGCCGACGACAGCTATCCCGCGCCGGTGGCCGCCTTCTGGGGGCGCACGCGCAACAACCTGGCGCGCACCGGGCGGGTGGACGCGGCGTTGCAGCTGGACGGGCACACCTATCTGTTCTCCGGGGACCAGTTCATCCGCTACACCGGCACCACGCCCGACCTCGGGTATCCGCGCGCGCTGGCAGACCTCAAGGAGGAGCCGCGGCTGGGCCGGCTGACGGTGGAGCTGGACGCGGTGGACGCGGCCTTCGCCGATCGGGGCAACGTCTACCTGTTCCGCGAGCACACCTGTCACGTGGTGTCCGACGCGCTGCACCGGACGTACGACGTGCCCGATGTGTCGTGCGCCTTCGTGGCGGACGGGCAGCTGATCGTCGAGGGGGCGGGCGGCTGGCGCCGGCAGGGGTCGGTGGAAGGGCTGGGCACGGTGACCGGGCCGGCCCGGCCCAGGCTGCTGCGCGAGCTGCCCGAGCGGTTCCGGACCGGCCTGGACGCGGTCCTGTACGGCACCGACGGCGTCACCTACGTGTTCAAGGGCGACGCCTGCTACGACACGCTCGTCGATCGCGAGTATCCGATCGCCGAGGCGTGGGGCAGGCCGCGCCGGCTCGGCGCCGTCGACGCCGGGTTCACCGGGCGCGACCGGCGGACCTACCTGTTCAGCGGCGATCAGTACACGGTGGACGGCGGGCGGCCGCACGACACCGCCGCCGCGTGGGGCGGTCTGACCAGTGTCGCGATCGCCTACGTGTGGCAGGAGTCGACCTATCTGTTCGAGAAGCCCGACGAAGATGGGTTCATGCGGTACGTGGTCTACTCGGGCGACGACTACGCCGCGCCCGATCCCGGGTATCCGCAGGTCGCCGACGCGTCGTACTGGAACGCCGACGAGGTGCCGCGGGCGGTGCTGCCGGTGGGTGACACGCTGGTGCTGCTGGCCGGGCTGACGTACACGCTGCCCGACGGGTCGGCGCCGCGGCCCATCGGCCGGCTGTGGCGCGGCTTCGAGGGCACGCTGACCAGCGCGTACGTCGGGGGCGACGGAGCGACCTACTTCTGCTTCGGCGAGCAGTACCGGCGCTACGCCGACGGCGCCTTCGGGCCGCTCACCAGCCCGGCGGGGGAGTCGTTCGGGCGGGTGGACGCGGCGTTCACCTGGGCGGGGCGCACGTACCTGATCAGCGGCGACCGGTACGCGCGCTACTCCACGGAGGAGTACGCCTACGCCGACCCCGGCTACCCCAAACCCATGTCCCGAAATTTCAGGAAAGAGTTTCCGGGGCTGGCCGAGTCCTTCGAGGACGCCCTCACCGCCGCGGACGCCAGGATCGACGCGGCGGTGACCGGGCGGCGCAGCCTGTACCTGTTCATGGGCGGACGCTGCCACGTGGTCTCGGCCGGCCAGGAGGCGGTCCTGGACACCGCCTTCGCGTCCGGCCACGAAGCCGGGTACGAGGCCGAGTACGAGGACCTCGCCGGACGGACCCGGCCGCTGGGCGGCCCGCTGGACGCCGCGCTGATCGTCGGCGAGCGCACCTACCTGCTGTCCGGCGGACGCTACAGCCGCTACACCGGCAACGAGTACACCCGGCCGGACGAGGGCTACCCGCGGGCGATCTTCACCTGGCTCGCGGACGACCTCGGCGTGCCGCCCCTGCCCGAGGAGTTCCGCGACGGGGTGGACGCGGGTTTCGCGGGGAACGGCATCCATCTGTTCGCCGGTACGAGCTACCTGCGGGCCGACGCCCCGGACACGCCACGACCGGCGTGGGGGCGGGTGCGCAACGCGTTCGACCGCGCGGTGGACGCGGTGGTGGCCATCGGGGACGAAATCTACGCCTTCCGCGGCGACCAGTACGTCCGCTACACGATCGAGCCGGACACCCCGGCGGACGACGCGCTGCCCGTCGTGCGGGCGGGCGTCCTGGATCTGGCCGACCCCGGCTTCCCGCGTACGATCAAGGACGACTGGGGAGCCGTGCCGACCGCCTTCGAGGCCGGCGTGGACGCGGCGTTCACCCTGGCCGGACGGCTGTACCTGGTGCGCGGCGGCGAGTACGTCAGCGGGGCCGGCCTGGTGCGCGCGATCGCCGAGGGCTTCGCCGACACCGCCGACCACCGGCTCGCCGACCTGTTCACGATCATCCGCTTCGCCGCGCTCGGCCCGGCCCCGGCCGACGCCCTGACCGCCGCGGACGAGGACCCGTACAAGACGATGGCGGCCCTGTTCGGCTGGGACGTGGCCGAGCTGATGTGGGCGCAGCGCACCATGCCGTCGGAGTCGAACATGAGCTTCGTGCTGGCGGCGCGCGAGCTGTTCGCGCTCGCGCGGAAGGCCGGCGTGCCGCCGTCCAGGCTGCCGGGCCTGACCGGCGAGCGGGACAGCGGCCTGCGGAGGGACGCGCTGCTGTCGGTGGTGCTGGCGGCCGACCCGGACCTGGCGGACTCCACCGACCTGTTCGACCGGCAGCTCATCGACGTCGACATGGGCGGCCAGGGCGTCACCTCGCGCATCCGCGAGGCGATCGCGGCCGTGCAGCTCTACCTGCACCGCTGCCAGCTGGACCTGGAGCAGGCCCCCGGCCTGGCCGACCCGAAGACGCGGGCGCGGCTGCGCCGCTGGTGGTCGTGGATGAAGAACTACCGGGTGTGGGAGGCCAACCGGAAGGTCTACCTTTACCCCGAGAACTACCTGCGCCCCGAGCTGCGCGACACCAAGACGCCGGGCTACGCCGACCTGGAGAGCGACCTGCTGCAGAGCGGCGTCACCTCCGCCACCGCGCAGCGCGCGTACAAGCGCTACCTGGACGAGTACACCGAGGTGTCCCGGCTGGAGATCGCCGGCGGGTACGTGGACGCCGCCGACGCGGGGGCGCGTGACCTGGTCCTGTTCGGCCGCACGCGCAGCGATCCGCGGCGCTACTACTACCGTACGGCCACCTTCCGGGACGGCGACAAGCTGTCGGCCACCTGGCGTCCCTGGCAGAAGGTGGACGTGCGCATCGACGCCGACCGCGTCCAGCCCGTGCGGGCCTTCGACCGGACCTTCGTGTTCTGGGCCACCGTCGAGGACCTGCCGCCCGAGCGGACCGGCACCACGAGCATCGCGGTCGTCGAGTCCGGGAACACCCAGCAGGTGACCGCGCCGACGCGGCACGCGGTCAAGATCTACTTCTCGTACGTGAACCTCAACCAGGAGTGGATGCCCGCGCAGCTGCTGGCCACCGGGGCGTCGACGAACAACCCGATCCTCGGCGTCACCCTCGCGGTGCGGCCCGGTTCGCTGGCCGGCGGCGACCACCAGGCGATCACCGTCTCGTACGTGGCCACGACCACGGGCGGCCCGATGGGCACGTCGTACGCGCTCACCCCCGAGCTGTACACCGTGCCCGTGCCCGGGATCGCCGTGCAGCCGCCCACGGGAGACGTGACGACGATCTTCGACGAGCCGGGCGAAATCGACCCCGCGTCGGTGATCTGGTTCAACCGGCCCGCGGGCTTCGGGATCGGCGAGGGGTCCTGGTTCAGCGTGGACCACAAGGGCGGCAGCTTCCTGTGCCGGCCGATCATGCCCGCGGAGGAAGAGCCGGCCGCACTGGCGCCGATCAAGGGGGCCACCGGCCTGCCCAACTGGGTCCGCGTGGACGCCGCGTTCACGCTGCCCGACGGCACGCGCTACTTCTTCAACAACAACCGGGGCGGCCGGTTCACCCGGATGGCGCCGGGGTCGAACACGGCGGAGAGCAGTAAGTACATCTCCTGGCACTGGGGTCTCACCGAGCCGCTCCGGCCGTCGGATCCGTCGCGCCCGTCGAGGGTCGAGCCGGACCCGGACCCGGACGCCGAGCCGGACATCGTGGCCTCGGCGGCGCCGTCCCCGTCGGGGCAGGGCGGGTCACGATCCGACGCTCCCGATCGGCACGGCCCTCCCGGGCATGTTCCTCCGGGCAAGCCCGTCTCGTCCGACGGGCCCGGCTGGACCTCGGTGAACGCGGCGTGGGTCGTCGACGACACGTACCTGTTCATCACCAGCGGCACCCAGGTCGCCCGCTACACCCTTGGCCCGGGATACAGCATTCCCGAGGTGATGGACAGGGGATACCCGCAGACGCTCACCCACACGATCGACGCCGTCTTCCGCGGCTACGCGATCAGCGGCACCGAGTACGCCAGAGTCGGCGAGTGGTCGTGGCGGCCCCTCGCCGGCAACTGGGGCGAGCTGCCCGCCGGGGTCACCGGCGCCCTGGAGACCGGCACCGACGTGTACTTCTTCATCGGCGACCAGTACGCCGTGTACGCCAAGGGCGGAGCCGTCCCGCGCCCGTACGAGTACACCGAGGTGCCGCACGACATCGTCCGGCTCACCACCAGCACCGCGTACAAGCTGAACCAGCGCCTGCTGGCCGGCGGCGTGCCCGCGCTGCTGGACCCCTACACCCAGGAGACCGACGAGCTGCCCGCCTTCGACACCGAGAAGTCCGACGCCGTCACCATCAAGGTCCGCAAGGAACGGGTGAAGGCGGCGTGGCTGCCCGGCCGGTCCCACCTGGACTTCACCAGCGCGAACGGCATCTACTACTGGGAGATCTTCTTCCACGCCCCCCTGCTGATCGCGCAGGCGCTCAACGCCGCGCAGCGCTTCGACGAGGCGCGGACCTGGTACGAGTACATCTTCGACCCCACGCAGCCGGGTCAGCCGTGGCGGTTCCTGCCCTTCCTCGGCGCCGACCCGGCCGCGCTGGCCGACGCGCTGCGGGCGTACGGGGATCCGGGACTCGCCGGCGCGATCGCGCTGCTCGACTCGCTGGTGCCGGTCTTCCGGGGCGGCGCGGCGCTCACCGATGTGCAGCGCAAGGATCTGGCCGCGCTGTCCGCGCTGCCGTCCAGCGAGGAGCTCGCGATCGCCATGGAGCTGCCCCGCGTGTACGACGTGACAGGTGACGTGGACAGCCTGCGGGAGGCGTACCGGGATGATCCATTCGATCCCCACGCGATCGCGGCGCTGCGGCCGGTGGCGTACCGGCGGGCGGTGGTCACCGGGTACATCGACAACCTGCTCGACTGGGGCGACCAGCTCTACCGGCGCTACACCCCGGAGAGCGTGGACGAGGCGCGGATGCTGTACATCTTCGCCTACGACCTGCTCGGGCGGCGTCCGCAGGAGCTGGGACCGATGCCTCTGGACGCGACCATGAGCTTCGCCGAGCTGGAGAAGGTCTCGGCCGAGGACGAGCTGTTCGGGGAACTGGCCCGGGTGCACGCCAGCATCGGGCACCCCTACTTCTTCGCGCCGGTCAACGCCATGCTGCTCGGTTACTGGGACCTGGTCGCCGACCGGCTCACCAAGATCAGGGCATCGCTGGACATCATGGGCATCAGCCGGCCGCTGCCGCTGTTCGAACCGCCCATCGACCCGATGACGCTGGTCGCGGGCGCGTACGCGGGCGAGCTGGACGGCGTGTCCGCCACGCCGGCCGCCGAGGTGCCGCAGCACCGCTTCGCCTACCTGTACCGCAGGGCGCAGGAGCTCACCGATCGCGTCTGCCAGTTCGGCGCCGGCCTGCTGGACGTGCTGGAGCGCAGCGACGCCGAGGCGCTCAGCATGCTGCAGTCCACCCAGGAGGCGGGCATCCTCGAGCTCACCCGCGCCGTCAAGGAGGCGCAGATCGCCGACGCCGAGGAGACCCTCGCCGCGCTGCAGACCGGGCTGGCGGGGGCGCGGGGACGCATGACCCACTTCCAGCAGGTGATCGACGCCGGCGTCACGCCGCTGCAGGCCGCCCAGCTCGCCATGATGGCCGCCGCGTCCACCGCCCATCTGACCTCCAGCGGGCTGCGGATCGGCGCCTCCATCGCGCACGGCGCGCCGCAGATCCTCATCGGCCCGTTCATCTTGGGCACGATGGAGGGCGGCGACGAGATCGGCGACGCCCTGGACAGCGTCGCCGGGGTCGCCGAGTCGCTGGGCGAAGGGCTGTCGGTCCTGGGCGAGCTGCTCGGCGTGCGCGCGGAGCAGGAGCGGTCCATGCAGGACAACCAGCTGCAGCTCGCCATCGCCACCAATGAGGCCGCCCAGATCGAACACCAGGTCGCGAGCGCCGAGGCGCGGCTGGCCGGCGCGCGACGCGAACTGGACATCCTCCGCCGGCAGATCGCCAACCAGGAGGCGGTGACGGCGTTCCTGCGGGAGAAGTTCACCGGTGCCGACCTGTACCAGTGGATGTCGGGCCGGCTGGCCGGGCTGTACTTCCAGACGTACGGGATGGCGGCCGACCTGGCCCGCGCCGCGGAACGCGCCTACCAGTACGAGCGCGGCGCCACCGGCAGCGTGATCACCTCCGCGCACTGGGACAGCAGGCGCAAGGGGCTGCTCGCCGGGCAACTCCTCGCGCACGACCTGGACCGGCTGGGACAGGCGTACGCGGCCGGGGAGTGGCGCCGCCTAGAGATCACGCGGCAGGTCTCGCTGCTGGAGCTGGATCCGGTGGCGCTGCTCACGCTGCGTACGACGGGCAGTTGCGAGTTCGCGCTCACCGAGGACTTCTTCGACCGCGACTTCCCCGGCCACTACCGGCGCCAGATCCGCACCATCGCCGTCGCGTTCGTCGGCGCGGACGGGGCGACGCTGCCGCTCAACGCCATGCTCGGCCAGGTCACGCACCATACCGTGCTCACCCCTGACCCGAAGGGCGTGCAGTACCTGCTCGCCCCGACCGGGACGCCGCCGGGCAGCGTGCGTACCGACTGGCGGGCGGGCCGGCAGATCGCGCTGTCGCAGCCGCCCGAGGGCTGGGAGAACAACGGCCTGTTCGAGCTGCGCTACGACGAAGACCGCTACCTGCCGTTCGAGGGCACGGGCGCGGTCTCCACCTGGCGCCTCACGCTGCCCGGCCTGCGCTCCGCCGACCATCCCGCCGACCTGTACGACGCCAGGATCACGCTGCGGTACGAGGCGGACCACGGCGGCGAGACGTTCGCGGCCGGCGTGAAGGGGCTGCTGCAGCCGTACGACGCGGCGCGGTTCATCGACGTGGCCGTGGAGTTCCCCGAGGAGTGGGAGTCCTTCACCGACACCCTCACCATCCCGCTGTCTGCCGCCCTGCTGCCCGACCTGTACAGCCCGCAGATCACCGGCATCTATATGGCGTACGACCTGGACACGCCCGGCGCCGCCCAGTTCGCCGTACACGGAAACCCCCTGGTCGACGGCCGGCTCCTCCCCACCCCCGGGCTCCCGGCGACCGCTCCGCTGGCGCTCACCTTCACCGGTGACCGCACCACCCTGCGCGGTCTGAGACTCGCCCTCCTCTACCGCGCCCGCTGACCAGGACGGACCACGACGATGAAGAGAAACCGCAAGTCGGCGCCCACCGGGCCGCAGCAGAAGAAGCAGAAGCAAGCCCAGCTCAATTTCCAGCCCGTGAACCGCGTGATCACCCACCAGACCGATACGGGCAGATCAGACAGCGACACGCCGCCCACGATCTCGCTGACCTCTCCGTCACCGAGCGGTGTCCCCGATTCCTCGGACGATACGATGATCATCGACAACCGGCCGATCACCAAGCCCAAGCAGGCGTCGTCGTTCATGACGACTCCAGGGCCGACGCCGGACCTGGACACGCCGCAGCCCAAGCCCGTCAAAAAGCAGAAAAGGACGCAGGGCACCCTGGCCCGGGACGCCCAGCTCCTCGCCGAGGAAATCAGGTCCGTCTCCGACAAGGGGTCGGAGACCCACGAATACGCGCAACTGCTGGATGAGCTCGTCACGACGGCCGGCCTCCGGGAGATGAAGAAATTCTCGATCAAGCAGCTGACCCTGATGGCGAAGATTCTTCTCAAACGGCCGACGCACGCCATCGAGGACGCCGACCCGAGGATCGAGACGCTCACCGACACGGTCCGCGAATATCTCGTCGCCTCCCGCCCGCCGAGCGCCCCTTACGTACTGCCGGGCAATAAGAAAAAGAACAAGCAGAACGTCCCGACGAAACAGCAGGTCACCGACACATCCGCCTGGCTTGACACGGTGCTGCCCATTCTCCAAAGGGACGGCTTCGATGAAGGCGACAGACTGCAGTGGATGCGACGGAACATCGACAGTCTGCTGACAGCGATCGACCGGGGGACGGCAGACTCCGAATGGGCGGAGCTGCGCGGCTACATATTCCAGATCAACCAGACCCTGGCGGCACGCAGCAGATATCTCCTCAGGGACGTCGAATTACCGATCGTCATCCCGGTCTCCAACAAGGGGAGATCCGTGGACAGCGTCGAGCTGGTGTTCAGCAGGGGGGAGCCGGAGCCGGCACTTTGCTTCTGCGAGTACAAGGCGTACGGCACGGACCAGGATCCCAGCAAGGACCTCACCGAGAGCTTCCAGAAACAGCTCGATGACTACGTCAGCAAGCTTTCCCAGCCGGACCAGCCCTCCCACCTGCGGTACGTCTTCCCGGGCCAGCCACCCGACTGGGTCTTCACCAAGCTCCGCGCCGCCGCGGAGCAACTGGCGGCCGTAGGGAAAAGGGTGTACCTCACAGAGGGATCCAGCACCAGGATCGTCGGAAAAGAGCGGGAGCTCTTCACCAGATCGACGAAGCCGACCAGCACGCTTACGGATGACGCACCCGGGCCGGTGACCACGACCACTCCCGACGACACCACCATCGTCACCAGTACCCCAGCCGTTCGGCCCTTGAAGAAGACCAAGTCGACACCTACCGCTCGCGTCAAAAAGAAAACCCCCAAGAAGAAGAAGCAGCAGCAAGAAATAGCCGGGCAGGGCAACCTGAACCAGTTTCTCTCGCTCACCAAGGTGCACACCCCGGCAACCACGCCCCCGCCGAGCGGGCGGCCTAGCAGCACGTCGAACGTCGGGTCCGAGCACTCGTGACCTGACAGCGCGTCGGCGCGTTCCCAAGGCGGTGACGGGTGACAGCACCGTGCACGACTCCGCCGCCGCCCACCGCCTCGGCCCGGGCGTGGGCGGCGGCGCCGAGGCAGAGCGCGTGTCCGGTGGCGTGCCCGGCTGCCGGGGCTTCGCCGGGATCGGTGTCAGGGTGAGGTCCGAGGCAGGGTGAGGGTCAGGATCGCCCCGCCTCGGGGGGCGTTGGCGGCGGTGAGGGTGCCGCCGTGCAGGCGCGCGTTCTCGGCGGCGATGGCCAGGCCCAGGCCGCTGCCCTCGGTGCGGGTACGGGCGGCGTCGCCTTTGGTGAACCGGTCGAAGACATGAGGCAGAAGGTCGGCGGGGATGCCGGGCCCGTCGTCGGAGACGGTGATGGCGATCTGGTCGACACCGGCGCGGACCTGGATGAGCACCGACACCGCCGGGCCGCCGTGGCGCAGCGCGTTGCCGACGAGGTTGGCGAGGATGACGTCGACGCGGCGCGGGTCGAGGCGGGCGCGCAGGCCCGGGGGAGCGTCGGTGCGCACCCGGCCGTGCCAGTGCCGCAGATCGAGCGTCTTGGCGATGAACTCGCCCAGGTCGACCTCGTCGAGATTCAGTACGGCGGCGCCGGCGTCGAAGCGGGACACCTCGATCAGGTCCTCGACCAGGCGGGTGAGCTTGCGGGTCTCGTCGGAGACCAGCTGTAGCGCCTCGGCGGTCAGCGGTGCGAGGCGGCCCGAGGCGGCGTCGGCGTCGAGGACTTCGGTCACGGCCGCCATGGCCGCCAGCGGCGTACGCAACTCGTGGGAGACATCGGCGGCGAACCGGCGGGCCCGCGCCTCCATGTCGCGCAGCGCGGCCGCGTCGGCCTGGAGCGTGGCCGCCATGGTGTTGAAGGTGCGGCCGAGGTCGGCGAGTTCGTCGTCGCCGGTGACGCTCACGCGGGTGTCCAGGCTGCCTCCCGCCACCCACTCGGCGGCTGCACGCAGCCGCCGTACCGGTCGCAGCAGTCTGCGCGCGGCCAGCAGCGCGGGAACGATGGAGGCCAGGACGACGGGGAGGGCTCCGGCGCGGGCGGCGGCTGCCAGGCTGTCGACGTCCTGCTGCTGGGAGGCCAGGGAGAGGGAGGCGTAGACGACGAGCGGCGGGGGGCCGTGCGGGCGTGCGGCGGCGGTGACCGGAAGGGCCACGGCCAGCCAGGGCGTCCCGGCATGGTGGAAGCGCTGGGCCAGCGCCGTGCGCGCCGTGGCTGCCTGGCCGCGCAGTCGCGGGGGCAGCGGCGGCGCCTGCTCCCCGGCGGCGACGAGCGGGCCGCCGCGATAGGACAGGGCGGTGTGCCAGCCCCGCGTGCCCGCCGCCAGGTCCAGTTGCCGGGCCAGCTTGCGCAGGTCCGCCTCGGCGGGCTCGGCGGGCAGGTCGGGCGTGCGGGAGGTGAGGTGGGCGCGCAGCTCCTTCAGGACGTCGGCCTGGGCGCGCTCCACGATCGCGGTGTGGCCCTGGCGGTAGGTGATCGCGGCGGCGGTCAGCGCGCTGATGGCGGAGACCAGGAGGAACACCAGGACCAGCTGGGCCCTCAGGCCGCGCACGCGGGCGACGCGGATCACAGCGGCCCGAACCGGTAGCCGAAGCCGCGCACGGTCTGGATGTAGCGGGGGGCGCGGGGATCGTCCTCGACCTTGGCTCGCAGCCGCATCACGCACGCGTCGACCAGCCGGTAGTCGCCGTGGAAGGTGTGTTCCCAGACCTGCTCCAGGAGTTGCTGGCGGCTGAAGGTCTGTTCGGGCGCGGCCGTCAGGAACAGCAGCAGCTTCAGCTCCGTCGGCGCCAGCGCGAGTTGCTCGCCGTGCTTGAGCACGCGCAGGGCGACCCGGTCGACGAACAGGTTGCCGTGGGTGGTGCGGGCCTGGTCGGAGGAGTCGGGCTGGGTGGTACGGCGCAGCACCGCGCGCATGCGGGCTTCGATGACCTCGCTGCTGGCCGGCTTGATCACGTAGTCGTCGGCGCCGGCTTCCAGGCCCACGACGACGTCCACGTCATCGTCGCGCGCGGACAGGATCACGATCGGCACCTGGCTGAAGGCGCGGATGCGGCGGCAGGTCTCCAGGCCGCTCATGCCGGGCAGCATGAGGTCGAGCAGGACGATGTCGGGCGCGCTCGCGACGAGCTCGGCCAGTCCCTCCTCGCCGGTCGAGACGAGCAGGGTTTCGTGGCCTCTGTGGCGCAGGCCGAGGCTCACGCCGCGGCGTACGGCCGGATCGTCCTCTATCAGCAGGACGCGGGTCACGAGGAGGCTCCCCGTTCAGCCGGGACCGCCGACCCGTTCTCGTCGCACGTGACCGGCCAGGGACGGTCTCCCATGCCGGGCTCGAACACCTCGATCACGGGGTCGTCGCCGACGTCCGGCGCCTCGGCGGCCGTGCAGACCAGCTGGCTCACCGCCGCCGGGCGCAGGTCACGCACCAGCCACGGCAGACGCAGCTGCACGCGGCCCTTGGCCGTCCTGGCCCGGACCGGTTGTGGCGCCGAGGGCAGTTGCGTGATCAGTCCCCGTGCCCGCTCGGCCGCCGTGGGGCCGTCGAGCAGCGCGTCCATGGCCTGCTGCAACCGTGCCCCGGCCGGTGCCGGCCGGGAGACCGGCCAGGTGCCCTGGGGCGTGACGAAGTACACCCGCAGCGAACTGCCGAGCTCTTCGGTCAGGCCGCCTTGCACCGAGGCTCCCGCGGGGCGCACATCGGTGTCGCCGATTCCACAACCCGCCAGCGTCGCCGCCGCGACCAGGCCGGCCACCACGTGGCGTAAGACCCTCGGCATGTGTCCGTTCCCCCCGTTTCCTGGCGCGATCTGTCCGGTCATGACTGGCTGAGCCTGCTCACGTCGACCGTCCCGGCGCCGGGCTGGGGCCTCGGTATCGCTGCCCACAGCCCCGCTGCCATCACCACCGCGGCGGCCACCGCCGCCCATCCGCGCCGCCCGGTGGCCCAGCCGGTGCGCAGCCGTACCGGATCTTCGACGGTGGCCTTCGAGACTACCGCAGCCACCAGTGACAGCCCGGCCGCGACGATCGTCCATCCCCAGCCGTCCAGCCCGGCCACCGGCCGGGGCAGCAGCAGGTAGACCGGCCAGTGCCACAGGTACAGGCTGTAGGACAGCTCGCCCAGCCGGCGCGGCACGGCGCCGCCGATCAGCCGGCCCGCCAGGCCGTCCGGCGCGTGGGCCAGGAGCGCGATCAGCACGGCGCTGCCCAGGGAGTGCGCGAACATCCCGCCCTGGAACAGGCCGGGGGCCTTTTCCCCGCCGGTCAGCAGCCATGAGGCGGACAGCCCGCACAGCAGCACGGCGCAGCTCACGTCCACGGCGGTGCGTGACAGGCCGGCCACCGCGTCCCGGACGGGTGACGTGGCGGCGGCCGAGCCGAGGAGCAGGGAGAAGGCCCGGGTGTCGGTGCCCTCGTAGGCGCGGGTGGTGTCGACGGCCGCGCCGAGCTTGATCATGAGCAGGAGCGAGACGAGCGCACCGGCCACCGCGACGAGCGCCACCCGCCGGTGCCCGCCGGGGCCTCTCCCCGCCAGCGCCACCGTCAGGGGCCAGACCAGGTAGAACTGCCATTCGACGCCGATGCTCCACAGGTGGGCGAACAGGCGGGTGCCGGAGGCGTTCCAGTAGCCGATCTGCTCGCCGATGAAGTGCCAGTTCACGCTCTGGGCGGCCACCCACGGCGCGTCCTGAAGGGCGTACCTCAGCAGGTCCGGCCTGGCGAACGCCCAGGCCAGCAGCAGTGTCGAGGTGACCATGACGGTCAGCGCGGGCAGCAGCCGGCGGGCCCTGCGCTCCCAGAAGGCCGGCAGGTGGAGACGGCCGCTCCTGCCGAGCTCCTCCAGCAGCAGGCCGGTGATCAGAAAGCCGGACAGGACGAAGAACAGGTCGACGCCCAGGAACCCGCCGCGCAGGTGCCCGGCGTGAAACAGCAGGACCGCGGCGACAGCGAACCCGCGCAGCCCGTCGAGCGCGCCGACATGCGCGCGGCGCGGGGCTGACGTGGTCGGCCCCATCAGCCGCAGCCGAGTTTGGCGAAGCGCTCGTCGCCGGTCCACGGCCCGGTGGCCCACACTCCGGGGGCGGCCGGGCTGAAGCCGGCCAGCTCGCCGAGCCGCTTGGCGAACCAGGTGGCGAAGGCCGCCGATCCCTGCTGGCAGGAGTGGACACCGTCCTTGGCACGCTGGGCCTTGGCGGCGGCGTAGTCGCTGCCCCAGAGCGCGGAGGCATCCAGGTAGCGAACGTGCGCGGCCTTGGCGGCCATCGCCGGAGCGCTCCTGATCGCCTTCTCATGGGGCTTGTAGAACTCGTCGATCTTGAACGGCGGGGCGGACACCAGCACGAGCTCGGCACCGGCGTCCTCGGCCGTTCGGGAGAGCTTCTGGTAGGCCGACAGCTGCTGGCGGGCGGTGCCCCAGTCGTAGGTGGTGATCTGGTAGGCGATCACCGTCGGCCGGAAGGAGGCGAGATTCTCCTTCAGGGTCTTCCAGGTGTCCCTGGCTCCCATGGCCGTCACCTCGTGGTCACCGGCGACGACGTTGCCGCCGCCGTCGGACGTGGCGTTCTTGAACGCCACGCCGGCGGCCTTCAGCGCCGCTTCCAGCGCCGGGGCCTGCGCGCCCGCGATGGAGTCACCCATCCAGAGCACCCTGACGCCGGTCGCGGCCTGCTGGGTCGCCGGGCCGGAGGAGGTGGTGAACGCGCCGCAGCCCGCGAGTGCGAGCCCGGCCGCGACGGCCAGGATCGGGCCGGTGGACCCGTGGTGGAACCGGCGAGAGAGGTTCGTCGATCGCATGGCCAGCAGCGAATCAGATGAGTTCGGAGCTCAGCCGCGTTGTCATCGTTTCATCACACAATGCGGGATGGGCCGTCACGAATGCCGGCGTCGTCAAGCGGTCGGCGAGGCCGACGGCCTCACCCGGTTGCTCATACCGCCGGTGGAACCCAGGGTTGGAGGGTCTCCGGGTCGATCGGCACCGAGATGTGTTCGTGCGTGATCAGCCACTTGCCACGTGAGCGGCGGCAACAGACCGTCGATCGTACCCAGATCGCGCGATCGACCCCGTTCTTCGTCGTTCCGGTGTCCAGGTGGAGCATGTGCGCGAACGCGACTTCTCCGCTCGTCACGATGGCGAGATCGCGCGTTTCCAGGCCGATGGGGCCGTCATATCCGTCGAACCACCGCACAAAGTTGCGGCGCACTTCGTCGGCCCCCGCGAACTGGAGCGGGGGAACGACATCGTAATAAACGATGTCGGGAGAATAGTGCGACATAAGTCGATCGATGTCCTTCAGCCGGCAAGCATCGACTCGACTGTCCAAAAAGGCCAGAAACTCGGAATCATTCGTGGTCATCGCATTCTCCGTTCGAGGAATTCGTGGTGTCAGGCGGCGCGGCCGGCCTTGAGCGAGGCGGCGGTGTCGACGACCCGGCGGGCCTGGTAACGGGCGGCGTCCAGCGACACGTCACCGGGCGCGCCGTCGCCGGTCACGTGGGAGGTGCCGTACGGGTTGCCCGACTGGAACTGGATGGGGTCGGTGTAGCCGGGGGGCACGATGATGCCGCCCCAGTGGTAGAACGTGTTCCCCAGCGCCAGGATGGTGGATTCCTGCCCGCCGTGGGCGGTGTTGGAGGCGGTGAAAGCCGAGTACACCTTGTTGGCGAGCTTGCCCTGGAACCACAGGCTCCCGGTGGTGTCGATGAACGCCCTCAGCTGGCTGGCCGGGTTGCCGAAGCGGGTGGGAGTGCCGAACAGCACCGCGTCGGCCCAGGCCAGGTCGTCGAGGCCGGCCTCGGCCACGTCGGCGGTGTCCTGAAGGTGCCGGCCCCAGGCCGGATTGGCGCTGATCGCCGCCGGCGGAGCCGTTTCGGCGACTTTTCGCAGCCGCACGTGAGCGCCGGCCTTTTCCGCACCCTCGGCGGCGGCTCGCGCCAGGGCGTGCACGGTGCCTGTGGCGCTGTAGTAAATGATCGCGACATTGACGGGTTCCATGGTCGGTTTCCTTTCACACATGCTGTCTCAGCAGTACGACGACAGAGCCGTACGAAATGTCAGGCGGCCGAAATGGGCCGGTGCCGAGTCTCGGGGAACCGCGCGTCAGGCCGTCCACGGCCGGAGTTTGTTGGGATTGCGCACGGCCCACAGGTGCTTGATCCGATCGCCTGTGACGTCGAACGCCATGACCGCCACCGTCTCGCCGTCCTGCTGGGCCACCAGGCCGGGCTGGCCGTTGACCGTACGCTCCAGGATCACGAGGCCGGGTGCCAGGTTGGCGATCTCGACCAGGTAGCGCGCGATCGGCTCGCCGCCCTCCATCGGGCGGAGCATGGCGCTGGCCAGGCCGCCGCCGTCGGCGATCCCCCTGGCGTCGGGGGCGAGCAGGCCCACGAGGGCGTCGATGTCCTTGGTTTCCCAGGCCCGCTTGAAATCCCTGACGATGTCGGCCTGCCGGGCCTCCGGCGTCACGGACGTATGCGACTCGCGGATGCGGCGGCGGGCCGAGGAGGCGAGCTGGCGGCAGGCCGCCGGGGTACGGCCGACGACCTCGGCCACTTCCGCGAAGGAGTAGCGGAAGACGTCGTGCAGGACGAACGCGACGCGCTCGGCCGGGGTCATCGCTTCGAGCACGACGAGGAACGCCATGGTGACGGACTCGTCGAGGGTGATCCGGTCCGCTGGGTCGCCCGGGCGCGCGCTGATCCACTCCGTACGGTCGGGCAGCGGCTCCGGAACCCATTCGCCCACATAGCTTTCCCGGCGGACCCGGGCCGAGCCGAGCAGGTCCAGGCAGATGCGGCCGGCGACCTTGGTCAGCCAGGCGCCGGGGCTCTCGATGTCCTGCTGCTGTTGCCGGGTCATGGCGTACCAGCGGGTGTAGGTCTCCTGCACGACGTCCTCGGCGTCGGCCAGGGAGCCGAGCAGCCGGTAGGCGAGATTGATCAGCTGACGCCGCTCGCTCATGATCGCGTTCAGGCTCGGATCGAGCCGGTCGTCTCCTGGCTCGGATCGGGTGGTCATGATGTGCCGTCTTTCCTTGTCTCAACCGCTCTCACCACTACGACGAGACACCGCCGTGGAATGTCAGGCCGGCGCCTCGCCTGACATTCCACGGCGCGTTGTCGTCGTAGTGCTGAAGGCGAACACCAACCAGCCAACAGGAACGCTCCAGCGCCCCCACGACCGGCATCCGGCTCTGCTCCTCACCGGGCGCCCGGAGCCACCGAAGGGCCGGCCACCCCTTTCCCTCCAGGAGTAACCGAAGCATGTCAACCACCACCAGGCTCAGCGAGCTGACCGGCGATTACGTCCTCGACACCGACCGCACGCGAATCGGGTTCGTCGCCCGGCACACGATGGCCACCAGAGTGCGCGGGGAGTTCGGCGAGTTCGAGGGCGGCGCGTACCTCGACGGCGACGACCCGTCGAAGTCCCGCGTCCGGCTCACCATCCAGGCCGGGAGCATCCGGACCCGCAATGCGCAGCGTGACGACTACCTGCGCCGCACGTTCTTGCACGTGGACGACCACCCGGCCCTGACCTTCACCTCGACCGGGGTGAAGCAGACCGGTGGCACCAGCTTCGAGGTCACCGGTGCCCTGACCATCCGAGGCGTGAGCAAGCTCGTGACCGTGGACGTGGAGCTGGCCGGCGTCGAGGACGACCATGGGGTTCGCTTCAAGGGCGGCCTCACGGTCAACCGCAACGACTGGGGCGTCAACTGGAACGCCGCGACCACGATCATGGTCAGCCCGACGGTGACGCTGGAGCTCGACGTCACCGCGATCCGCTGGGCGCACAGCGTCAGGTAGTGCCTGTCGTGCGAGCCGAGACCGAGGCACGTCTCCAGCGGCTCCTGCTTCAGCAGATCGAGGACAGCGGAGATGTGGCGGGCGTGAGTCGCGCCCGACACTCAGTGCCTTGGACTCCGTCCGCGCCTTCGCCGACGGGTTGCTCTCCGACTGCGCGCGGCTGGACGTGCTTGGCAACAACGCCGGCGTGATGGCGCCACCCCGGACGGCAGCCCGGCGCACCACCATGCTTTACGCTACATATAATGAATATATTATGCGTAAAACGACTATAGGAGGAACGCCTTGAGGCTTGTGATCTTCGGGGCCAATGGCCCGACAGGGCGGCTCGCCACCGCCCAGGCGCTCGCCGAGGGCCACATCGTCACCGCGGTCACCCGGCATCCGGAGGCGTTCCCGCTCAGTGATCCCGCGCTGGACGTCGCCAAGGCGGACGCCTTGGACCCAGAGGCGGTGGACCTGGTGGTGGCCGGGCAGGAGGCGGTGATCTCGACGCTCGGCGTCCCGTACGGCTCCGAGGTCCCCACCCCGTTCTCCCGGTCCGCCAGGAACATCGTCGCGGCCATGGCCGCGCACGGCGTCCGGCGCCTGGTCTGCGTGACCTCGACCGGCGTGCCGATGAAACCCCCGCCCGGCGAGACCCTCGTCTACCGCAAGGTGATCGTGCCCATGCTCCTCAGAATGGGGCGCCCCCTGTACGAGGACGCCGCCCGTATGGAAGAGCTCGTGGCCCGAACCGACCTCGACTGGACCGTCGTCCGCCCCTCCGGCCTGTTCGACGGCGACGCGGTCACCGGCTACACCGTCGGCCCGCCGCAGATGGTCGGCCGGTTCACCTCACGCCGCGACCTGGCCGACGCGCTCATCCGCGAGGCCGTCGAGGACCGCAACGTCCGCTCCATCGTCGAGGTCATCACCACCGAGGGCACGCCGAGCGTCTACCGCGTCTTCCTGAAGGAAGCACTCCGCATCGGCAACGGCAGCGCTTGATCGTGACCCACGGGGAGGACGCGTCGGTCGTCTACGAGGGGTGGCACCGGAATACGAGCGAAATGTGCCACCTGGCCCACGGCCGGGGCGTATTGCCATGCGGGGGAAAGCTGATACGTCAGAAAGGGCAACAACCCGATCTTGGACTCGCTGCCCGGCAGGCGATGCCCTCACGCTGGCGCTCCAGGATCAGGGCCCGCTCGAGCTCGGCGGATGCGCCCATCACCGACAGCAGCAAGGTGGCCGTCGGGGAGTCTTCGCCGGTGAACGCGGGGTTCCCCTTCGCACACCTCACCCGAACGCCCTTTGCCGGTCAGTATCCGCACTGGGCGTAACAGGTCATCGAGGTTTCTGGCGAGCCGGTCCCTGGAGTGCACGATCACGGTGTCCGGGTTGATACTGACTGGAATCCGGAACAGTGGTTATCGCTGAGAACGGTCTTGGTCGTGTGTCGGCGAGTGCGGTTCTGCGTACTCGGCGTGAGCCTGTTCCACTGCGTCTGGGTGGGCCTGGGTCTTGTCGTGCTCGGCCAGGGCCCGGTAGGCGCTGGCGAGCGAGGGGTGCGGCCGTGGCGTTTGCCGGTGGGGATGATCAGATCCTTGCGGATGTCTTCGACGCGTTCTCCGGCTGCGCGGCGGCGTAGGAGGGCGTGGAGCATGTCGTCGGTGATGACGGCGGAGCGACCGCCGTGGTTGCCCTTGCGAGCGGCGGCGTTGGCCGCGGCGCTTGGACACCAGGGCCTGGAGTTCGCGCGGCCACGGTCACCTCCGTGCCCAGCGCGCTAAGCACGGAGACCCTGCAGACGCCGGGTGCGAAGTCGATGAGCAGATCCTCGATCGGGCCCTGAATTGGTCCTCAATTGGCTTGCAGGATCGGACCTTATCGAGTGTACCGATTCCTGCCAGGCTGAGTGGCATGACAACGACAGCAGCCCGCTTCGACGGCCAGGTACTCACGCCTGGCGACGCCGGCTACGACACCGCCCGTACCGTCTGGAACGCCATGATCGACCGGCGTCCACGCATGATCGTCCGCGCGGCGGGCGTTGCCGACGTGGTCGCCGCCGTGCGGATGGCCCGCGAACTGGACCTCGAGATCGGCGTGCGCTGCGGTGGCCACAACGCCGCCGGGTTCGCCGTGCCTGACGATGGTCTCATGATCGATCTGACGCCCATGGGCGGCGTGCGGGTCGACCCGGTCCGTCGCCGGGCCCGGGTGCAGGGCGGGGCGCTGCTCGGCGCGCTGGACCGGGCGTCCCAGGTGTACGGCCTGGCCACCACCGCCGGCAACGTCTCACACACCGGGGTCGGCGGGCTCACGCTCGGCGGCGGCATGGGCTGGCTGGCCCGCCAGCACGGCCTGGCCTGCGACAACGTCGTCTCCTACACGGTGGTCACCGCCGAGGGGGACGTGGTGACCGCGAGCCGTACCGAAAACCCCGACCTGTTCTGGGGCCTGCGCGGCGGTGGTGGCAACTTCGGCATCGTCACCGAGTTCGAGTTCCGGTTGCATCACACCGGCACGCGGACGCTGGTCGCCGAGTTCGACTTCCGCGCCGAGGACGCCGTCCCGGTCATCGAGGGCTGGCGCGACCTGAACGCCGTCGCGCCCCGGCAGGCGACGTTCACCGCCAGTGTCGCCAGCGCTCCCTCCGGCCCGATCGCCACGCTGGGGTTCGTGTGGGTCGGCGACCCGGCCGAGGGCCGCCGGCTGCTGCCCGCGCTGCGGGCGCTCGGGCGTCCTGTTGCCTCCCGCGTCACCACACCGTCGTACCTCGAACTTCAGCAACGCGAGGACTCCACCGGCGGCCACGCATACCGCCGCTACGCCAAGGGGCACTACCTGCGGAGCTTTCCCACCGCGGCGATCGAGGCGTTATTGCTGCGCGGCGGCTCCGACCTGAGCGCGAGCCCGGACCTGCCGGGCGTCGGCCTGCAGGCGCACGGCGGCGCGATCGCCGATGTCCCGGAGGCGGACGCGGCGTTCAGCCATCGCGGCACGATGTTCGAGTTCGGTGCCGGTGCCCGCTGGAGCGACCCGGCCGAGGACGATGCCAGGATGGGTGCCGCCCGCGCGGCCGGTGCCTCGCTTGAGCCGTACGCCAGCGGGATCTACGTCAACTCGTTGACGGCCGACGAACTGGCGGATGGGCAGCGCGGCGTGCGGCGGGCGTACTCGGCCGCGAAGCTGGCCCGGCTGACCGCGGTGAAGACCGCCTACGACCCGGCGAACGTGTTCCACCTGAACCAGAACATCCGTCCGGCCCAGTGACAGGCACGGCGACAGGTACGGTGACGGGCCACGTCAGGATCCCCGTACCTCCTGGATGGCCGTCGCCAGCAGCGCGACCCCCTCGGCGATGGCGCTCTCGCTGAGGATGGCGTAGCCGAAGATCAGGCCACCGGGCCCGGCGCCGGCGATCCGGAACGGCCCGACGCCCTGGATGCCGAGCCCGTGCCGGGCGGCTGCCGCCACCACCGCCGCCTCCTCAAGGTCGGGCGGGAGCCAGGCGACCACGTGCTGCCCGGCGGCGATCCCGGCCGGTCGCAGATCCGGCAGATGGGTGCGCAGCGCGTCCAGCAGCGCGTCGCGGCGGCGCCGGTACACCGGACGCATCCGGCGCAGGTGACGGTCGAACTCGCCGCGGCCGAGAAAGTCGGCGAACGTCAGCTGGTCGATGACCGACGAACCGCGGTCGGCGAGCAGCTTTGCCGCGGCGACGCCGTCGACCAACTGGGCAGGCACGACCATCCAGCCGAGCCGCAACCCCGGCGCGAGCGTCTTGCTGGCCGTACCGCAGTAGACGACGTGATCGGGCGCCAGGCCCTGCATGGCGCCCACCGGAGACCGGTCGTAGCGGTACTCCGCGTCGTAGTCGTCCTCGACCACGATCGCGCCGCGGCGCCTCGCCCAGCGGATCACCTCGGCCCTGGCCGCCGCCGACAGCACCCCGCCGGTCGGCCACTGGTGCGACGGCGTGAGGACCAGCGCGTCGGCGTCGGCCAGGTCGAGGGCGTCGACCTGAACGCCGTCCGGACCCACCGGGATGCCGACCACGTCCAGTCCCGCGGCCCCGGCCAGCACCCGGGCATCGTCGTCGGACGACGGGTCCTCCAGGGCAATCCGCCTGGCGCCGCGCCGCGCGAGCACCTGGATCAGCAGCGAGATGCCCTGCCCGTAGCCGTTGCAGATGACCACGTTGCCGGGGACGGCCAGCGTGCCGCGTACCCGGTTGAGGTAGTCGCACAGGGCCTGGCGCAGTTCCGGCACGCCGCGCCCGTCGAGGTAGGCGAACCGGTCGTTGGGTGTGGTAGTGAGCACGGTACGAACCGAGCGCAGCCAGGCGGCCCGCGGGAACTGCGACACGTCGGTGCGCCCGTATCCGAAGTCGACCCCGAAACCGACGCTGGAGCCGACGCTGCGGGCGGCCGACTGCGCCGTCGAAGCCGCCATCGAAGCCGCCATCGAAGCCGCGGAGCCCGCGCCGGCGGCGGCCGGCGGCATCGACGCGGCGACCTGGGTGTAACCGCCCGATCGGCTGGCAAGGTAGCCCTCGGCCACGAGCTGCTGGTAGGCCTCCACGACCACCCCGCGGGAAACCCCGAGCCCGGCCGCGAGGGTACGGGTGGGCGGCAGCGACGCACCCGCTCGCAACCGACCGGCCCGGATGCTCGCGCGGATGGACGCCTCGATCTGCCGGTGCAGTGACACCCCGGCGTCGCGGTCCAGTTCGATGAGCAAGTCCTCGGCCAGCCCGGAATTGGTCCTCAATCGCCCCACAGGAGCGGACCTTACCGACGTGTACCAATTCCTGCCAAGCTGAGCGACCTGCCGAGTCTCTCGGTGGCGAACCATCCAGATGAGCTCCTGGCCGGGGGCACGGGGACTGGGGCCATCTCTCTTCGACGAGTCACCAACCGCGAGCAGATCGTAGGAGGCGACGAATGAACGACGTTGAGCCGCAGACCGCAGGCGGGAAGGTGCTTTGGTACCTCACGATGTCCCTGGACGGCTTCGTGGCAGTGCGGCAAGGCGGTCATCAAAACGGCTCGCCCAGTTGGACGCCTCGAGGGCGATGCGGCGAGCCGAGTACTTACCAGTGCGGCCGCCTGCTCGATCTGGCCTGCCGTGATCGCCGATTGCGCGGCGAGCGTCATCCGCCGGGCCCGCTCGGTACGGCCGGGGCTGAGTCGGGCGGCCTGCTCATAGGCGGGGATGGCCACTGCGGGCGCCCCGCGCTCTCGCGCGTTCTCGGCGGCGCGCTCCAACTCGATCGCGATGCTCTCGTCGGGCGCCGCGGCGGCTGCGGCGAGATGCCAGGCCCTCCGGTCCCCGTCCACCACGGCTGCGAGCGCCTCGTGTACGGCGATGCCGAACGCCAGCGCCACGGCCGGCAGCCACTGCCAGCCGCTGCGAACCAATTCCTTGAGCCTGTAGACGAACGGCAGGATCGCCGCGAGGCACAGCACGACACTGACCGGGTCGAGCTTGCCGGCCCGCGCCGCGCGCCGACCGGGAAGCAGGAACGGGCCGGACACCAGCAGCAGCACCATCCCCGGCACGGCCACCAGGAACACCGAACCCCACCAGAAGTACTCCAGCAGCAGGCCACCCACCAGCGGGCCGAGCGTCAGCCCGCCCATGAAGCAGGTCAGGTAGATGGCCAGGGCGCGGCTGCGTTGCCTCTGGTCGCTGAACATGCCGGTGACCAGGGCCAGCACCGACGGCATCACCGCGGCACCGGCCACGCCGAGCAGTGCACGGCTGGCGATGAGCATCTGCGCACTGGTGGGGAACGCGGCGGCCACCGAGGCGATGCCGAACACGGCGCCGCCGATGAGCTGGAGTTTCTTGCGGCGTCCTCACCCGGCCGGATGCGGGCACATACGTTTGAGCGCGTCCGCGACTCGCGGCGCCACCACTGATCCAGGCAGACGTGTGAGGTCCGGTGGAAGGTTGGTGTGTATTCCTGCTAGAACCGAGTCTCTTGGGGCGTATCGGCGGTAAGGGGCGTCTCGTCGGAGACGCTGAGACTGACTTCTCGCCAGGCCTCGTCGCCGGCGGCGAGTTCCTGTGCCGCCTGCCGCGCCAACGGCACCGCATCGGTCCCGAGCAGCAGGCGCAGCGGGGCATCATCGCGGCCGGCGATGTCCCGGACCACCTGGGCGACACGGCGCGCGCTGGTCGCCTCGTGACCGGACGCGGCGCGCACCTGCTCGGCGAACACCCCGATGGTCGGCCGGTACGGCGCGCTGGGCTGCGGAATCGTCATCGACGAGCCCGCCCAGTCGGTACGCATGCCGCCCGGCTCCAGAACAGTGACCTTCACTCCGAACGGGGCAAGCTCATGGGCAAGGCTGCTGGAGAATCCCGTTACGGCCCACTTCGCCGCCTGGTAGGCGGTCAGACCGGGGGCGGAGAAGCGGGCACTGAGCGACGAGACCTGGATGAGATGACCATGGCCCTGCTCGCGCAGGATCGGCACGACCGCCTTGGAAACGTTGACGACGCCGTAGAAGGTGGTCTCGACCTGCGCCCGGAACGAGTCGATCGTCGTGTCCTCGAACGAGCCCAGGTCGCTGTAGCCGGCGCTGTTGACGGCGACATCGATGCGACCGAACCTCTCCACAGCCTGAGCGACCGCGCGCACGGCCGCGGCATGATCGCTCACGTCCAGCCGCAGCGCAAGGACCCTATCGCCGTAGGTCTCAAGAAGATCATGCAACCGCTCCGGGTCACGCGCCGTCGCCGCCACGCGATCACCCGCTTCGAGTGCGACCTCGACGAACGCGCGACCCAGACCGCGCGAGCTTCCTGTCACGAACCACACCTTGGACATGGATACTCCTAGCTATTGATCGACTCGCATGACAAGCCCGGTACTCCGGTGGACAGGCCCACACTTGTGCTCGGCATCGATACCGGTGATGCTCCTGATCGCGTTCATGGTCCAAGGACGGGCAGCGTGGTGGACAGGGCTGATATGGATCCGGTGTGAGGTGACGGCGCTGGTCACCGGCTGGCACCTGAGTTCACCCGGTAGCGCAGGTGCGTGACACCGGGCGCGTCGAGCACCCGGGTCAACTCGAGCTCGATGCGGTCGGCGCCGAACAGCCGCCGCCCGTCACCGAGTACGACAGGGATCAGGTGGATCTCCAGCTCGTCGAGCAGGCCCTCGCGCAGCAACGACTGGGCGAGTCCGGCACCGTGCACCATCACATCCTTCTCGCCGGCGGCCGCCTTGGCCTCGCGCATCGCCGTTGCGACGTCGGGCACGTAATGAACCCAGCCGCTCTGCGGCGCCGGCGGGACGCCACGCGTGGGTACGAAGATCGGCACACCGTGGTGGTCACCGTGCCAGTGGCCGGCGTAGTCGAACGTCTTGCGGCCCACCACGACCGCACCCGTGGCCATCGACTCGCCGAACACCTGCCCGCTCAGCCCCGGCGGGTCGAAGTACGGCGGCTCGGAGACGGGCTCGCCGAGCCACTCGTGCAGCCGAAGGCCGCCGATCCCGAGCCCGTTGCCCGGGCCGTCGCCCGGACCGGTGATGAATCCATCGAGCGACATCGACATGTACAGCACGGACTTCGCCATTGGTTTCCTTCCTTACCAGCGCAGGGCGAGCGCACCTGGCCTGCCCGTACCATCACGGGGACGTGAGGTAACGGCGCGGGTGAGAAATCTGCTTGTTCGAGGCCTGCCGGGGCCGTCACTCCCGCGACAGGTGGGTCTGGGGCGCGCCGAGGCTGTCGTCCACGCGCGCGCCGGTACGCCTGTCGCCGTCGAGCACTAGGCCGGATGGCGCCAGGGCATCACGGGCGCGCGGTGGTCACCGGCGAGGCCGTGCAGCGGGCACGGTTGGCGCGGCTCGCGGGGGCACAGTACGAACGCCTCGCTGACCGTCGCGCGATACAGGCGCCACGCCGCCGGTGCGGTGACGTCCTCGATCGACACCGTGGACCCACCCCGGCTGGGGTCTCCGGGGAAGATTTCGATACCGCGGTCCAGGTCGCGGCCGGTCAGCTCGGCGGCGGTGCCGGACAGGTACACGGCCCGGCCGTGGTAGGCCGGCACCGTCGAGTCGAAGATCACCATGCTCAGCCGGGGGCGCGCGGCGAGGTTACGGGAGTGCTGTGTGTCGGGGCTGGACACCCAGAAGATCTCGGCGTAGTCGGCGGTCGCGAAGTAGACCGGCGACGTCCACGGGATGCCGTCGGCGTCGACGGTGCCGAGGACCACGTACAGGTTGGCGTCCATCAGACCACGGGCGTGAGCGTCCAGATCGACGTCGGTCATGACGCCGCCTCCGGATCCGGGAACACGGTCGGGTTGGGCATCGGGACCTCCTTGTTCGACGGTGTACGGCCAGTCTGGCGGGCGGCACGCATCTGGACATCCGCGCCGAGCACTACGCCACTACTGAGCCACTACGGAACGGTCACTGACGTACGCCATCCTGGGAGGAGTGGATCCGACGAAGAACTCGACACGGGAGGCCGATGCTCGCCGCCGTGGGCGGGTACCTGTCGAACGCGCAGATCGCCACCTCACGCCCCGATAGTCCGGGTGAATCGGCAGAAAGGGCCACCGAGGGGATCACGACCGGGCAGCCTGGGCGAACGCTCGCAGTTCGCCGGTGATGTCGGGTCCGGCCGGGACGTACACGACCTCGGTGACCCCGGCGGCACCTGCTTCGTCGAACCGGGCTGTTCGGCGAGCCTGGCCGTGTCGACGACGTCGGCGGTCGGCGCGAGCGCGCAGGAGTAGTGGGGAGGAGTGGTCATCAGGCGTGGGATTCCCACAGGGCGAGGGTGGCGCCGTTCGGATCCTGGATGACGATCACGGATCCGGCGGCGAAGTCCACGCGCGGTCGTACGACGGTGGCACCGAGCTCCGTCTCGCGTCGTACTGCGTCGTCCAGTCTGGTGACCGGCGCGTACGGGATCCACTGGGCGTCGACGGTGCCGATCCGCTGACCGACGCGCACGGCCGCGACTTCGCCGTGCGCGACTACAAGACGCACCTGAAAACGGTGGCCAAGCGGAAGGCCAACACCGTCAACGCCCACCTGGCCGCCCTGGACCACTTCTTCACCCACCGCGGCCTGGCCCCGGCCCAGGCCCGCCGCGACACCACGCCCAAACTCGCCCCCCAAGGCTGTCGACGCCCGCGAGCAGCGGCGCTTCCTGCGCGCCGTGGAGGTCCGCCGGCTCGCCCGCGACCGCGCCATTCGTCTCGCTTCGACCTCACACCAGCTGAATCCATCACCTACATGGGCCGTCCAGTGAGTCGTCAACATCTGTGGCTGAGCGCTTCAGCCGGCGGGAATCGCCCCCTGAAACGCTCAGCCACCAGCGCCGTCAGCCGGCTTCTAGAACGAAGAACAGGAAGCCCAGGAACCTCGTGCCAGTGATCTCGCGGAACTCCTCGGGGAACAGTTCGCGGGCTTCCGGCACAAACGGCGGTTCGCTGATGACGCTGATGCGAAAGCCGGCCGCGGTGAAGGCCTCGGTCATCGCGTGCAGCGGCCGGTCCCAGAAGCTCATCTGGGAGGTCTGCCCACCCATGGTCCATTCTTCGATCCGGTTACGGGTTCCGAAATAGCTGAGCTTTTCCCCGGCCCTGTGGCGCATGAGGGGGATCACGAAAGGATGGTCGACCGAGACGAGGAGCCGGCCGCCAGGCTTCAGCACGCGTCGCAGCTCGGCCAGTGTCGGTCCCCAGTCTTCCAGGTAGTGCAGCACCAGGGACGCGATGACGTCGTCGAACGCGCCGTCCGGAAAGGGCAGCGCGCCGGCCAGGTCGGCGACCCGCAGATCCGCGTCGTCGCCCAGCCGCCGTCGGGCCAGCTCCAGCATCCCGGCACTCGCGTCGATGCCGGTCACGTTGGCGCCTCGATCGCGCAGCGCGGAGAACAGGGGACCCGAGCCGCAGCCGGCGTCGAGGATCCGCCGGCCGGTCACGTCCCCGGCGAGCTCCAGCATCGCGGGCCGCTCGTAGTACGCGTTCACGAGGCTGGTCTCGTTCTCGGCCGCGTACCCCTCGGCGATCCTGTCGTAGGCGTTGGACTGGGAGGGAGGTGCGGTCTCAACGTGATTTCCGGGCATGGTAGGCATGCGGGCCATTGTGGCCCAGTGTGAGGCGACACGGGTATGGATCACGCATGCAGACAGCCCAATGTCGCCCTCACCAGTGCAGACGCAGTAGATCAAGCCCCTCGGATCAGACTCGCCCGCTTCTCAACCGCGCACGGAGCTCGCCAGCTCAAGTGCATATCCGCCAGATGACCCACGTGCTGTTCCCCGCCCGCGCCGAGCTGATGGACCCGCTCCGCAGTGAACCCGGGATTCGCCGCGGCCCCCGCCTGCGCCGTCCCATGCTCAGGCTGGACGCTGCGTCCGACCGTCACTGGATGTGATGTGACCGGCCAGACGGGCGTGGGTCAGCTTCCGCTTCGGCGGCGGAGCGCCGGGCCGAGCGACTGCTGGGCGGCGAAGAGGGCGAGCCCGGTGATCGCGCATGCCGCCGCCAGAGCCGTTCGTCCGGCATGATCGAGCAGTACGGTGCCTGCCAGCGGGCCGAACACGGCGCCGACACTCCAGGTGGCGGAGGCGATGCCCATGTACCTGCCGCGCAGGTCCGCCGGTGCGAGGCCGGCGAAGGTGGCGCCGAACATCACGGCGATGCCGACCTGGCCGAGGGTCCAGACCAGGACCGATCCCGCGTAGCCGACACCGCTCTCTACGAGGGTGCCCAAACCGACGCCGGCACCGGCCAGGAGCATGGACACGGCCAGCACCGAGCCGGGGTCGCGACCGGCAAGCAGCCGTACCGCCAGTGGTTGGCCCACCACGATGACGATCCCGTTCAGAGCCAGCACCGCGCCGTAGGTCGCGGGGCCGTGACCATCTGCTGTCATGAGGAGCGGTAGCGTCGCGAACGTCTGCAGGAACAGGGTGAAATAGGCGACGTAGATCAACACCATGACGATCATCAGCCGGTCGCGCAGGAGCACCGGCAGCAGCGCTCGGCGGGTCTGGTTCGGTGTCGCCGGCCGGGTCTCGGGAATCCGGCGCCAGACGATCAGCGCCGCGATGATCGAGGCCGTGGCATTGATCCAGAACAAGAGTCCATACCCGTACTGGGCCAGGACCCCCGCGGCGATCGTGGCGATGGAGAAGCCGAGGTTGGCCGCCCAGAACAGCACCCCGAAGGCCCGGACCCGCTGGCTCGGATGGAGGTCGGCCACCACAGCCGACCCGACCGGGCGGAACAGGTCCGCCATCAGCCCGACACCGAGTGCCGCCGCCCAGATCACCGGCACCGTGTCGGCCGAGCCGAGCGCGACAAGTGTCACGGCGGTTCCCAGGAACCCCACCAGCATGGTGTGGCGTCGTCCGATCCGGTCGCCCAGCCAGCCGCCGAGCACCTGGGATCCGATGCCTCCGGCTCCCGTCGCCGCCACCACCGCGCCCGCGGTCGTCGGCGTCAGCCCCTGCTCCTGCGTCAGGTAGAGCACGAGGAACGACTGCGCGACTCCGCCGGCGCGGCTCACGAAATGAGTCGCCGCCAGGGACCAGACCAGACTGGGCAGGTCCAAGCGCAGGCGGGACAGCCGGCGGCCGAGCGGCATCGCGGTGGGAGCGGGTGCGTCGTAGGTGGTCATGCCGATGACACTAGGATCACCAAGACATCAAGAAAAGCGATCATTTACGATCAAATCAATCGCGATTGGCGATACTCTGACGTCATGGCTGACGTTGAGCTGCGCCACCTGAGGACGATGGCCGCCATCGCCGAGGAGGGAACGTTCGGCCGAGCGGCGGTTCGCCTCGGCTACACCCAGTCGTCGGTGAGCCAGCAGATCGCCGCGCTGGAGAAGGCCGTCGGTGGCGCCGTCTTCGACCGGCCCGGTGGTCCCAAACCGGTGCGGACCACTCCACTTGGCGAGGTTGTCCTGGCCCACGGGCGCGATCTGCTCACGAAGTCGGAGGCGCTCGCCGACGCCGTCGATCGCTTCAAGGCCGGTAACGGCCGGATCGACATCGGCACCTTCCAGGGCGCGACCAAGCTGATCCTGCCGGCCGTCGTGCGCCGGCTGCTGAGCGAGCACCCCGGCTGCGACATCCGGCTGTCGGAGGTGGGACCGGAGGATCCGAGGATCGGAGATCTTGACCTGTTGTTCCACTACGATCGCATCGACGGCGACGTCGAGCACGTCGAGCTGCTCGACGAGCCGTACCTCCTGGTGGCCGGCGCAGGTGCGTTCCCCGATGGTCCGGTACCGGTGAAGCTGCTCGACGGCGCTCCCATGGTCGCCTGGCCGCCCAACGTCCACCAAAGATGGCTGGAGCGGGAGCTCGCCGGCGCGGGTGCCCGGCCGCGGATCGTGTTCCGAACGGCCGGTCACGAAACCGTCGTGTCGATGGTGCGGGTGGGCCTGGGCTCGGCGGTGCTGCCCTGGCTCGCCCTCCAGGGATCCGATGTCTGGTCCGACGACCAGCTCAGCATCCATCGACTGCGACCGTCGCCCGCCTGCACGTGGTATCTGTACTGGCCGGCCGGGCGCACCCAGTCGCCCCTCGCGGCCCGAGCCATCGACATCGCCGTCGAAGCCGCCACTGAGCTGGCCGGCCAGATGTGACATCGGACGAGGGGCAGGAGGGCGCGACTCTCGCCGCGTGGAAGGGTTCAGCGACGGCGACTATATCGCTGTAGGCGATTGATTCGATCGAAAATCATGGCTTTTCGCGATGGGGCCGCGCGGCTTAGCGTGCCGGACATGAACGGTAATCAAGATCACCCCGAGCAACTCCTCGAAATCAACGGCGTAGAGCTCTGCGCTCAGACATTCGGCGACCCTGCCGCACCCGCCCTGCTGCTCATCGGCGGCGCCGAGGCGTCGATGGACTGGTGGGACGATGAGTTCTGCGAGCGTCTCGCCGCCGGCGGGCGGCACGTCATCCGGTACGACACCCGGGACACCGGCCGCTCCACGACCTTCCCGCCCGGCGCACCGCCGTACGGAAGCGACGCCCTGCTCGACGACGCCGTCGGCCTGCTCGACGCACTCGGCATCGAGCAGGCCGCCCACATAGTCGGCGTCTCCATGGGCGGCGGCATCGCCCAGCATCTGGCCGTGCACCACCCCGGCCGGGTCGCCTCCCTGACGCTCATCGCCACCAGCCCGGGCGGACCCGGCAACCCCGATCGCCCTGACCTGCCGCCGATGAGCGCCGAGCTGGCGAAGCGGTTCGCCGAGGGCGGTGAGGAGGCGCCCGACTGGTCCGACCGCGAGGCCGTCATCGCGTACTACACCGACGGCGAGCGCACCTTCGCGGGCACCATCCCCGTCGACGAGGCGCGGCTGCGCCGCGTCGTCGGCCGCGCCTGGGACCGCAGCCCGTCACTGGCGTCGGCGCAGAACCACTGGCAGCTCACCGGCGGCGAGCCCGTCCGCGCCCGCCTCGGCGAGATCGCGGTGCCCACGCTGGTGCTGCACGGCACCGCGGACCCGCTCCTCCCGTACGGGCACGGCGAGGCGCTGGCACGGGAGATCCCGCAAGCACGGCTCGTCCCGCTCAAGGGCATGGGGCACCAGATGCCGCCGCCGGAGCTCTGGGACGTCGCGATCGCGGAGATCCTTTCAGTTTCCGGCGGAGAGTGCCCGTGAACCGGCTGCGATCGGCACTCTGGCTGCCGCTCTTCGACGAGCTCGCCGACCCGCGGGCGGTGGCGAACCTGGCCGCCGAAGCGGAGGAAGCCGGGTGGGACGGCTGCTTCGTGTGGGATCACCTGTCCTGGCGGGCGCCGGTCCAGCAGGTCGCCGACTCGTGGATCGCGCTGGCGGCGATCGCGACCGCGACCGAGCGGCTGCGGCTCGGCCCGATGGTGTCGACGCTCGCCCGCCGGCGGCCGGCCAAAGTGGCGCGAGAGACCGCGACACTGGATCGGCTGAGCGGCGGCCGCCTCACTCTCGGGGTCGGGCTCGGAAGCGACCGGTTCGGCGGTGAGCTGTCCAAAACCGGCGAGCAGCTCGACGACCGGCGGCGGGGGCGGATGCTCGACGAGTCCTTGGCGATCCTGGCCGCCGCCTGGTCCGGCGAGCCGGTGCGCCATCGCGGCGAGACGTACATCGTCGACGACATCACGTTCCTGCCGCGGCCGGTTCAGCGACCCGGCGTGCCGGTGTGGGCCGCCGGATTCCCCGGCAACGTCAAGCCGATCCGCCGGGCCGCCCGGCTCGACGGCTTCTTTCCGATCAATCTGGAGCACCCGGACCAGCTCGCCGAGGTCGTCGGCACCCTCACCGAACTGCGACATGGCGAGATGGCCTCGTACGACATCGCCATCAGCCTGCCCTCCGACGTCGACCCACTGCCGTACGCCGCCGCCGGCGCGACCTGGTGGCTGACGGAGTTCGACCCGGGTGTACGGCTCGACACGGTGCGCGGCGTACTCCGCGACGGCCCAGCGGATCCGGGCGGCGATTGAGCCGTTCGGCCATGACGCCGGACCGGGGTGCGACAACGTGCGGCCGCTGACGTCCGGACCGCTGATCGCGTGCTCGACACCGGCTGCGGCCACCGCACCCTGGCCAACTGGCGCACCCAGCACATCGTCGAGACCGGCTACACGCTCATCCGCATCCTGGACTGCAAAGAGCTGTCCGCCGTGGCCTGCTATCCGCGCGTCAAGTCCAGGAGATCATCAGGCGCAGCGTTTTGACACCCCATAGGGTAGCCGCTATCTATTGGCTAACCGTTAGGGGGATGGATTGCTGGCAAATGCTCGGCCGCGGCAGAGGAGCGAGTCGGACCGGAGCGGTGCCGGGGAAGGTCCGCGCAGGGTGCGGCGCCGCACCGGAGCCTCCGACGGCGCCCAGGCGATGGCCCAGCGCCCGCAGCCAGGCCGTGACAGGTTACGGAGATCCGGCGGCCAGGGGCACGGCGGCCCCGGCGGACCGGGTGACGACGGTCCCGGGGGAGCGGGCGGCCGGCCGGACGAGGACGGCGGCCGTCCGCGCCGGACCGGCTGGAAGCGGTTCATCCCCAGCTGGAAGGTCGTGGTCCTCGCCTGCACGGTGCTGGCGGCGGGCCTCTTCGGCATGATCATGGTGGCGTACGCCAACACTCCGCTCCCTCTGGCGACTCAACAGCAGGCCGTCGAGCAGGGCAGCATCATCTACTACCGGGACGGCAAGACCGAGATCGCCAGGCTCGGCACCAAGCGCGAGATCGTCCCGATCAGCAAGATCCCGCGACATGTCCAGGACGCCTTCATCGCCGCCGAGAACCGCACGTTCCGCACCGACCCGGGCTTCTCGGTGTCCGGCACCATGCGTGCGGCGTGGAGCACGGTGACCGGCCGGCAGGTCCAGGGCGGCTCGACGATCACGCAGGAGATGGCGCGCGGCTACTACGACGGCCTCAGCCAGGAGCGGACGATCCAGCGGAAGGTCAAGGAGATCTTCGTCTCCATCCGCGCCAGCAAGGAGATGTCGAAGGACGAGATCCTTGCCAACTACCTCAACACCATCTACTTCGGCCGCGGCGCGGACGGCATCCAGGCCGCCGCCCAGGCGTTCTTCGACAAGGACGTCGAGGAGCTGACCCCCGCCGAGGGAGCCTACCTGGCGGGCCGGATCCAGAACCCGGACGCCTTCGACAGGACGGAGGCGAAGAAGAACTGGGCGCCGACCCGGGAGCGGTTCACCTACGTCATCGGCGGCATGGCGATCGTCGACCCGGCGAAGTACGGGCAGCTGCCCACGACGGCGAAGTTCCCCAAGCTCGCCAAGCTGGACAAGAGAGAGACCCTCAAGGGCATCAACGGCTACATGGTCGACATCGTGCAGCGCGAGCTGGAGCAGCGGGGGATCTCCAGGGAGAGCCTGCGCAGCGGCGGTTTCCGGGTGACGTCGACGTTCGACAAGAAGCTCATGCAGGCCGCGAAGAAGGCGGTGGAGAGCAACCTCGCCACTCTGAACGACAAGCACATCCGCGCGAACATGGCCGCCGTCGACCCGCGCAACGGCCGGGTGATCGCCTTCTACAGCGGCCGCGACTACCTGAAGAGCTTCACCAACAACGCCTTCGACGCCTACAAGCAGGCCGCCTCGGCGTTCAAGCCGTATGTGCTGGCAGCCTGGCTCGAGAACGGCTACAGCCTCAAGAGCTACGTGTCCGGCACCGGCCCGGTCTCGCTGCCGGGCACCAAGCCGATCGGCAACTCGCACAACGTGGGCGCGGCCGTGCAGATCGACCGGGCCACCGCCGAGTCGGTGAACACGGCGTTCGCCACGATGGCGCAGGAGGTCGGCCTGGAGGAGGTGGAGAGGATCGCCGAGGGCGCCGGGATCAACCAGAAGAATCTGGCGCAGGCCATCAAGGACCACGCGTACGGCATGTCCATCGGCGCCGGCCTGGTCACTCCGGTCGAGCAGGCCGCCGGGTACGGCATCTTCGCCGCCGGCGGCGTCCACCGCGACGCGCACGTGGTCGTCTCGGTCAAGACGGTCAAGGGGATGACCGTCATGGAGGAGGTCGGCGTGCCCAAAACGGTCATCAGCCCGGACAGCGCCGCCGACGCCACGTACGCGATGCAGCAGGTGGTCAAGTACGGCACCGCCGCGGGCACCTCGCTGCCCGGCGGGCGGCCGATCGCCGGCAAGACCGGCACCAACAACGAGAACAAGGAGGCCTGGTTCGTCGGATACACCCCGCAGCTCTCCGCGGCCGTCGGGATGTACAAGGAGATCCCGCGGACCGACCCCAAGACCAAGAAGGTCATGAAGGACGCCAACGGCCACCCCCTGCCCAGGGAGGTCTCCCTGGGCAACATCCAGGGTGCCGGAACGCCCACCAAGGTCTGGCGTGAATTCATGACGATCGCGATGGATGGCAAGCCGGTCGAGCAGTTCCCGGCGCCCACCTTCGGTGGCCGGCAGCACGACCTGGTGCGGAAGCCGACGCCCAAGCCGACCCAGGACCCGTCCGCCGAGGACCCGTCCACCGACGACCCGTCCACCGACGACGACGTCAGCGACGACCCGTTCGACAACGGTGACGACGTGACCACGGACGACGTCACCACAGGCTTTCGACGTTAGGCGGGCAGGGTGGCCGGCGATGCTCGCCACCGGCGCCTGGCGGCCCGTGGCACCGACCCTCAGCGCGGAGAGAGCTACAGCCCCGTAGCCGGGCCAGGACCTGGCCGGCGTGCTCGTTCGGCTGAGGGTAAGGTCAAGCCGAGCCCAGGACGTCCCGGCGACCGCGCGGGCTCCCGCTTGCCTTCACGCTCTATGCCGAGGCCTTGACGGCCGAGCCGGTCGCGGCCCGCTCCCGGGTGACGCGGCGGCGCCGGGTCGGCAGCCCGAGTGTCGGGTTGGCGACGCCCCAGGCGGCGCTCCTGCAGATCAGCTCCTTGTAGACGGCGGCGAGCCGGCCGGTCAGGACCGCCTGCAAGGCGCGGTCGTCGGCGGTGACGTACTGGATCAGGCCCTCCTTGCGGCCCAGCGAGATGCACTGGTTGAAGTAGCGGATCGACACGTTCGGGAGCTTGCCGCCGGTCAGGCGCGCCGCGATCGCGTCGGCGGCCTGCCACGCGGTCGGGGTTCCCGAGGCGCACGACATCCGCAGCGGCTTGTCGCCGGGGCCCGTCACCATGGCGGCGTCGCCGATGGCGTACACGTCCGGGTGCGAGACCGAGCGCATGGTCCCGTCGACCACGATCTGGCCGCTGTCGGTGACCTCCAGAGCGGTCGCCTTCGCGATCGGGTGGACCGCGAAGCCGGCGGTCCACACGGTGACCGCGGCCGGGATGGCCTTGCCGTCGGCGGTGGCGACGCGGTCGGCTTCGACGCCGGTGACGGCGGCGTGCTCGTACACGGTGATCCTGAGCTTGGCGAGGACCTTGCGCAGGTGCTCGCGGCCCTTGGGGGAGAGCCAGTCGCCGAGGCCGTCTCGGGCGGCGAGGGCGACGTCGAGGTCCGGGCGGGCCTCGGCGATCTCGGTCGCGGCCTCCAGGCCGGTGAGGCCGCCGCCGACGACGACCACGCTCTGCCCGGCGTCGAGGCGGGTCAGACGCTCGCGCAGCCGGAGCGCTCCGGGGCGGCCGGCGATCTCATAGGCGTGCTCGGCGGTCCCGGGGACGCCTTGGGCGTTCCAGCGGCTGCCGAGGGCGTAGACGAGCGTGTCGTAGGAAAGTTGTCCAGTGCCGTTCGCGTCGATGACGGCGACCGTCTTGCGGTCGACGTCGACGCCGGTGACCTGCGCGAGCCGAAGCTCGACGCCGGTGCCCGCGAACATCTCGCTGAACGGCCGGGGCTTGAGGTCCTGGCCGGTGGCCAGCTGGTGCATGCGGACGCGTTCGACGAAGTCGGGCTCGGCGTTGACGAGGGTGATGGCGACGTCCTCGCGGCGCAGCCGCTTGGCGAGGCGGCCGGCGGCGACGGCTCCGGTGTATCCGGCTCCGAGGACGACGATGCGGTGCTGCATGTCCTGCTCCTGTCTTGTGCGGTCGCCCCTTGAACCGGATGGCCCGCCGTTTCCTGACAGGAACGCGATGTGAAGCACCTCACATCTCGGTCAGAGGCCGTCGAACAGGGGCTCGCCGTGGTCGGCGGCCGCCCATTGCCTGGTCGCGCGTTCGAGCTTGTCGGGGTTGACCTGGTTGCGGAACGCGGTGATGCCGTCGGCGGTGACCTCCAGGCACATGATGGCGACGACCCGGCCGTCCACGACGGCCACGACGGCGGGGTCTCCGTTGGCGGTCCAGGCGTATATCCGGGGCGACCCGCCGACGATGGCGCGCTTGGCCTCGGCGGGCTTGAACAGGCTCCGCAGGAACTTCGCGACCGCGACGGCGCCCTCGAACGCCTTGGCACGGGCCGGGACCTTCCCGCCGCCGTCGCCGACGGAGATGGCGTCCTGGGTGAGCAGGCGTACGAGCGGCTCGGTCCGGCCGCTGGTGGCGGCCGCCAGGAACTCCTCGACGATCCGCCGGGCGGCGGCCGCGTCGATCTCGGTACGGGCCCTGCCGTCCGCGACGTGCTTCTTGGCGCGGTGGAAGATCTGCTGGCTGGCGGCCTCGGTGAGGTCGAGGATCTCGGCGATCTCCCGGTGCGGGTAGTCGAAGGCCTCCCGCAGCACGTACACGGCCCGTTCGTTGGGGGAGAGGCGCTCCATGAGGGTGAGGACCGCGTACGAGACCGATTCGCGCTGCTCGGCCGTGTCGGCCGGGCCGAGCATCGGGTCGCCCGCGAGCAGCGGCTCGGGAAGCCATCGGCCCACATAGGTCTCGCGGCGCGCCCGCGCGGAGGTGAGCTGGTTGAGGCACAGGTTGGTGAGAACCTTCGTCAGCCAGGCCTCGTGGACCTCGATGCGGTCGACGTCGGCGGCCTGCCACCGCAAGAACGTCTCCTGGACGGCGTCCTCGGCCTCCGCGGCCGAGCCGAGGAGGCGGTAGGCGATGGCCTCCAGGCGTGGCCTGGACGCCTCGAACCGGTCGACGTCGTCCGCGGTCAAGGGCATGGCGCGATCCTAGCCCGAGCAGTGCCGATCGGCGGGCCCGGCCCGGATCGGACGATCCTGGGCCGGGGCCCGCCCGTCGATCAGTTGAACATGCCGGGCTCGTAGGAGCCACCCTGGGTGCGCACGATGACGCCGAGCCGGTTGGCCGCGTTGATCATGGCCACCAGGTAGACCAGCGCGGCGAGCTGGTCCTCGTCGTAGTGCTCGCGCACCTGGGCCCAGGTCTCGTCGGACACGCCTCGGTGGGCGTCGGCGAGCCGGGTGCCCTCCTCGGCGAGCGCCAGCGCGGCCCGCTCGGCCTCGGTGAACACGCTGGACTCGCGCCAGGCGGCGACCAGGTTGAGCCGGACCGAGCTCTCCCCGGCGGCCGCGGCGTCCTTGGAGTGGTAGTCGACGCAGAAGCCGCAGCCGTTGATCTGGCTGGCACGCAGCATCACCAGGTTCTGGGTGGACTTGGGCAGCGTCGACTGCTCGATCGCCAGGCTGACGTTGTAGAACCGCTTGCCGAGTTTGACGCCGAGCTCGTTGGCGTTCAGGTTCATACGGGGTTCCATGACTTCGACCTCACTTGTGGAGCTGCACGCCGCGCGGATCGTTCGCGCGGCGTCCTGACGGCATGGAGATGCCGGCGGCCCGGTCCTTGTGACAGCTCGGTGACGTGACGTGCGCCACTGGGCATGGGCGTCACAAATTGGCGCAGACCGGCGTCATGTGCGCGTGACGTGGTCAACAGGCCTATAAAGGTCTCCATCGACGAGGAGGAATGAGATGTCATATCCGCAGGAACGGCAGCACCGCCGGCAGCACATCGGCCGACCTGTCCCAGCAGCCCTTGTGATCCGCGTCGGAGACGGACACGAAGCTCGCGCCTGAGCGCTCGGCGAAGGTCCGCATCGGCTCGTGCCAAGGGTCGGCCGTCCCCGCGTACAGCAGCGTCGGCACGCCGGAGTCGGCGAGTTCGCGCTGCAGCCCGGGCTCGCGGCAGAACGCCTCGTAGTTGGCCCGGAAACCGGCGGGGTCACCCGCCTCGATCACCGCGGCCTGATAGGGATCGGCGGCGGCGCCCTGCTTCATCAGGTGGTAGGCGTCGGTGTCGGCGGGCAGACCGAGCAGGCGCAGCGTGGGGCCGATCGCGGAGCGGAAGCCGTCGATCGGATCGAAACCGCCGGCCACCAGGCAGGTCAAGCGGTCGGGCGCGTGAGCGGCGACCGCATAACCCGTCATGGCGCCGAGCGAGTACCCCCAGAACGCGGCCCGTTCGACGCCCACCGCATCCAGCACTGCGGTGACGGAGTCCACGCGCCGTTCGAGCGAATAGTCCTCGGCCTGGTGCGGCGCGTCGCTGGCACCCAGACCGAGCGGGTCGACGGCGATCACGGTGTGGGCGGACGTCAGCGCGGAGGTGTAGCCGCTGTACGCCCAATGCGCCCCGTCCTGGAACATCCCCGGATGAAGCACCACTGCGGGGCCGTCGCCGGATACCTCGTACGAAATCTTGAAACCGTTGCTGCGTGCGAAGGGCACGTGTCGTTCCCTCACCTGTTCACGAGGGCCCTGCGCCTGTACGCAGGACCGTTACGATTGGTAACGGGAACAATCGTGGCGCATGCTCAGAAAGCTCGAAAGAAGGCACTTTCTTGTCGCAACGGAACACCGCGGTAACAGACCAGCTCGTGCCCGAGGCGGCGGGACCGGGCCCCGACGATTGCCCGCTACCTGAGGTCCTGGCCTTGATCGGCGGCAAGTGGAGCGCTCAGGTGCTGGTCGAGCTGGGCGAAGGTGCACGCCGGTTCACCCAGCTGGAGCGCGCGATCGCGGGCATCAGCCGCCGGATGCTGACCGTGAGCCTGCGCGACCTCGAACGCAACGGACTCATCACCCGGACCGTGTATCCGGATTCCCCACCGCGGGTCGAGTACGCGACCACTCCATTGATCGAAGACATACGCGAGCCCCTGGAAGCGCTCACGGCGTGGGCCCGGATCGCCGCCCCCGCCATCACCGCGGCCCGCCGGGCCTACGACGGCGCAGCCGCCGCACGTTCCTGAAACACGGTCAGGCAGCCGAGCGCGGACCTCGCACGAGCACGTAGACGAACAGCACCGTCATCGCCACCGCGCCCGCCCACATGGCCTGCTGCCAGCCGGCGACGAAGGACTCCTGGGCGGCTCGGATCAGCGCCTGCGCCTGGGAGCCGGCCCCCTCGGCGGCCGCGAGGGCGTTGGCGATGCCCTCGCGGGCGGTGTCGGCGGCGGCGTCCGGCACCCCGTCGAGCCGGGAGTCGACGGCGGCGCGGTATCCGGCGGTCAGGACCGCTCCGAGCAGCGCGACACCGAGCGCGGTGCCGAACTCCCGGGTGACGTCGTTGAGCGCGGACGCCACGCCTTGACGCTCACGCGGCAAGGCGGTGGTGATGGCCTCGGTGGAGGGCGTCATCGTCAACCCCATGCCGAGCCCCATGGCGAGCATGCCCGGCAGGATCGAGAGGTAGCCGCCGTCGACGGAGACGAAGGCGGCCATGAGGGCCAGCCCCGCGCCGCCCAGGAGGATCCCCGAGGCCATCGTCGAGCGGCTGCCGATGCGCGCGGCCATCCGCGGGGCGAGGCCGGAGGCGAGCATCATCAGCAGCGCCATCGGCATGAGCGCCAGGGTGGAGCGAAGGCCGGACCAGCCGAGCACCGCCTGAAAGTACGGGAAGAGGACCACGAAGATCCCCGCCTGTACGCCGAAGACCGTCAAGAGCGACACGGAACCGCTCGCGAGACCTCGCTCGCGGAACAGGCTTACATCGAGGAGCGGAGCCCGTACGCGCAGCTCCCATGCCACGAATCCGACAGCGGCGACGACGCCGACGAGGAGGCCCAGTAGCGTCGCGGGAGCCGTCCAGCCCTGCTCGGGGCCCTCGTGGAGGAAGAAGACGAGCCCGACCACCGCGACCACGGACGACAGCGAGCCGACGGCGTCGAACCCGTCGCCTGACGCCTCTCGCGAGTCCGGCACGGATCGCAGCGTCATGACGGCGGCGACGACGACGAGCACGACCGGCAGGACGAACAGCCACCGCCAGTTCGCCAGGTCGACCAGGACGGCCGACAGGTACATCCCCAGGATGCCTCCACCGCCGGCGACGCCGGTCCACACACCGATCGCCCTGGAACGTTCCCCGTCCGGGAAGGTCGAGGTGATGACGGCGAGGGTGGCCGGCATGATCATCGCCGCGCCCACGCCGCTGAGGAGGCGCGCGGCGAGCATGATCTCGGACGACGTGGCAAGGCCGGCCGCCGCGCTCGCCGTCCCGAAGACGAGCAGGCCCGCGAGCAGCACCGGCCGGCGGCCCCACCGGTCGCCCATCGCGCCGAGCGGCAGGAGCAGCGCGGCCAGGCTGATCGTGTAGATGTTGATGAACCACAAGACCTCGGTCTGCGAGGCGTCGAACGCGACGGCGAGCTCCGGCTGGGCGACGTTCAGCCCGGACACCGAAGCGATGACCGCCATGAGCGCGACGCAGACCCCGGCCAAGGTCATGCGTCGTTGGCGTGGGTCCTGGATGGTGGGGTTCGTACTCATGGGATTCCTTTCAAGCAAGGGATTACCGGCGGCGCGTGGCGCGCACGACGACGTCGTGGAGGGGGACCGCTCGGCCGCCGCCGCCGGTGAGCGTGCGCAGGCGCTCTTCGGCGGTGTTGATCTCCCACTCCATGTCGTCCATGCGCGCGGTGATGGCCGCGGAGGTGGCCGACGCTTCGGCGGGGGGATGGTGCCCGTGGCCGGTGGAGCCCGGGGTGTGCAGGTGTCCCACGATGAGCAGCGTGCCGCCGGGAGCCACCCACCCGGCGATGCGGTCGTAGAACTCCAACTGGGGCATCGCCGGGTGGGCGTAGTGGGTCATGACCAGGTCGAACTGCGCGTCCGGAGTCCAGACGCTCAGATCCGCCTCAACCCACCGCAAGTGCTCGGCGCCCCCGCTCGTCGCCGCGCGCTCGGCGGCGCGGGCAAGGGCCTCGGACGAGATGTCGGCCGCGGTGACGTGCCAGCCGCGGGAGGCGAGCCAGATCGCCTCGGCACCGGCGCCGCATCCCGCATCGAGTGCCGTGCCCGGTGCCAGGCCGCTGGTCTCACGAGCGAGGTACGGGTTCGGCGGGTTGCCGCCCATGGATCCGGCGCTCCCGGCTCGCCCCTCTTGCCAGTGCCGCTCCCAGAAGTCCTTGTCGAATTCGTACGTCACAGGTCGTCCCTCTCGTTCGCGATGAACTCTTCGCCGGTCATGGTGCTGACAGAGCAGGCGGATGCGCAAACCTTGTTGCCGAATGGCAAAATCAGAGGGTGGATGAGATCATTGACCGCACCCTTGACGCCGTCGGACCGAGGCTGAAGCGCCTTCGGCTGCAACGGGACGTCACGCTCGCCGACCTCGCGGCGGAGACCGGCATCTCCACCAGCACCTTGTCCCGGCTCGAGGCGGGCCTGCGACGGCCCACGCTCGAGCAGCTGCTTCCCCTCGCTCGCGCCTACGGGGTCACCCTCGACGAGCTCGTCGACGCGCCGCCGACCGGCGACCCCCGCATCAATCTGCGTCCCATTCCGTGCGGCGACGGCTCGACCATCCTGCCGCTGACCCGTAGGCCCGGCGGAATCCAGGCCTACAAGTTCCTCCTCCCGGCCGGAAGCGACGACGCCGAACCCGACCTGCGCACCCACGAGGGCTACGACTGGGTCTTCGTCCTCAACGGAACGCTCCGCCTTGTGCTCGGGGAGCACGATCTCATCCTCAAGCCGGGGGAGGCCGCTGAGTTCGACACGCGTACACCGCACTGGTTCGGGGCCACCAGCGCCGGCCCCGTCGAGTTCCTGAGCCTCATCGGGAAACAAGGCGAGCGCGCGCACGTCCGTGCGGCCCCGAGACAGAGCCCGGCCGAGTAAGCCGGCTTCAGACAGTGCTGAGCTGGGCACTTCACATTAGCTCGTGAACAGAGCTAATCTTTTGGGTATGGGCAGCACTGAACTTCCCGACGCTCTCGCGGGCGTCCTGACCGGTATCCAGCGGCTTCTGCGGCGCAGGCTGCGCCAGGGGCTGACCGGGCCGCGGTTGCGCGGTGCCCAGGTCGAGCTGCTGCGGCTGGTCTCCGCCAACCCCGGCATCGGGGTCTCGGCGGCGGCCAAGGAGCTGTACCTGGCCGGAAACTCGGTGTCCACGCTGGTCAACCAGCTCACGACCGCCGGGCTGCTGCGCCGCGAGACCAGCGACGACGACCGCCGTTCCGCCCGGTTGCTGCCCACCCCGGAGGCGGAGGCTCGGCTGCGCGCCTGGGAGGAGCGGCGCGCGGCGCTCGTCCGCGAGCAGGTGGAACGGCTCAGTGAGGAGGACCGGGCCGCGCTGACCGCCGCGCTCCCGGCGCTGCGCAGGCTCGCCGAGGGCCTGCATGAGGAGGTGGGGACGGCATGAGGGACGATACTCCGACGACGGGTGACGCGGTCGCCTGTTCCGGCCTGCGCTACTCGTTCGGCCAGACCAGGGCCGTCGACGGCGTCGACCTGACGGTCGCCTCCGGAGAGGTGTTCGGTCTGCTCGGCCCCAACGGGGCCGGCAAGACCACCGCCATCCGGTGCGTGACCACGCTGCTGCCCGTCCCGTCCGGGATGGTGCGGGTTTTCGGGTACGACGCGGCCACCGAGAAGATGGCGGTGCGCCGCCTGCTCGGCTACGTTCCCCAGCAGCTGTCGGCGGACGCGAGCCTCACGGGCCGCGAGAACGTCTCGCTGTTCGCCCGCGTGTTCGACGTCCCCCGGCGCGAACGCGCGGGCCGGGTCGGCCAGGCGCTGGAGGCGGTCGGGCTCGCCGACGCCGCCGACCGGATGGCCGGCACCTACTCCGGTGGCATGGTACGCCGCCTCGAACTCGCCCAGGCCCTGGTCAGCGCGCCGCGCCTGCTCATGCTGGACGAACCGACGATCGGGCTCGACCCCATCGCCCGCACCAGCGTCTGGGAGCACATCATGGCGGTGCGCGCCGCCACCGGGATGACCGTCCTGGTCACCACGCACTACATGGACGAGGCCGAGCAGTACTGCGACCGGGTCGCGCTCATGCACAAGGGACGCGTACGGGCGCTCGGCACCCCCGAGCGGCTCATCGCCGACCTGCGCGAGCGGCGCGGTGACGGCTCGGTCCCAACGCTGGAGGACGTGTTCCGCGACGTCGCCGGAAGCGGCCTCGACGAAGGAGGAGGGGAGTTCCGCGATGTCCGCCGTACCCGCAACACCGCCTCCCGTGTCGGCTGACAGCACCGGCGCGGGCGACCTCGGCCTGCTGCTCGTTCCGCCGCGCGCCCGTACGGGGTGGCGCGTGCTGCCCGCCAGGGTCGCCGCGATGTGCGTGGTGGAGCTGCAGAAGCTGCGCCACGACCGCACCGAGCTGTACACCCGCGCGATCCAGCCCGCCCTGTGGCTGCTGATCTTCGGTGAGACGTTCACCCGCATCAAGCTGATCCCCAGCGACGGCATCCCCTACCTGGACTATCTGGCCCCCGGGATCATCGCCCAGTCCACGATGTTCATCGCCATCTTCTACGGCATCCAGATCATCTGGGAGCGCGACTCGGGGGTCCTGACCAAGCTCCTGGTCACGCCCACCCCGCGAGCCGCGCTGGTCACCGGCAAGGCGTTCGCCGCCGGCGTGAAGGCGATGATCCAGGCGGTGGTCGTGATGCTCATCGCCGCGCTCCTGGGCGTGAGCATGACCTGGAACCCGGTGCGCCTGGCCGGCGTGATCGTGGCCGTGCTGCTCGGCTCGGCGTTCTTCTCGTGCCTGTCGGTGACGATCGCCGGGATCGTCCTGACTCGCGACCGGCTGATGGGCATCGGGCAGGCGATCACGATGCCGCTGTTCTTCGCGTCCAACGCGCTCTACCCGACCACGGCCATGCCGGACTGGCTGCAGTACATGAGCGCGGTCAATCCGCTCAGCTATCAGGTCGACGCGCTGCGCGGGCTGCTGCTCGGCGTCCCCTCGCACCTGCCGCTGGACTTCGCGGTGCTCTTCGCGGCCACGGCGATCGGCATCACGGCGGCGTCCCTGCTGCTGGGCCGGCTGGCACGGTGACCAGCCGGCGCGGCAGCCCGGTAGGACCGCACGTGCGTCCGCACTCGACCGCGCACAGGAACACGCTTTCGCGGCCCTGTCGGAGCTTCGGGAACTGATCCGCAACATCCACTCCAAGGTGCTCGCCGATCACGGGCTGGGGCCGGCGCTGGCCGATCTCGCCGATCGCTGCGCCGTACCCGTGAAGGTGAGCACCGACCTGCCCCGGCGACTGCCGCCCGCCGTCGAGTCCGCCGTCTACTTCGCCGCCACCGAGGCACTGACCAACGTCGACAGGCACAGCGGCGCCGATCGGGCCGAACTGACCTGCCGCCTGATCGGCGACATCTTGGCCCTGCAGGTGACCGACGACGGCGCCGGCGGCGCTGACCCGGCCGCGGGCACCGGACTGATCGGCCTGGCTGACCGGCACCAGCCTGACGTGCTCATCACCGACGTCCGCATGCCGCCCGGCTTCTCCGACGAAGGACTGCGCGCCGCCCCGCAGGTACGCCAGCACCGCCCCGGCGCCCCCGTCCTGGCGCTGAGCCAGTACGTACAACGGACGTACGCGGCCGAACTGCTCGACTCCGACGGCGGCTGCGGCGTGGGCTACTTGCTCAAGGACCGCATCGGCCACCTCACGGAGTTCTTCGAGGCGATCCGCCAGGTCGCTGACGGCGGAACGGTCCTGGACCCCGAGGTGGTACGTCAACTTCTGCGCCACCGCCGCGACCCCCTGCTCCGCCTGACCCCCAGAGAGCGGGAAGTGCTCGCCCTCATGGCCGAGGGTAAGTCGAACATCGCCATTGGACAGAGCCTGGTCATCGGACAGGCCGCGATCAGCAAACACATCAGCAACATCATGGGCAAACTCGGTCTGCACCCAGATGAAGGCCACCGCCGTGTCCTGGCCGTGCTGACCTACCTACGTGAGAGCGGGTGAGGGCGGGCCGGGCTCAGGCCGCCATGCCGATCTTGCCCCCTTTGTCCTCGTCGAGGAGGATCTTCTTCCAGTACAGCCCTAGGATGGGTGAACGAACCGCTCCAGAGGTATTACGGCGATCGGTACGAGCTCCACCAGGAACTCCGGCAGAACCAGTCCGGGTACCTGAATCAACACACTGGCGGGGGCGGAGCCAGGTGAGAAATGCCGGGACCGCACTTGCTGGATCGTCGACAGATCCTCACGGCGCAGAAAGTAGATCGTCATCGAGACGATGTCGTCCAGCCGACCGCCGACGGCGGCGAGGATGCGGCGGACGTTGTCAATGCTCTTCTCCATCTGCGCCTCAATGTCACCCGCGCCGATCACCTCGCCGTGCTCGTCCCAGGCGACCTGTCCGGTGACGTGGACAACCTCCCCCGCGCCCTGGATGACGCCTTGTGAAAACGCCCGCCCGTTCGGCGCCCAGATTCCTGAAGGGTTGAAGCCGTTTGCCATGTGACTCCTCGTGCTGACGGGACGCATGCCCGACCATCCTTACTCGATCATGATGTATCAGGGCCGGCTGCGGTCGAGTCGCGTTCGCAGCAAGAAGGCCATCCAACGGGGGCGGAACGCTCACTTCCCCATTCGGGGCGGCCCCGCGCCTGTTGGCCCTGGCCCGGCCTCTGGGCGAAGGCCGATCTGGTCGGCAGGCGTCACGATCCAGGCACTCTGCTCCCACATGCGCACATGGGCAACACGATCAACAAACGGGACCCGATACAGAACCCTCACCCACCAGGACGCCAACTCCAAGCAGGGCCGACCACCCCCCAGGCGGCATCCAATCCCAACCAGGCCGCCCCCCAGCTGGCGGCCGCCAACCAGCGGGCGACCGGAAGCGCTCAGGCGGAAGACTCCCATCACGACTCACCACCAGATGGTCGCCCCGAACCGCCACCTACGGAAGAGCACGCCGATGCCCCGCCGTCCAGCCCCGCCGAGTGGGACAGTGTCTGCGGAGCACCCGCCACCTCGATGCACGAAACCGCCTAAAGCATCATCGCGAGCGTCGCCCAGGCCGCCGCCGCCCCCACGGCGGCGCCCGCGAGCGCCTGCGCCGCCGTGTGGTGCGACACCTGGACCCGGGCCCACCCGATCACCGCCACCACCACCGCGCCCACCACCAGGACCGGCACCGCAGGAAGCACGTACGCGAGCACGACGGCGGTGCCGGCCGACACCCCCGTGTGGAAGCTGATCTTCCACACCAGCGTGATCGGCCCCATCACCAACACCCAGGCCAGCATCACGGCCACCGACGCCACCACCACACGGGGCGCGTCCAGCAGCGCCAGCGCGGTCAGGCCCACCAGCACCGCGGCGAGCCCGATCAGCATCGGCCCTTTCCGCGACTTCCGCTCGACCAGGTGAATCGAGTCGAGCCGGCCTCGCCGCACGCCCACCGCGATCACAACCGCGGGCACCCCCGCGCACACCGCAGCGGCGAGCAACCCCCATGCCAGGCCCGTCCAGCCCTCGGCTGACAGCCCGGCCACCGGAGGCATGGCGATCCCCACGTACTGCGGAGCGAACATCTCGGTCACCGCACGCGCGAAGCTCCCGCCGCGTCCGGCCGTGCCTGCGTCCTCCGCCCCGCCCTCCACCCGCTGACCAGCCACTTCGCTCCTCCGAGATCGACGTCCGGCCCTGAGCCTATGGCCACTCGTTCTACCTGGTCATCGGTCATGACGGGTAGCAGGGGAGAGCCGGCTGCCGGGGGAGAGGACGACCCGCGGGCCCGCGCCGACGCCCCGTAACGCGGCTCAGTGTCCGGCCGGAAACGGGTGGATCATTCGTAGCGGGCCCGGCGGGCGATCACCTCGAATCCGAGGCCGCGGAAGAGCGCGGCCGAGGCCGGGTTGTTGACGTTGACGTCCAGGAAGACCTCCGTCGCCCCGCGGGTGCGCATGCGATCGAGCGCCTCCGCCGCGAGGGCCCTGGCCAGGCCGCGCCGCCGCCACCCGGGCACGGCGCCGACCTGGATCAGGAACCCTTCCGCGCACGCCACGAAGCCGGCGACCCCGCCCGCTTCGCGCGCCACCAGGGAACAACCGGGCAGGAACTCGTCGTCGACCAGCCAGCCGACCCACTCCTCCCGCGACCAGCCGGGGAAGCCGGGACGGTCGGCGAACGACGCGGAGTAGGCCTCGTAGAAGGCCCCTTCGGTGTCCTGCGACCATTCCTCGATCTCCAGCTCCGGCGGCAGAGGGACGGCAGGGAGCGGCCGGGTCAGGTCACGGCGGTAGACGTCCTCGGCGAAGGTCTGCCGCAGCCCGCGCGAGAGGAAGAGCGCGTGCGCCTGCGGGGTCACCGACTCCGTCTCCAGCCGGACCGGTCCCACCTCCCCGAGCAGGCGGTCCAGCAGGCTCGACCCCAGCCCCAGCCCCCGGTGGCCCGGATCCACCAGGCCGGTCGCCGCCGACGCCTCGCCCACGGGGCGCACGGCCCCGCACGCCACCAAACGCCCGTCGGCGAAGGCGCCCACCGTCGTTCCCGCGGCGTACCTGCGTTCCAGGAAGGACGGGGACGCGGTCGCCTGGAGCCCGCCGTCGTGCGCCACGCACCGCCGGGCGAGATCGGCGATCGCCGGTATGTCCGCGGGCGACAGCGCGGCCCACTCGATGGTCATCGTCGGCTCCTCTTCTCCACGGTGAACTCCTTGTAGGCCGGCGCCGTCCATGTCCTTCGTACCTCGAAGGGCAGTGTCGTGGAGGCGACTTGGACGACTTCGCCCGCGGCGGGCCCCCGGCCGCTCATGCCGTGCCGTCCGAGGTCCGGCGCTTCCTGCCAGGCGACGGTGTTCCCCTCATCGTGCGGATCCGGCCTTGCGCGAGCGGGCGCCCGGGACGGGGAGGTCGACGTCGGGCATCCGGTCGTCGGCCTGCTCCGGCAGGGTGTCCGCGGTCTCCACCAGCCAGCGCAGCAGCACGCCGGACAGCCGGGCCTCGACTTCGGCGAGGTCGGGGCGCCCGGCGAGGTTGTGGGCCTCGTGCGGGTCGGCCGACCGGTCGTAGAGCTCGGCGGGCTCGTACAGGCGCCACACGTACGTCCAGCGTCCGTCCCGGACGGCGGCGGCCTTGCCCACGGTCATCGGCCGCTCGTGCTGCAGGGCCGTCTTGCGGTCGTACGGAAAGCCGCTGCGCTCGAACTTCGGCTCCTCCTCGACGAGGAAGCCGCCTTCGCTGAACGCGTACTCGCGGTGCCCCGCGGCGGGGTCGTGCAGCACCGGGAGCAGACTGCGGCCGAAGTGGTGATGCCCCGGCTCGACCCCGGCGAGATCGAGCACGGTCGGGAAGACGTCGATCAGCTCCACCATGGCATCGACCGCGCCGTGCGCCGGCAGCCCGCCACCGCTGACGATCAGCGGGTCGCGGGTGATGCAGCTGTGCAGCGCCGACGGCCACTTCTCGACCACGCCGAAGTCGCCGAGGTACTCGCCGTGGTCGGAGAAGAACACCGTCACCGTACGTTCGGCCGCGCCCGCACGGCGCACGCCGTCGAGCAGGCGGCCGACATGGGAGTCCAGCCGCGAGACCATGCCCTGATAGGTGGCCCGGAGCTCCCGCCACACCTCCGGCGTCGCGCGGTCCGTGCCGTAGTAGTCGCGGATCCCCTGCAGGTAGGCGGGTTCCGGGCCGCTGCCCGACACGGGATCGCCCACGGAGTCGCGATCGTGCAGGGAGAACCACGGTTCGGGGGCACGGAACGGGCAGTGCGGCGCGACCAGCGGCGCGAACAGCACCCACGGCTCGTCCGGCGGGGCGGCCAGCCAATCCTCGGCGGTGCGTACGGCGGCCTCGTCGAAGTCGATGTCGCCGTCGTCGGCCACGCGACCGTGGTAGTAGAGGCGGTCCCACAGGTCCGGATCGACGTCGGACCCCAACCGGGGGAGCTCGGTGGCCGGCCTGCTGCCACCGGCCCATCGGCCGCTGGTCGGCCGCGTGCCGAAGCCGTGCTCGTGGACGCTCAGCTCGGTGGCGCCGGGCCCGAACGTGTCGCCGCGATCCCCGGCCCAGGCCACGTGGTAGCCGCTCTCCTTGAGCGTGCGCAGGAAGTTCGGCTCGTCGGCGCGCAGCGGCGTCCCGAACGTGCGGTGCCCCGCCGTGTGCGGATACCAGCCGGACAGGAACGACGCGCGGCTGGGAGAGCACACCGGGTGCTGCGCGTAGGCGTTGGTGAAGGCGGTGCCGGTCGCGGCGAGGCGGTCGAGGTTCGGAGTGCGCGCGGACGGGTTTCCGAAGGCGCCCACCGCGTCGGCCCTCAGCTGGTCCGCGACCACCACCAGGAAATTCGGGCGATACGCCATGGTCATCCTCCCGTTACTGAATTGGGGGGTAGCGTACCTTACCGAGTACTCGGTAAGGTCTGCCGAAACCGCGAAACACAAGGAGAATCTCTTGTCAGGAGTGGCACCGTCGGTGCGTAACCGCAGGCCGCCAGGGGTGCGGCGGGAGGAGATCCTCAGGGTCGCCACCGAGATGTTCGGCGACAGCGGTTACCGGGGTGTTTCGCTCGCCGACATCGCGGCCCGGGTCGGCATCTCCCAGCCCGGCCTGATCCACCACTTCAAGAACAAGGAAGAGCTGCTGCTCGCGGCCCTCGAACGGCGTGACGAGGACAGCCGGGACCACATGGACGCGATGTTCCAGGAGATGTCCGTCGTGGACGCGCTGATCTCGCTGTGCCGCCACAACGTCGAGGACCCGACGGCGATGCGCCTGTACGCCGTGGAGTCCGCGGAGAGCATCGAGCCGGGCCACCCCGCCCGCGAGTTCTTCCTGCGCCGCTACGCCCGGGTCCGCGAGCGCGTGGCCGAGCGCATCCGCCGGGACCAGGAGCTGCGCCGGCTTCCCGCCGCGCTCGACCCGGTCGTCCTGGCCGGCGAGATGATCGCCGTGATGGACGGGCTCCAGATCCAGTGGCTGCTCGACCCCACCATGGACCTCCCCGGACGCATGGCCGCCTACCTCGAGCGACTCATCATCAAGGAGGACCGGTGAACGACGGACTCGAGGAGCACCTCGACGCCCTGGTCGGCAAGCTCGACCTGCCGCGGAAGGTGCGGCTGCTGACGGGGGAGTCCCACTGGCGCACGTACGCCGAGCAGGCCGTCGGGCTGCGCCCGATCAACGTGTCGGACGGGCCCGCCGGAGTGCGCGGCCCGGCATGGGACAACGGCTCCCCGTCCGCGTGCCTGCCGTGCCCGACCGCGATCGCGGCGAGCTGGGACGTCGACCGCGCCGCCGCCGCCGGGCGCGTGCTCGCCGCGGAGGCCACCCGCAAGGACGTCGACGTGGTGCTGGGCCCCACGGCGAACCTCCAGCGCAGCCCGCTCGCCGGCCGGCATTTCGAGTGGTGGTCGGAGGATCCGTTCCTGACCGCCCGGCTCGCCGGCGCGCTGGTCGGAACGCTCCAGAGGCACGGCGTGGCGGCGACCGTGAAGCACTACGTCGCCAACGACTCCGAGACCGAACGCGCCACCGTCGACATCCGCCTCGACGAGCGCACGCTGCGCGAGGTGTATCTCGCCCCGTTCGAGCACATCGTCCGTAACGAACGGCCGTGGCTGGTCATGGCCTCGTACAACGCCGTCAACGGGACCGCGATGACCGAGCACGAGCTGCTCGACAGCCCGCTGCGCGAAGACTGGGGCTTCGACGGGCTCGTCATGTCCGACTGGCACGCCACCCGCTCGGTGGCAGCCGCCTCGGCGGGCCTCGACCTCACCATGCCGGGCCCCGGCGGGCCGTGGGGCGCCGCGCTGGTGCAGGCCGTCACCGACGGCCTGGTCAGCGAGGCCGCGGTGGACGCGAAGGTGAAGAACCTGCTGCGGCTCGCCGCCCGGCTCGGCGCCCTCGACTCGGTGCCGGTGACCCGTACGCCGGTCACCGTCGACGTACGCCGCGAGCTGCACGCGGCCGGCGCGGACGCGACCGTGCTGCTGCACAACTCCGGCGACCTGCTGCCGCTCGCGCCGGAGCGCCTGCGCCGCGTCGCCGTGTTCGGCGAGCTGGCCGGCAGCCCGCGCATCCAGGGCGGCGGCAGCGCCGAAGTGCGGCCGACCCACGTCGTGTCCCCGCTGGACGGGCTCGTGGCCACGCTGCCCCCCGGCGTCCAGGTGACCTACACCGCCGGCAGCTACCTCGAGGGCGACCCCGCCCCGGTGCCGCCGGAGATGCTCGGCTCGCCCGTGCTGATCCGCTGGCTCGACGACGCGGGCGCCGAGGTGGCGCGCGAGGATCGTCAGAGCGCCGCTCTCGTACGGCTCGGCGCCGATGTCCCCGCGGGGGCCACCACGGTCGAGCTGACCACCCGGATCGTCCCGGACGTGTCGGGCACGTGGCAGCTCGGCCTCAGCGGGGCGGGCCGGATCGTGTTCGCCGCGGACGGCGAGACCCTGCTGGACGACGACGTGCGGCCGTCGCACGACGGCCCGGGCGCGGAGATCCTCACGCCGCCCCTGCGCACGTTCGACGTGCCGCTCGAAGCAGGCAGGCCGGTCGACGTGCTGCTGCGGCAGCGGATGCCGAAGGCCGGCTCGGCCGTCGCGATCCGCTCCCGTCCGCCGCGGCGCTCCGCTGCGGAGGAGCTCGCCGTTGCCCGCGAGCAGGCCAGGGCCGCGGACGTCGCGATCGTCGTGGTCGGCACCAGCTCGCAGACCGAGAGCGAAGGCTTCGACCGGGCGGACCTGTCGCTGCCCGACGGGCAGGACGACCTGGTGCGGGCGGTCGCCGCGGAGAACCCGAACACCGTCGTCGTGGTCAACGCCGGCGCCCCCGTGCTGCTGCCGTGGCGCGATGACGTCGCGGCGGTGCTCGTGACGTGGTTCGGCGGCCAGGAGTCCGGCGCCGCGCTGGCGGACGTGCTCCTCGGTCACGCCGAGCCCGGCGGCAGGTTGCCGATGACGTGGCCGGCCCGCGGCGAGGACGTGCCGGTGCTCGACACGGCGCCCGCCGGCGGCCGGCTGGAGTACGGCGAAGGCGTCCACGTCGGCTACCGGGCGTGGCTGCGCGCCGGGGTCGAGCCCGCGTACCCGTTCGGGCACGGCGTCGGCTACACGTCCTGGGAGCTCGTCGACGTCCACGGCGGACCGGACACGGCCGTACGGGTCTCCGTGCGCAACACCGGTTCGCGGCCGGGCAAGCAGGTGCTGCAGGTCTACCTGGCGCGGCCCGGGTCGAGCGTCGACCGCCCCGCCCGCTGGCTGGCCGGTTTCGCCGTCGTGCGCGGCGAACCCGGCGAAACGCTCACCGCCGAGATTCCGCTGCCGCCCCAGGCCTTCCAGCACTGGGACACGGCACGGCACGACTGGGCGGTCGAGCCTGGAACGTTCGAAGTCTCCATCGGATTCTCCTGCGCGGACATCCGTGGCACGACGTCGATCAAGGTTCACGAGGAGTGATCAACCGGGTCTTCCCCCCGGCCCGAGAGAAAGTAAGTGAGGTGGTGCAGCGATGTACCCCAGTAATCGCCATGTCGATTCCGTCCCCGGCACTTCGGCCCTGTCGCGCCGGACGCTCCTCAGCGGGCTGGCCGTCCTCGGCGCGGCCGGCCTGGCCGGATGCCGTTCCGCGGTGAACGAGAGCAAGACGGCAGGCGCGACGAGCGGCCCGGCCCGCGGCGGGACCCTCGTCGCCACGGTCGCCGCGCCGCCGGACCCGGCGGCCTATTTCACCGGCCGCCCCGGCAACATCTTCTGGAACCGCAACGTCCTGGAGACGCTGGTCATGGTCGACCAGGACAACAAGCCGCAGCCCCTGCTGGCGACGAAGTGGGAGCTGCGCGACGACAACCGGACGCTGGTGCTGTCGCTGCGCGAGGGCGTCAAGTTCCACAGCGGCCGCGCCTTCACCGCCGACGACGTCGTGTTCACCATCGAACGCGAGATGGCGGGCGACGGCCTGGCCACGCTCACCGGCGCGATGAAGGGCTGGAAGGCGAGCGCCACCGGCCAGCACGAGGTCACGATCACCTCGCCGCGGCCGCTCCAGGAAGTGGTGCTGGACATCCTCGACTCGACGCCGATCATCGACCGCGAGACCTACAAGGGGCTCGCGGACGGGTCGAAGGTCATCGGTACGGGACCGTTCCTGTGGTCCGGCTACAAGGCCGGCACGGAGATCAAGATGACGCGCAACGACGCGTACTGGGAGCAGGGGCTGCCCTACCTCGACGGCATCGAGCTCACGGTCATCGGCGACTCCACCGCCCAGCTGGCGGCGCTGCGCTCGGGCCGCGCGCACCTGGCGAACGGGCTCAACATCCAGGACGCCAAGACCGTCGTCGACGACAAGAAGTTCCACCTCGACCTCAACCACGGACTCGTGTACGCGCTGGGCTTCGACGTCACCAAGGCACCCTTCGACAAGCCCGAGGTGCGCCGGGCCATCGGCTACGCGATCGATCGCCAGCGCATCAACCAGCAGGTCTTCGGCGGGGTGGGCACGACCACCAGCCTGCCGTGGAGCGAGGACGCGACCGGCTACCCCGCCGAGCTCGCCGCCACCTACGCCTACCAGCCGGACCGCGCGAAGCAGATGATCCAGGCCGCCGGGGCGACCGGGGCCCGCGTCGAGATCGCCGTCCACGCGCTGCCGGTGCCGCGCAACGTGATCGAGATCGTGACCCGCAACCTGACGGACGTCGGGCTCCAGCCCTCGGCACTCGAGCTGCCCCCCGCGGAGTTCGAGCCGCGCAGGATCGCCGGCAAGCTGGGGCCCGCGTTCCTGACCTGGACGGCGGTGGCCAAGCTGCCGCCGGCACTCTCGCTGTACGGATACCCGGACCTGCGGCCGGGCAAGAACACCTCCAACTACGCCGACGCCGGTTACCGCGAGCGGGCGCAGGCGCTGATCGACAGCGCCGACGAGAGCGAGACGGCGCAGCGGCTGAAGGACCTCTCGCAGTACTTCCTCGATGCCGCGTTCCTCCAGACCATCGCCATCGTGCCGGCCACGGTCGTGCGCGCGGACGCCGCGAGGGACGTCCTGGTCAGCCGCTACGGCCGCTCCATGCGCGCCGCCTACCTCACCCGGTGAACAGGGGGCGAGCATGATCTATTTCCTGATCCGGCGCCTGCCGTCGGTCCTGCTCGTCCTGGTGGCGACGACCGCCATCGCCTTCCTCCTGCCCCGCCTGGCCCCCGGTGACCCGGCCGCCATCGCGGCGGGGCCGGAGGCCACCGCCGAGCAGGTCGCGGCGATCCGCGTCGAGATGGGGCTGGACCGCCCCCTGGCCGAGCAGTACGTCCATTGGATGGGCGGGCTGCTCACCGGCGACCTGGGCCAGTCGCTGCAGTTCAAGCGCCCGGTCGCCGAGCTGATCGGCAGCAGGGTGGAGAGCACGTTCGAGCTGACCGTCGCGGCCACGATCCTCCTGGTCGTGGTCTCGCTCGGGCTCGGCATCTTCGCCGGGTCGGCGCGTTCGCGGCTGTCCCGCTTCACCGCCGACGCGAGCAACACGGTGCTCCTGGCGATGCCGCCCTTCCTGTTCGGCCTGTTGCTGATCATCCTGTTCGGGGTGGTGTTCCGCCTGCTGCCGATCAGCGGGGAGGTCGCGGTGCTGGACGACCCGGTGATCGGCGTGCAGTACCTGATACTGCCCGCGGTGGCGATGGCGGTGCCGATGGGCGGCCACGTCGCCATGCTCGTCCAGTCCTCGATGGACAACGCGTGGCGGCAGGACTACGTCGACCTCGCCGTGGCCAAGGGCGTGCCACGCAGGTTGATCACCCTGCGCCACGTCGTACGCAACAGCCTCGGGCCCGCCGCCGTCACGATCGGCATGCGGTTCGGCGACATGCTGGCCGGTGCCGTCGTCATCGAGATGATCTTCGCGAGGAACGGCATCGGGCAGCTCGGGGTGTCGGGCGTGCTCAGCGCGGACTACAACCTCGTACAGGTGATCATCGTCGGCACGGTGCTGATCGCGGTGGTCGTGCAGCTGCTCACAGAGATCGCCATGGCGGTCCTGGATCCCCGCGTCAGGTTGGGAGCGTGAAACCATGACCACCACCGTCACCGCACCCGAAGCGGCCGCGCCGGCGGTGCCGCGCCGGCCCGGCGGCGGGGCGCTGCGGCAGTACCTCACCGCACTGCGCACCCCGCGCGGCGCGTTCGGCGCCGGCCTGCTGCTGGCCCTGGTCGCGCTCGCCCTCCTGGCCCCGGTCCTGTTTCCCGGCGGCTACGACGACCAGAGCGGCGACTCGCTGGCCGGCGCCTCGGCCGCGCACTGGATGGGCACCGACGAGCTGGGCCGCGACATCCTCGCCCGTACGATCTACGGCCTTCGTACGGATCTGAGCCTGATCCTGGCCGCGGTGCCGGTCAGCGCCGTCATCGGGACGCTCATGGGGCTCAGCGGCGTGGTCTCGCGCCTGCTCGGCGCCGCGATGCAGCGCGCGCTCGACATCATCCTCGGCTTCCCGGGACTGGTGCTCGGCATGAGCGTCGTCCTCGTGCTCGGCACGGGCTGGCTCTCGCTGTTCGTGGCCGTGCTGATCAGCGGCCTGCCCGGGTTCGGGCGGCTGTCCAGGGCCGGGCTCCAGGTCGAGCAGGAGCGCGAGTACGTGCTGGCCGCCAAGGTGCTCGGCGTGCGCAAGCGCACCGTGCTGGTACGGCACGTGCTGCCGAACATCATGGACCCGATCGTCGTCGGCGCCGCCGTCTACATGGTGGTCGCCATCTTCATCGTGTCCGGCCTGAGCATCGTGGGCCTCGGCATCAAGCCGCCCGTTCCCTCGCTGGGCGCGATGCTCAACGTCGGCGCGCGCTACATCGAGGTGCATCCCGCGTACGTGCTCGGGCCCGGCCTGGTGCTGCTGCTCCTCGCGTTGGCCTTCACCCTGCTGTCCAACGCGCTCAACAAGGCGGTGCTGCGCAAATGACCATCCACCCCCACGGCGTCGCGTCGGCGGCCCGGGCGCGTCACGACGCGGACGCCCTGCTCGAGGTGCGCGGACTGCGTACCGAGTTCGCGACCGGCGCGGGAATCGTCCACGCCGTCAACGACGTCGATCTCACCCTGCGACCCGGCCAGATCCTCGGCGTGGTCGGCGAGTCCGGCTCGGGCAAGTCGGTGACCGCCCGCTCCATCCTGCGGATGGTGCCCCGACCCGGCCGGATCGCCGCCGGCGAGATCCGCTTCGGCGGCCGCAACCTGCTCGGGCTGTCGGAGGAGGAGATGCGCCGCATCCGCGGAGCCGAGATCGCGATGGTCTTCCAGGACCCGCAGTCCGCGCTCAACCCGGTCCTGACCGTGGGCGCACAGATCGTCGAAGCCCTCACCGTGCACGGCACCGGCAAGCGCGCGGCCCGCGCGCGGGCACTCGAACTGCTCCGGCAGGTCGGGATCCCGGACGCCGAACGCAAGATCGACGACTACCCGCACCAGTTCTCCGGAGGCATGCGCCAGCGCGCCGTGATCGCCATCGCGCTGGCGAGCTCGCCGTCGCTGCTGATCGCCGACGAGCCCACCACGGCCCTGGACGTCACCATCCAGGCGCAGATCCTGCGCCTGCTCAGGCAGCTGCGCGACGAGCTGGGCATCGCCGTGCTCATGATCACCCATGACATGGGCGTGGTCGCCGAGATGTGCGACGACGTCGTCGTCATGTACGGCGGCCGGGTCGTGGAGCGGGGCCCGGTCGAGACGATCTTCGCGCGGCAGGAGCACCCCTACACCGCCGACCTGCTCAAGGCCATGCCGCGGATGGACACCGCGGGCGGGAACCGGCTGCCGGCGATCCCCGGCGCCCCGCCGGACCCCGCCGCGCTGCCGCCCGGGTGCGCCTTCCACCCGCGCTGCCGCCTGGCCGAGGACCGCTGCCGCGCCGAGGTTCCCGAGCTGCTGCCCCTGGCCACGGCAGGGCACGCCGCCGCCTGCTGGGTGACCCATCAGGGCGCGCCCATACCCCCGCTCACGCTCGTCGCCACCGACCCGGCCGCGCGGGCCGAACAGGCGCGAACCCCGCTGCTGAGCGTCGAGAACCTCCGGGTCGACGTCGCCTCCGGCCGCAGGAGCCTGTTCGGGCGGCCGGAGCCCGTGTACGCCGTGGACGGGGTGAGCCTGACGGTCGCCGGCGGAGAGGCGCTGGGCCTGGTCGGCGAGTCCGGGTGCGGCAAATCGACCCTCGCCAGGACGGTCGTCGGGATCAACCGGCCGGCCGCGGGCGAAGTCCGCGTCGGATCCGACGGCGTCGACGCGTTCTCCCCGGCCGGCGCCCGGGCGCTGCGCTCCACGGTGCAGTACGTGTTCCAGGACCCGTACGCGTCGCTCAACCCGCGCCGCACGATCAGGCAGTCGCTCGACGAGGCGCTCGACATGCGTGGCGTGCCGGTCGCCGAGCGGGCCGCGGAGGCGGACGCGCTCATCCGGCGGGTCGGCCTGAACGAGTCGCACCTGGACCGCTACCCGCACGCCTTCTCCGGCGGGCAGCGCCAGCGCATCGGCATCGCCCGCGCGCTGGCCGTCGAACCGAAGGTGCTGATTTGCGACGAACCGGTGTCGGCACTGGACGTCTCGATCCAGGCACAGATCATCAACCTGCTGGAGTCGCTGCGCGACGAGCTCGGCCTCGGGTACCTGTTCATCGCGCACGACCTCTCCGTCGTGCGGCACCTGTCCGACCGGGTCGCCGTCATGTATCTCGGCAAGATCGTCGAAATCGGTCCGGTCGAGGCGGTCTACGCGGCCCCGCAGCATCCGTACACGGTCGCGCTCATGTCCTCCTCGCCGGTGCCCGACACTAGGGTGCGCGGCCGCGAACGCATCGTGCTCACCGGCGACCTGCCCAGCCCGAAGAGCCCGCCGTCGGGCTGCCGTTTCCGCACCCGCTGCCCCATCGGCCCGCTGGCCCGTCCGGAGCGGACGATCTGCGCCGAACAGGAGCCGCTGCTCGCCGAGACGCCGGGCGGGCAACTGACCGCGTGCCACTTCGCCGGCGAGCTGGTGGCGACCGGCGCTGAGGGGTGATCTCAACTCACGGGACCGCTTCAGAGATCGGCAAGGAGGTCGTCGAGGGCCCTGGCGAGGGCTTCGGAGTTGGCAGGGGTGAACCACGTGGTGCGGATGCGTTCGTTGCTGCCCTTCGGGGTCTCGTGGTCGGCCGCGAGCTGGTGCAGGGACCGGGTCTCGTCACTCAGGGAACGGCCGACCCCCTGGAAGAGGCCGCGAACGTAGCGGTCGGCGTCGTCGGAGTCGATGCCGTGTTCGACGGCCCACGACGTGAGCGTGGCGAGATACGAGTAGTGGGTGGTCAGCGTCCCCGTCAGTGCGGAGAAGACGTTGAAGGCCGCCTCGTCCGCGACCGGGAGCACCCCGCCCAGGTGCTCGAAGAGCGAGTCCACCACCGGGTGCGACGGGCAGGTCACCGTGACGGAGCGGCGTTCACGTACGGCGGGCAGGGGGATGGCCCGTACCAGCGGGGCGTCGGTGGCGAGGGTCTGGCGCAGGTCGTCGTTGCCGACCCCGGCCATCACGTTGACCACCACCTTGTCGCCGTCCACCCGCAGCCCAGCCAGCGCCTCGTGCCGGTCCGGGCGGCGTACGGCGATGATCACCACCTCGGAGCGGTCCACCACCTCCTGATTGCCGGCGCACACCCGCACGCTCTCGTAGCGTTCGGACAGCTCCGCGACCGTGCCGGCTCCCCGGGGGGACAGGAACACCTCCGGAGCCTCGCCGGCTCCGTCACACAGACCCGCCACGATGGCCCGGCCGATCTCGCCAACTCCGATGATGCCGATGCGCTTCACCGTGTCTTCCTCCTTCTCCACAACAGCACGACCGCCAGGAGACCCGCCACGCAGGGAGCCATCCCGGCGTCGGCCGCAGGCCGTCCTCTTCGGTCGAGATCGTCGGCGCCGCGGCTCTCGCCGAGGACGGCGGCCCGCAGCTCGACAGTTACGCTACCGCTAGTAGCGCAATAGGCTATCGTGTGGTCATGAGCTCGACCACCTCCGCCCGGCCACCGGGTCGTCCGCGCGCCGGCGTCAACGACGTGGTGTTCGCCGCGACGCTGAGCACGGTCCACGAGCTCGGCTACGCGCGGGCCACCGTCGACCGCATCGCCGCCGCGGCCGGGGTCGCCAAGACGACGGTCTACCGCCGCTGGCCGTCGAAGGGCGCGCTGATCGTGGACTGCCTGTTGGACGTGTTCGGACCGGTGCCGCTGGAGGGCACCGGTCGAGCCGAGCTCATGTCCTCGGCTGTCCACTGGATCGCGGGGAAGATCAGCGAGCCCGGGGTCGGTGACGCGTTCGCCGGCGTGTTCAGCGACGCCGTCAGCGACCCCGCCCTGCGCGAGATCCTGTCCGCGCGGCTGCAGGATCCCTACCGGCTCGCGCTCCAGGACGCGCTCGGCGAGCCGGAACACCGGGTCCTGTTCTTCATCGACGTCGTCGTCGGAACCCTGCTCCACCGGATGGGCATGACCGGCGAGCCGATGGCGGATGCCGACGTGGCCGCACTGGTCGAGATGGTCCTGTCGCACTTCGCCGACGACGCGGCCTGACTGCCGATCGCCCCGGGCGTGGCGAGGGATTCCAGGCTGCCGGCCGTGTTGGCGATCTTCTCGGAATCGCTCTTGGGCTCAAGCGATCAGCTTCCGACGTTGATCACGGCCCGGTACAGGGCGCCATGGGCGGACGGTGCGAGGAGCGGGCCGCGTGCCGGGGCCTGAAACGACCGGATCATCAGGGCGGCGTCGGCGGTGGCGGTGATGACACCGGCGGTGGTCATGAGCAGCAGGGCCACGTCCTGCGGGGTGAAGTCGTCACGCAGGCGGCCGGCGAGACGCTGCGCTGGTCGGCGTCGGCCAGCCCGCGATACGGCGAGGCGACCGACGGTGGCACGGCTGCTTGCTCACTCCATGTCTGCCTCGCGACCGGAGGCGGTGCGGGCGAGGCGGACCATGGCCCGGTACAGGGCGGTGGGCGCGGGGGCCGGGTTCAGCGGCGGCAGGTCGGCGCCAGGGGCGGCCCAGGCGCGCAGCATCTGGCCGACCAGGCGGCGCCAGGTGTCGGGGGCGGCGTTGCCGGTGGCGGCGATGACGCCGGCGTTGGCCATGAGCAGGACGACCATGTCCCGGTCGGTGAAGTCCTCGCGCAGGTGGCCGCTCGCCTTGGCGCGGGCGATGAGTTCGAGGAAGCCGTTGTACGCCTCGTCGCGGCGGGCCTCCAAGGTCTTGGCGGCGGGGAAGGTCATGGCCAGGACGTCGGCGAAGCCCCGGTCGGTGGCCTGCATGGCGCACACGGCCTGGACGTAGCCGACAAAGCCGTGCCAGGGGTCGGGGTCGGCCAGCGCCTCGGCGGTGGCGGCGGCGTAGGCGTCCATGCGGTCGGCGAAGACGGCGTTGACGAGTTCCTCGCGGGTGGCGAAGCGGCGCGACAGGGTGGCCTTGCCGACGCCGGCCTCGCGGGCGATGCAGGCCATGGAGACGCCGAGGCCGTGGCTGGCGTACAGGCGGCGGGCGGCGGCCAGGATGCGTTCGCGGTTGCGCTCGGCGTCGGCGCGCAATCCCGGTCCGGGCTGCCGGTCGGCGGGCGAGCCGGGGTCATCGGCGGAGGTCATGAACCTCATCCTACCCAACTGGAACGACCTACCCACTTTCGTTGTTAAGCTTCAGCATGGAAACGGGTAAGCCGTTCCACTTCTTGAAAGGTGCCGCTCATGCGTGCCGCAACACTGAACTCCGTCCCGCAGACCCCGGCCCTGGCCGACGTCCCCGCCCCGCGCCCCGAGGCCGGGGAGGTGCTGGTCAAGGTGGCCGTCTCCTCGATCAACGGCTTCGACGCCGCCACCGCCGCCGGCTACCTGCAAGGGGTGATGGAGCACCGCTTCCCGCTGGTGGTGGGCAAGGACTTCGCCGGCACCGTCGAGGCGCTCGGCGACGGCGTCGAGGACTTCTCGCTCGGGCAGGCGGTCTTCGGCGTGGTGATGAAGCCGTTCCTGGGCACCGGCTCACTGGCCCAGTACGTCACCGTGCCCGCCGGCTACGGCATCGCCCCCATCCCGCAGGGGCTGAGCGTTCAGGAGGCGGGCGCGCTGGGCCTGGCCGGCACCGCGGCGCTGGACAGCATCACCGCCGTCGCCCCGGCCGAGGGCGAGACCGTGCTGATCTCCGGCGCCACCGGCGGCGTCGGCGCGCTGGCCGTGCAGCTGGCCGCCGCCCGCGGCGCCCGCGTCATCGCCACCGCCCGCCCCGGCGCCGAAGCCGACTTCGTCACCGGGCTGACCGACGCCACGATTCACCTCGTGGACTTCGGCGGCGATCTCCCGGCCCAGGTACGCGCGCTCGCCCCGCACGGGGTGGACGCCGTGCTGCACCTGGCGGGTGACGGCCTCCAGCTCGCGAGCCTGCTGCGTCCGGGCGGCCGCCTGGCCTCCACCCTCGGGCTGACCGCTGAGGCCGTCGAAGGTTCCGACGTCACCGTCCACACGATCATGGCCGACACCAATGCGCAGACCCTGACCGCCCTGGCCACCCAGGCCGTCTCGGGCGGGCTGCGCGTCCCGGTCACCGCCACCTACCCGCTGGAGCAGGCCCCCGAGGCGTTCGCCGCCTTTGGCGCCGGCGCGCTCGGCAAGCTCGCCGTCACCTGCTCCTGACCCGGCCCCGTCCATCACCACGAAGGAGATCTGATCGTGCCCACCATCGCCATCGTCGGCGCAGGCCCCGGCCTGGGCCTGGCCATCGCCCGCACCTTCGGCGTCCGCGGCTTCGACGTCGCCCTGATCGCCCGTACCAAGGACAAACTGGACAGCCTGGTCACTCAGCTCGAAGCAGAGGGCGTCACGGCCGCCGCGTTTCCCGCCGACGTGCTGGAGCGTCCCTCCCTGTCCGCCGCCCTCGACGCGGCCGCCGAGCACTTCGGTGGCATCGACGTGCTGGAGTACTCCCCGGCGCCGCACTCCCCGGTACCCGGCCTCACCATGGCCGTCCCGAGTGAGGTCACGGTCGACAACCTGCAGCCGCAGATCGAGTACACCTTCTACGGCGCTGTCACCGCAGCCCGCGCGGTGCTGCCCGCGATGCGCGAGGCGGGAGCCGGGACGCTGCTGTTCACCACCGGCGGCGGGTCGATCCACCCGATCCCCATGCTCGGCAACGTCAACGCCGCCGGCGGCGCCCTGCGTAACTGGGTGCTCAACCTGCACAACGAGCTGTCCGGCTCCGGCATCCACGCCGCGCACATCGCCATCAACACCTGGCTCGGCGAGGGCGGGCCCGAGGGCATCCCCTCGGCCACCCCCGAGCAGGTCGCGCCCCTGTACTGGGACCTGTACGAACGCGGCGACCAGGCCGAAGCCGTCTTCAACGGCTGACACCCCACCAACTCCCGCGAAACACGGCAAGGACACCATCAGCATGAACAGCAAGCTCAGGGGCAAGACCGCTCTCGTCACCGGTTCCAGCCGCGGCGTCGGCCGGGCAACCGCACGCGGCCTGGCCCGCGAGGGGGCCCTGGTCGCCGTGCACTACGGGGGCGACGAGCAGGCGGCCCAGGAGACCGTCGACCTCATCGAGAAGGACGGCGGGCGGGCCTTCGCCGTCGGCGCGGAACTGGGTACGCCCGGCGCTGTCGACCAGCTGTTCCACCGGCTCGAGGCCGGCCTGCGCGAACACACCGACGACACCGTCCTCGACATCCTGGTGAACAACGCCGCCGCGACGTTCGCGGGCGACGCCCCGGAAGAGGTGTCCACCGAGCAGCTCGACAAGATCTTCGAGGTCAACGCAAAGGCTCCCTTCCTCATCCTCCAGCGGGCCCTCGGGCTGATCCCGGAGCGAGGCCGCATCATCAATATCTCCTCCGCGGTCACGCGGATCGCCATGCCGCCGCAGGTGGTCTACGCGATGTCCAAGGGCGCGCTCGACCAGCTCACGCTGCACTTCGCCCGGCACCTCGCCCCTCGGGGGATCACCGTCAACAGCGTGCTCCCCGGCGCCACGGACAACGGCAGTGTGGCCTTCCAGATGCCCGAGATACGCGAGCCGATGTCCCAGCTGTCGGCGTTCAAGCGCCTCGGCGAGCCGGCGGACGTCGCCGACGTGGTGGTCTTCCTCGCCACCGACCAGGCCCGCTGGGTCACCGGATCGTCCCTCGACGCCACCGGCGGCAGTCTCCTCGGCTAGCAGGCTGCGGGGATCCGTCCCCGCGGACATGATCAAGCGGTGAGCGCCATCGCAGCCGCTCGACGTAGTGGGCTGATCCCAAGCCAGCAGGTTGTCAGTGGCGTCTGCGACCGTGTGCTGCATGGGTGAGCTGATCGAGCGGGTGGATGAACGGGACCGCGTGCTGGAAGTCGTGGAGCGCGCAGAGGCGGTGCGTCGGCGGTGGATGCATCGGATCGCGACGACGATCTGCCGCGATCCGATGGGGCGGATCCTCGTGCTGCGCCGAGCCGAGGGGCATGTTCGCTTTCCCGGCCACTATGACGTGCTGGTCGGCGGCGCCGTGGGCGCGGGCGAATCGTATGAGGACGCGGCGGCCCGCGAACTGGTCGAGGAACTGGGCGCCGGCGTCCCGGTCCGCTTTCTGTTCAAGTTCCTGTGCCAGGACGGGATCAGCCCTGTCTGGTTCGGGGTGCACGAGGCCTTGATCGCCGAGCCATTGGCTCCAGATCCGTCCGAGATCGCTTGGCACGCCTGGCTCACGGAGCTCGAACTGCGGAAGGTGGTCGATCGAGGGCCCTTCGTTCCAGGTGGGCGAGAAGCCCTGCGCCGATATCTCGGCCGCTCAGCTCAGTGACGAACAGCCGCTCCCTGGCTGATGCTTCCTCAGCTACAGGACGGGGCAGCGGCTTCAGCGCATTGGTGACCAGCTCCGCCACGGGCCGCTGCCTCAACCCGCTCGCCAGTGGGAAGTGTGCCGGAAGAAGAAGTCCGGCTGACCGCGCGTCATCGGCCCCGTCGAGCTGACCGCCCTACGCCGCCTGGTCGACGACGGTGTCTCGATCACCGAGGCTGCCGCACCCTCAAGATCGGCCGCTCCACCGCCTACGAGGCGCTCGCCCAGGGCTGAGCAGCGGCTCTGCCGTTCCGCGGCCCGTTTGTGCCGGATTCCGGTGGCGCCCGCTTTACTGCGGTAGTTCCTCCGAGCCCCGTTGGGCGGTCGCGGTGAGCCGGTCGGCAAGGTTCTTGAGGGCCCCTCGTAGTTCGTCGGGGCGGTGGATGGTGAAGGGCCATTCCAAGGAGGCGAGCATGTGGGCCATGCCGTCCAGCCGTTCTGCCCGCGCGCGCACGAGAACCCCGGTGGGCCGGGCGGTGAGCGTCACAGCTGAGCGAGGCAGCCGACGGGCGATCGCATCGAGAGGGCCGTGGACCGTCACCTCCACCTGCCAGCGGTAGGACCCCTTGGCCAGGGTCGAGGTCAGGTGGGCGACAGGGTCGAAGCCGTCGGGGGCGGTGAAGTGGCGGGGCCGGGGAGTGAGGGAAGCGATGCGGTCGATGCGGAAGGTCCGCAGGCTGTCGCGGAGGTGGTCGTGGCCGACGACGTACCAGCGGCCGGTGTGGAAGACCACGCCGTAGGGGTCGATGTCACGTTCGGTGTGTTCCTGGCGCCAGGAGCGGTGGCCGATGCCGACGGTCGTGCGGGCGCGGGAGGCCTGGGCCAGGGCCAGCAGGACGCTGGTTTCGGGTGCCTGCCCGATCACGGCGTCGGCGGTGAACGAAAGAGTCTCCCGCATGGCGGCGAGCGGTTCGCGCAGGGCGTGCGGGAGCACCCGCTCGATCTTGACCAGGGCACCGGCGCTGGCCGGCGCGGCCGTGCCCATGCCCAGACGTTCCGCTGCGAGCAGGCCGAGGACGACGGCGAGAGCCTCGTCGTTGGTCAGGACCAGGGGCGGCATCCGGTAACCGCGGGCCAGTCGGTAGCCCCCGTAGCGGCCGCGCTCCGCCTCCACGGGGATGCCCAGTTCCCGCAGGTGGGCGGTGTACCGGCGCACCGTGCGGACGTCGGTGTCCAGGCGGCTTGCCAGCTCCGCCCCGGTGAGCCGGGCATTCGACTGGAGGAGTTCCAGCAGGGTCAGCACACGGGTGAGGGGATGCGACATGGATCACTCGGCATTTCAGGGCGGAATCTGTCCTGTATCGACTATACGCTCCCGGCAACACCTCACTTCTGGGAGATCACATGGCCACCTTCGTACTCGTTCCCGGTGCCTGCCTCGGGGCCTGGGCCTGGGAAGACACCGCCCGGGCCCTGCGAGAGCAGGGCCACGCCGCGCTGCCGCTGACGCTGACGGGACTGGCCGAGCACGCCGACCAGGGCGGACCGCAGACGGACCTGGATACGCACATCGCGGACATCACCGGATTCGTTGAGCGCAATGATCTGCGCGACGTCACGCTGGTCGCCCACAGTTATGCGGCTGCCCCGGTGACCGGGGCAGCCGGACGTCTCGGTGACCGGCTGGAGCGCGTGGTCTACGTGGACAGCGCTCCGTTCGCCGCGGGCATGTGCATGCTGGACCTCATGCCACCGCAGGCAGCAGACCAGCTGCGCCGGCAGGTCGCCGCTTCCGGTGATGGGTGGCGGCTGTCCTTTGCGGCGGTCCTGGGTTTGTCCAGCAGCCTTGACGGGCTCGACGAGGGTCAGCTGGACGTTCTCCGCGCTCGTGCCACCCCTCAGCCGTTCGGCACCTGCACCCAGCGCCTGGCCGGCCCGGCCGAGCCTGGCGTCGGTGTGGACCGTGTCCTGATCGCCTGCCATGACTTCACGGGCCTGCTGGATGCCGGAACGCCGATGCTGGCCTTCCTGAATCAGCCGCCGTGGCGGCGCTTCGACCTGCCCACGGGACACTGGCCGATGCTGTCGGCGCCCATCGAGCTTGCCGGCATCCTCGACAAGGCCGCCTTCTGACCGCGCCGCACAGCCCGATGTCCGACCATGAGGGCCTGGCCGCAGTCCGGGGGAACCTCCAAAGGATTCGCCTGGCCTGCCGTTGGAGACGACCCGGGCGCGGCCGTGTCATGCAGCGCCGCCAGAGCACCCGTTCGCGAAGGCCGTGCGCGGGGTCGGTGAACAGCCTCTCCAGCCGCGCGGTCGCCGCGGCGGGCGCTCTTGCGGCGCTGCAGGCGCCGGGCCGGGTCGGTGGCCGGCAATTCCCTGATGCCGGCCCCAGGTGGTGAAGGAGCACAGGGCCGGCAGGTGGCGGCCGCGCCGGTCCGGCGCTTCATCACGGCCCTTCGCTCGGGGTGCGACCAGCCCCAACGTACGACCGTCGTCGCAGGTCACAGCAGGTGACCGGGACGCAGCTCGGGTGAGGGGTCTCGGTGACCCGAGCGAACCCTCTCCGGTGCGCGCTGTCCCCCATTGCGGGAGTCTGACCTCGGCGAACACCGGCCCGTGATCGGTGCGCCGCAGCTCCAGCACCCGGAAGTCCCGCACCGCCATCCGCGAGTCCGCCAGCACGTGGTCGATCCGGGTGCTGGTCATATCCGGCGGACCGGCCCGCCGAAGCGGCGCCGCGCGGTGGTCACGGCGGCGGTGAGCAGCCTGTGGAGCCGCCTGTCGGCCTTCGCCGCAGCACGCGGTGGAAACGATAAATGAGCTTCAAGCGCAGGAACGAGCGAGGCCCGGGGACGATGCCGGGCACGGTGTCTGAGAACTCGCTGCCGACCAGGAGCGTCACCCGGCCCGGGTGTTCCCGGCGAAGTTCTTCGGCCGCCTCGGCGACGGCGTCCAGGCGCTCCAGCAGCTTCGGCTGAGCCAGCTCGGGAACGCTGGGCCGGATGTAGACGCCGAGACCGGTCTCCAGCGCGGTACGGGCGGCATCGATCAACCGCTTCCCGTCCCCAATGAGCATGACCGCGGTGCAGTGCAGATTCCGCGCGATGACCTCCAGGTCCCGCCGCACGTCATCGGTGCTTTGCCTCGCCGACCAGGTAGGAAATGCCGCGGCCGGTCAGCGTGCGCTCGGCTCCTGTCGACGCTGACGGTAGGCGGCCATAAGGAGAAGTGCGACGACACCGCCGAGCATCGCGGCGTTGACCACGTACTTCATCGTGTCATCGACGTTGCCGAGCGGTTCGACCAGGAAGGACAGCCCCGCGCGGACGACGAGGGCACTGCCCGCGGCGGCCAGTATGTGTCGGCGGCCCCAGCCCTGGCGGCGCGACCAGCGCAGCAGGAGCCAGCCGAGTACGGCCATGGCGACGACGTTCACCATCACCCCTGCCCAGGTCGCCGGCAGCAGCTGATTGGCGCACCATGCGGCCCCTGTGACACCGCCGACCAGCCACCACGACGGCGCCTTCGCAGGCGACCGGGTCCTCGCAGGCCGGATGGTGAACGCGGCGGCGATCAGGGCGATGGCCACCACGGCGGCGCCGATCAGCTGCGCCGGGCTGGCGGTGGAGTCCGCCGCCGTGTCGCTGAAGACCAGCGCGGCGCTCAGCGCCCACTGCAGCACCATGACGCCGACGCCGACCGGGCCCAGCCACCGCCGGTTCGCGATGCGCGGGGCACAGGATTCGACCACCGCGATCGGAGCTCGTCGAACCCCTGCTGAGCGCCTGGCGCGCCGAGCGCCGCAGCAAGGGGCTCGACATCGGGCGTCCCTGCGAGCACGACCTGCGCGCGATCCTGAACGCCATCGTCTACGTCGACCGCACCGGCATCCCCTGGGGCTACCTGCCGCACGAGTACCCGCCCTGGCAGACCGTCTACGGTTACTTCGCCAACTGGCAACGCGACGGCATCTTCACTCAGCTCAGCGGCCTGCTCCGGCGATTGGTCCGCACCGCCGAAGGGCGTGATCCCGACCCGAGCGCCTGTGTGATCGACGCCCAGAGCGTCAAGACCTCCGCCAACGTGCCCGCCCACAGCCAGGGCTACGACGCAGGCAAGAAGATCGCCGGACGCAAACGCAGCATCGTCACCGACACCCTCGACCTGCTGATCGCCGTGCTGGTCACCGCCGCCGGCGTCTCCGACAGCGCCGCCGGCCTCCCCCTGCTCACCCAGGTCGCCGCAGACCACCCTGCCATCACCAAGGCCTGGGCCGACAGCGCCTACCGCAGCACGGTCATCGAAGGCGGCGCCGCCCTCGGCATCAACGTCGAAGTCGTCCGCCGCGATCCTGCCACCAGGGGATTCACCGTTCTTCCCCGCCGCTGGGCAGCCGAGCGCACCCTCGGCTGGCTGATGTTCCACCGCCGCCTGGTACGCGACTACGAGACCTTGCCTGCCCGCTCCGAAGCCATGATCCACCTCGCGATGATCGACCTCATGACCCGCCGCCTCACCCAAGAATCCACCCAAGCCTGGCGGAACGCCTGAAATCCGAGCCAGACAGAACCCACAGGATCAAACGCCCACTCAGCCCGTGTAGCGGGCGCTATTTCCCGTGTGGCGCCTGCCTGCCGAGACGTTCGAGACCTTCGGATGAGAGGAAACCATGACGATTCTCGTGACCGGCGCCACCGGCACGGTCGGTCGCCAGATCGTGGCGCAGCTCGTGGCGCGTGGCGAGCGGGTCCGGGCCCTGACCAGGAACCCGGCGGCGGCACGGCTGCCCGAATGCGTGGAGGTGGCCTACGGCGACCTGGCCGCGCCGCAGTCCCTGGGCCCCGCGCTGGAAGGCGTGACCGGGCTGCACCTGATCACGGTCGCCGGTGACGACCGGGCGGCGCTCCGGACCGGGCCCGAGCTCGTCGAGCTGGCCGCGAAGGCGGGCGTGACCCGCGTCAGCGTGCTGAGCAGCTGGGACGAGTGCTCGGTCGAGGAGGCGCTGCGGGCCGGGGACCTCGGCTGGACGCAGTTGCTCTGCGTGGAGTTCATGGCCAACGCGCTCGAATGGGCCGAATCGATCCGCGAGGAGGGCGTGGTCCGGGTCTTCGGCAACCATCCGGGGGCCGTGGTGCACGAGGCCGACATCGCCGCCGTCGCCGTGGCGGCGCTGGTCGAGGAGGGACACGCCGGGCAGTCGTACGTGCTCACCGGGCCGGAGGCGCTGACCCCGGAGCGGCGGGCCCATGTGATCGGCGAGGCCGTCGGGCGGGAGATCCGGTTCGAGGAGCTGAGCGAGGCGCAGTACCGGGCGTCGATGGAGGCGTGGGGCGCGGGGGAGGAGCTGATCGAGTTCGCGGTCCAGCTTGGCGCCAACCCGCCGGACGCGGCCTCGGTCGTGCTGCCGACCGTCGAGCAGGTGACCGGCCGTCCCGGGCGCACGTTCGCCCAGTGGGCCGCGGAGCACGCCGCCGCCTTCCACTCTTAGCTCATCAACAGGAGAAATATCATGACAATTCGCCCTTTTCATATTGAAGTCCCCCAGCAGGACCTGGATGACCTCCGTACCCGCCTGGCCATGACCCGCTGGCAGGACCAGCTTCCCGGCACCGGATGGGAACGCGGCGTCCCCCTCGACTACCTCAAGAACCTGGCCGAATACTGGCGCACCGGCTACGACTGGCGCGCCCACGAGGCCAGGCTCAACGAGATCCCCCAGTTCACCGCGACGATCGACGGGCAGAACATCCACTTCGCCCACGTCCGCTCCAAGAACCCGTCCGCCCTGCCCCTCATGCTCCTGCACGGCTGGCCGGGCACGTTCGTGATGTTCCTGGACGTCATCGAGCCCCTCACCCGTGACTTCCACCTGGTCATCCCCTCCCTGCCGGGCTTCGGCTTCTCCACCCCGCTGTCCGGGCCCGGCTGGGGCCCCGCCCGCACCGCCAGGGCGTTCACGCAGCTGATGGGGCTGCTCGGCTACGACAGGTACGGGGTGCAGGGCGGGGACAGCGGCTCCTTCGTCGCGCCGGAGATGGGCAAACACGCCCCTGAGCACGTCGTCGGCGTCCACCTCAACGCCGCCCTCACCTTTCCCGTCGGGCAGGAGGGGGAGATGGAGGGGCTGACGGAGGAGGAGCGGCGGCGCTGGGACACGATGCAGAACTTCAACGACGGCTACCTCCAGACCCAGTCGAAGCGGCCACAGACGGTCTCGTACGGGCTGCACGACTCGCCGGTGGGGCAGCTCGCGTGGATCATGGAGAAGTTCAAGGAGCTGACGGATCCGGTGGAGGGGCTGCCTGAGGACTCGCTCGACCGCGACCTCATGCTGACCAACGTCACCATCTACTGGCTCACCGGCACGGCGGGCTCGTCGGCGCAGTTCTACTACGAGAGCATGAGCGCGGCCGACTGGAGCGAAGCCGCCGCCGACGACTGGACCGCCACCTCAAGCGACGAGACCGTCACGAGCGGCGCTTCCGACTGGGACGGCACTCCAGCTTCGGGCGGCGCCGGTGAGTGGGCTGGCGCATCGGGCTCGGGTGCGTCCGATTCAGGTGGTACCGGTCAGTGGAGTGGCGCATCGGGCTCGGGTGCGTCCGGTTCGGGCGGCGCCGGTGAGTGGGCTGGCGCATCGGGCTCGGATGCGTCCGATTCGGGAGGTGCCGGTGAGTGGGTTGGTGCGGAGGACTGGGCTGCGGCGGCGCGGGGCACCGTGCCGACGGGCGTGCTCGTGTCGAAGCCCTGCGACGTCACCATCCGCCCCTGGGCTGAACGCGATCACAACATCGTGCACTGGGCCGAATACGACAAGGGCGGCCATTTCTTCGCCACGGAGCAGCCTGCCCTCTTCGCCGAAGACGTCACCACGTTCTTTGCCAAGCTCCGCTGACGCCACCTGGTGACGGCATCTCGGCGACATGGGCGACACCGTCCAGGCAATGACTGATCCGCCGTCGCCGCAACCACCGAGCCCAGCCATCGGACGCCGCGCCCCGGGCACGATCGCGAGCTCCAATCGCCGGCCCCAGCCGCTTGGGCCCGTCCCCGCGGCCGTCCGGCCGTCTCGGCGGCCAGCACCCAAAACGGCCGGTCGTTACGGTGACCGGTGCCCTCGATGGCCGGCCGTCGCGCTGACCAGCGCCCCGGATAGCCGGTCGTTGCGATGATCGGCACCCAAAACGGCCGGTCGTTGCGGTGACCGGTGCCCCGGGTGGCCGGTCGTTGCGGTGATCGGCACCCTTGACGGCCGGTCGTTGCGGTGACCGGCGCTCTTGAGAGCAACCGGCAATCGGCGGCTGGTGGGGAAGGTTGTCACGGGGACCAGCGCACCTCGGGGCTGGGGTGATACCGGCATGTGGCACCTGTGGAGATCGAGGATCTCAGGTGGGCGGCCAGTTCGGGGTGGCGCTGGTCGAGCTGGCGCAGGGTGTTGCGGATCCGGTTGGTGACCGCCTTGCGGGCGCGTTCGGCCTCGTCGCCGAGCCGGCGCGGGCGGCCCCCGAGGCCGGTGGCCGTGCGCAGTTCGTTCAGCAGCGCTGTGCGCTCGGCGTCGAGTTCGGCCGCCCGGCGGTCGTCGCCCAGCTCCGCGGCGCGGTCGATCTCGTCGTCGAGCAGCTCCAGCCGCCTCCGGTAGCGGGTCCTGGCCTCATCGTCCAGTACGTCGTCACCGCCCATGCGCCTGGCGGCGAGCACGGCCTCGCCGCCGGCCGGGTTGAGCAGCTCGACCGCCGAGACGTCGTGCCCAGGGTGGTCGAGCAGGACGCGCAGGTCGGCCAGGCCTTTGGAGTCGGGCAGGTGAACGGTACGGCCGGCGAAGGTCAGGGTCCAGACCCCGCCGTGGAGGTTGAAGGTGTTGGCTGCGGGGCGCGGCAGGCGTACCAGCATGCCGAGGGCGGCGGCGTCGCGCTGGACCTGCGCGATCAGCGCGGAGGCGTCGTCGCCGCGTGCCTGCAGCGCCTCGGCCAGGCGGGCGCGGGACTCGACCGACCAGGGGCGGGCGCCCAGCAGGTCGGCCGCGCGGTAGGCGGCGGTGAACCCGTCGACGGCCTCGTCCCAGCGTCTCTGGGCGGCGTCGAGCACCGCCGCCCAGTGCGCGAACGGCCCCTCGACGGCGACAGTGGCCGTCACGCCCCATTGGCCGACGTACGGGGTGATCGCGGCACGCGCCTGCTCACAGAGCATCGGATCCTTGGACAGGGCGGCCGCCTGCGCCTGGAGCCTCAGCCACAGCGGCGCCATCCACCGCAGGTACTGCTCGCCCGCTGCCATCACCTCCGCCAGGTGGCGTGCCGCGCCCTCGTCGCCGCGTTGGACCGCCGTCGCGGCGCGGTAGAGCGGGAAGTGGTGGCTGCCCGCGAGCTCCATCTCCGCCAGAACACCGTCGGCCACATCGAAGCGGCCGCTGAGCGTCGCGACCGACCACCGCTGCATCCAGCGCAGGTCGCGTCGGCCGATGCCCGGCTGCTCGCCCAGCTCGTAGGCGGCCTCGATGTGCGTCCCCGCCTCGTCGAAGCGTCCGGTGAGCGTGGCGAACACCGCCCTGAGGACCGTGGCCTCGTGCTGGAACAGCGCCAGCTCGGCATCTCCGGCGCGCGTGACGAAGGTGCGGTGCTCGGCCAGACATCGGGGATCGCCCATCTCCAGCAGCGCCCCGACGCGCCAGGAGCGGGCGGTCAGTTCCAGCTGTGGATCGCCGCTTCGCCGTGCCACGGCCGACAGCTCCCCGGTGACGGCCAGCCGCTCGCGCGCGGTGCCCGGCCCCCAGATGGCCCCGAGCCGGGCCAGCAGGCTGAAGCCGAGAGTCGCGTCATCCTCGCCCTGCCTGGCGAGCTCGGCTGCGACCTCGCTCAACTCCCGGGCGGCGACATCCAGCCGACCCCGGCTATAGCCGGCGGTGTCGGGCGTGGCGCCGCCCCTGCGCAGGTGGTCGCTCCCGCGTACGGCGTCGCTCCGGTGAAGGTGGTCGCCCTCGTGCAGGTGGTCGCTGCCGTGCATGCGGTCGCTCCCGCGCAGGCGGTTGCCCTCGTGCAGGTGGTCGCCCCCAAGCGGGTGGTCGCCCCCAAGCGGGTGGTCGCCCCCAAGCGGGTGGTCGACCTCGTGCCGGGCGTTGGGCTCGTGCAGGGTGTTGCGGCCCTGGCAAGTGGTGTGGGGGCATGCGGTGTCGCCCGCCTCGTGAGGGATGTCGGGGTGTGCATGCGCGGTGCTGTCGCGTCGGGCTGCCGGGGTGGTGTGGTCGTATGCGGGGGCCTCCGTCGGGTTGGGCCTGGCATGATCAGGTGCGCTCTGATCCTCCAGGCGCTCGTGTGCGGCTGCTCGTCCTACGGGGCCGGTGGGCGCGTCGGCAGCGGGGGCGGGCTGAGGGACCAGGCGGTGGTGGGTCTCGTGGACGAAGTCGGTCCAGCGGCCCTGGCCGGTGTGGCCGAGGTCGTGCAGTTTCAGGGCGGTCAGGGCCAGCAGGTCGGGGTCGTCGAGCCGGCGGGTGATGGCGACGGCGGTCTCCAGTGTGCGAGCGCCGGTGGCGGTGTCACCCACCCGGTGTTGCGCCACGCCCAGGTCCAGGCCGATCGTGGCCCGTTTGCGCGCCTCCCACACCGGGGTCAGCTCCAGGGCGCGCCGGTAGTGTCCGACCGCCTCCTCGTCCGCCATCCGTGCCTCGGCGTCCCTGGCCGCCGTGAGGAGGAGGTCGGGGGCGTCGGGTGTGGCGGCGAGGTACGCGTGGTGGGCGCGGATCGCGGGCAGTGCCGCGTCGAGGGCGCGGAGCGCGGCCGCGTGCCGGGCACGGACTTCGTCCTCGTTCAGCTCGGCGTAGAGGGTCTCGCGTACGAGGTCGTGGATGAAGGCGTGGCGGCCGGAGCCCAGGGAGGTGATGAGCTTGGCCGACACGGCCTGGTCGAGGGCCCGCCGCACCGAGGCCTCGGACGAGGTGCCGGTCGGTGGGGAGCCGTCGAGACGGGCGCCGTGAGGAAAGGTGCCGTCGGGTGCGGAGGTGCTGAGAGGGGATGCGGTGGGCGGGGAGACCTCGTGACGGGCGCCGTGAGGAGAAGCTTCGTCGGGTGGGGATGCGGTGGGTGGGCAGCTGTCGTGACGGGTGTCGTGAGGAGAGGTGTCGTTGGGTGCGGAGGTGTTGAGGGGGGATGCGGTGGGTGGGGGAGTGAGGGCGGTGTGGAGGGTGGGTTCGGTGAATTCGCGGCCCAGGACCGCCGCCATGCGCAGCACCTCGAGCACCCCCTCCGGCAGCCGCGACAACCGGCGTCGCACGGCCGCCCCCACCCCCGGCGGGATCGTCGCGAGAGGGGTCCCGCCCTGCCACAGGCGGGCGGTCTGCTCCACGAAGAACGGGTTGCCGCCCGTACGCCGGTGGATCTCCGTCACCAGCTCCTCGCCGGGGTCCGCGCCCGTGGTGTGGGCCACCAGCCGGCCCACCTCCTCCCGGTCCAGCCCCGTCAGCGTCAGGACGGTGGCCTTGGCCTCCAGGGGCAGGCTCAGCGGCCCGTCGACCTCGGCGTCACGATAGGTGCCGATCACCAGCAGCCGCTCGAACCAGGCATGACTCACCACGAACTCCAGCAGCCGCAGCGAGGCCGCGTCCGCCCAATGGAGGTCTTCGAGCACGACCACGACCGGCTGCTCGCGGGAGGCGTCGACCAGCAGGCCGGTCACCGCGTCGTACAGCTCGAACCCGTCCGACCCGGCCAGGCCCGGAAAGGGGCTCTGCGGCGTCGCCCCGGGAGTGAGGCGGCGGACCACCTGCACCCACGGCCAGTAGCCCGGCGCGCCCTCGCCCTCCCAGCAGGCGCCGCCGAGCAGCCGGGCGCCCCCGCGCACGGCCTCCGCCGCCGCGTCCGCCACCAGGGCGCTCTTGCCGATCCCCGCCTCCCCGGTGACGAGCACCAGCGCGCCATGGCTGACGAGCGCGCGCGAGACCTCGCCGCGGAGCACGGCGGCGGGTCGCTCCCTCCCGATGAGCATCGCCATGCGGGCACCTTACGTGGCCGGGCCGACAATTCACCGGGGCCGCGAAAGATGAAAGTTTCAGCCCGAACGCGCAGGTCGGCCACGAGGCTCCGCTCCGCGGTTTGACGCGGACCCGTGCCCGTGCGATCAAAGCAGGCGCGGTTCAGTCTCGCTGGGAAAGCGCTTACCAACCTAGGGAGGGCGACCTTGACAATCCGATCCCGTTCCACCGTGGTGGCCACGGCGATGGCCGCCGGGCTGCTGGCCGCCGTCACCGCGGCGCCTGCCGCGCAGGCCGCCCCGACCGACGGCAGCGGTCCCTGGCCCTCGAACACCGGCAGCGTGCATCTCACCTCGACCCGCAACGCCGGCACGTTCTTCGACGGCGGCATGAAGCGCTACTACGGCATCGGCGACGGCGGCCAGGGCGAGAGCCAGGACCCGATGTTCGTCGTGGCCAACGGCGGCACCATCCAGAACGTCATCATCGACGCCCCGGCCGGCGACGGCATCCACTGCGAGGGCTCGTGCACCATCCGCAACGTGTGGTGGAACGACGTGGGCGAGGACGCGGCGACGTTCAAGTCGTCCAGCTCGTCGGCGACCTACCTGGTGGACGGCGGCGGCGCCAAGTCCGCCTCCGACAAGGTGTTCCAGCACAACGGCGCCGGCACGCTGACCATCAGGAACTTCCAGGTGCACGGCTCGGGCAAGCTCTACCGCGCCTGCGGCAACTGCTCCACCTCCTACCGGCGGAACGTGGTCATGGACGGCGTCACCGTCCGCACCACCAAGGTCCTGGCCGGCATCAACACGAACTGGGGCGACACGGCCAGGTTCAGCCGGATCACCGTGTACGGCAGCGCCACCATCTGCGAGAAGTACCGGGGCGTCCCCAAGGGCCAGGAGCCGGTGAAGATCGGATCCGGGGCCGACGGCGTGAACTGCATCTACTCTTCATCGGACATCACCTACCGGTGAACCTCCGGATGTTAGCGCTACCACAATCAGAGAGGCCCGAATGAAACGCCTGGCCGTCCTGCCCCTCCTCCTGATCATCACGTTCTTCTTACCCATCCAGAACGCCCTGGCCGACACGAACGTGGCCAGGACCGCGACCCCGTCCGCCTCCTACACCTCCTCATGGGAGAGCGTGGCGGCCATCAACGACGGCATCGACCCGCCCAGCTCGAACGACACCGTCAACCGCCGCTGGGGCACCTGGCCCAACACCGGCACCCAGTGGGCCGAGCTCACCTGGACCTCGAACCAGACCCTCAAGGGCGCCGACGTCTACTTCTTCGACGACGGCGGCGGCGTCCGCGTCCCCGCCTCCTGGAAGCTCCAGTACTGGAACGGCAGCGCCTACACCGACATCTCCGCCTCGTACCCGATCGCCGTCAACGCCTACAACAAGGTGACCTTCACGCAGGTCAGCACCACGCGCCTGCGAATCCAGCTGCAGAGCGGCGCGGGCTCGGTCGGCCTGCTGGAGGTCAAGGCGTGGGCCCCCGACTCCGGCGGCGGCACCTCGACCTGGAACCCGCCCGCCAACCTGGTCACCCCGCTCAACGAGGTCTGGCAGCACGTCGAGAGCACGTACCCCAACCTGTACGGGTTCCGCAACTACGGCTGGGACCAGGTCATGGCCAACGGCGGCTCGATCAACTACTGCGTGCGCTGGGACACCACCGCCACCGTGACGGCGGCGCAGCGTGACCAGATCCACGCGGCGCTGGCCCGCCAGTTCAAGAAGTGGATGGACGTCATGGCCGGCCACAACGGCTGGCCCTACGCGAACGTGCCGGTCAAGGTCGTGGGCTGGGCCGTACGGGACCGGGCGCAGCTGCAGTGGAGCGACAGCTCCGTGGACATCTACGTCAACAACATCCGCGAGAACGCGCCCCAGTGCGCCGAGCCCTGCGGCCGGTTCTTCAACCAGAGCGGCCAGTACCCCAACTGCCCGGGCGGCGCCTCGCACCACTACGACATGTCGCTCTGGCTGACGGCCGGGTTCGGCGGGGGAGCCGGAGGCGACTGGGGGCAGCGGATCGGCAGCGAGTACTACATGTCGAACCTCAACACCGACAACATCCACATCCTGCTGCATGAGATGGGCCACTCGTTCGGCCTGGACGACTTCTACGACTGGACTCCGACGGGCCAGTGCTGCTTCCTGATGAAGGCGGGCAGCGCGGCGCAGATCACGGAGTTCGACAAGTGGATGTTCCGGGACTGGTGGCGGCACCTGAAGAGCCGCTACGGCCTCTGACGAACGATGAAAAGGGGGAGGGCGGCGGGGTCACCGCCGCTCTCCTTCGTGCTATCCGACGGTGAGCTTGTAGTCACGCGTGACGGGGGTGCTCAGCTTGTCGTAGTCCCTGAGCTGGACGGTGAACTCGTACGACCCGGCCTTGGCGGGCTTGCCGGTGACGGTTCCGGTGAACCGGTCGAGGGTGAGCCCCTCCGGCAGGGCGCCGCCGGTGACCTGCCAGTCGTAGAACGGGACGCCGCCCTTGGCCTGGAGCCGCTGCTCGTAGGCGACCCCGACCTTGGCCGCCGGGACGGCGGAGGTCTCGATCGAGGGCTTGAGGAACGGGGTCAGCTTGCGGTTGAGCTTCCAGCCGGCGTTCTCCGCGATCAGCAGCGACAGCTTGGTCAGCTCCCACCTGCGGGTCGGGAAGACGTGCCGCCAGCCGCCGCTCTGCCCGCTGATCCGGTCCCAGTACGGGTCGTCGCCGGGCACGTGGTAGCTGGTGTCGAGCGGTACGGGGTAGCCCTGGTAGTCGATGACCTCCCGGTCGTCCCTGCCCTTGGAGGCCACGTAGTCGGCCATGCCCTGCCAGTCGCTGTGGAAGGCGACCGCGTGGCCGTACTCGTGCATGACCAGGCCCTGGACGTCGATCACCTGGCCGAGGTCGGTCTTCCACCAGTCCTCGTCCTTGAGCGAGGTGAACAGCTTCATCAGCTGCTCGTCGTACTCGAGGATCATGCTGGTCGAGCGGTGGTAGGGGGTGGGCTTGCCGTTCTGGGTGTGGAACTTGCCGTTGATGGTGGGGTAGCCGGTCGAGTACGGGGTCTGGATGCCGCGGAAGAAGACGTACATGCCGTTGTACGGCTTGGCGTTGGAGACCTCGACCTCGTTCTGCCAGTCATCGCCCGGCAGCCGGTTGACCTCGTCGCCCGCCGGGACGGTGTCGAACGGCTGCAGGTCGAAGAAGGCGAACCAGTTCCGCACGGCGGCCTCGGCGGCCTTGCGGACGCCGGGGTCCTTGAAGTAGCCGGTGATGTCGTCGTAGCGGTAGTCGAAGTCGATGGGGATCGTCGGCTTGAGCGGGGTCTTCTCGTCCTGCTGCACCCGGATCGGCATGGTCTGGGTGCCGGTGGCGCCGCTCGCGTCCGTGGTCTTCATGATCCACTGGTGCTGCTCGTCCTGGCCGCCGCTCTGCTTGGAGTGGATGGCCAGCCGCACGACCTCGCGGTCGGCGGGGCCGGTGAGCGTGAAGGACTTGGTCGCCCCGGCGGCCGTCAGCTCGCTCGGCATGTTGAACATCAGCCGGGACGTGCCCTTGGCCTGCAGGTCCACCTTCAGCGGGTACTGGATGCCGGGGACCTTCGGCGCGCGCACGGTCAGCTCGATGTAGGGGTTGGCGAGGTAGCCCTGCCAGTCCACGAGTCGGACGCCGTAGTCGTTCACCTTGCGGTAGAAGATGTCGAACACGTCCAGCGCGGGGGCGGGCTGGCGTGCGGCGAGGCTGGGAGAGGGGACCGACAGCGCGCCGGCCAGGGCAGCCAGCGCGCTGAAGATGGCGATCTTCCGCATTGAACCCTTCTAGGTGTAGGCCTTCACTTCGAGCAGTCCCACCGAGGCTTGGCCGCTCTGCAGGACCACGCGCAGGCGAGTGGTGCTGATCGGGTTGAACGTGACCTTGTTGTAGGCGTTGATGGCGATCGGGTAGGTGCCGGGGACGTCGGCGTAGGCGCTGCCGTTCCAGTACTGGAGCTTCCAGGAGGCGGGCAGGCGCACGCCGTCGGCGTCGTCGAAGAAGTAGACGTCGGCCGACTTGAGGGTCTGGGCGGACGGCCAGGTGAGCTCGGCCCACTGGCTGCCGGTGTTGGGCCAGGTGCCCCAGCGGCGGTTGACGGTGTCGTTCGAGCTGGGCGGGTCGATGCCGTCGTTGATCGCCGCCACGCTCTCCCACGGGGAGGTGTAGGACGCCGACGGGGTCGCGCTGCCGGCCACGTTGGTGGAGGTGCCGCCGCCGCTGCCGACCGTCAGCTGGAAGGTCCTGGTCTGCGGGGTGCTGAGCTTGTCGTAGTCGCGCAGCTGGACGGTGAAGCTGGACGTCCCGGCCGTGGTGGGGGTGCCGCTGATCGCGCCGGTGAACCGGTCGAGCGTCAGCCCCGCGGGCAGGGAGCCGCTGGTGACCTGCCAGTCGTAGAACGGCACGCCGCCCTTGGCCTGGAGGGTCTGGCTGTAGGCGGTGCCCGGCGTGGCCGACGGCAGGGAGGTGGTGACGATGGACGGCGGCAGGAACGGCGTGAGGTTGCGGTTGAGCTTCCACCCGGCGTTCTCGGCGACCAGCAGCGCCAGCTTGGTCAGCATCCACCGGCGGGTGGGGAACATGTGGGTCCAGCCGCCGTTCTGGCCGCTGAGCCGGTCCCAGTACTTCTGGTCGCCGGGGATGTGGTAGCTGCTGTCCAGGGGGACGGGGTAGCCCTCGTAGGCGACCACGTCGGGGTCATTGCCACCTGAAGCGACGTAGGAGCGCATCCCGGCCCAGTCGCTGTGGTAGGCGACGGCGTGGCCGTACTCGTGCATGACCAGGCCGTGCACGTCGAGCACCGAGCCGGCGATCTCCGTCTTGTACCAGTCCTCGTCGGCCAGGGAGGTGAACAGCTTCTTGCCGGCCTCGTCGTACTCGAAGATCATCGCGGTCGAGCGGTGCAGCGGGCCCGCGAGCTGCTGGCCGCCCCGGGTGCTGTACTTGCCGTTGGCGGCGGGGTAGCCAGTCGAGTACGGAGTCTGGATGCCGCGGAAGAACACGTACATGCCGTTGTAGGCGGCGTTGTTGGTGACGTTGATGGTGTTCTGCCAGTCGTTGCCCGGCAGGTGGTTGTTCTCGGCCCCGGCCGCCACGGTGTCGAACGGCTGCATGTCGAAGAACCTGAACCAGTCCTTCACCGCCTCCTCGGCGGCGGTCCTGAAGTTCGGCTCGTTGAAGTAGCCGGTGATGGTGTCGTAGCGGTAGTCGAAGGTGAGGGGCAGGCTGGGCTGCAGCGCGGTCTTCTCGTCCTGCTGCACCCGGATCGGCAGCTGCTGCTGGGTCGTGGTGCCTGACCCGTCCCGGATGTTCAGCTTGAGCGTGTAACTTTCATCCTGGCCGGGGCCCCGCTTGGAGTGGATCGCGAGGCGGAACACCTTCTGGTCGTTCGCGTTCGCGAACGTCAGCGTCTTGGTGGCGCCGGTGGCGGTGAGCTGGCTGGGCAGGTCCATCATGAGCCTGGAGGTGCCCTCGGCCTTGAGGTCGATCGTGACGGGGTACTGGACGCCGGTCGGGGGTTTGACGGTGAGCTCGACGTACGGGTTGGCCAGGTAGCCCTGCCAGTCGACGAGCTTGACGCCGTAGTCGTTGACGGTCCTGCCGAACATGTCGACGACCGTCGCGGTCGGCGCGGCGGCGTGCGCTGGCTGCGACACGCCGGTGAGTAAGGAGGCGAGTACGACTGCCGCCACGGTGATTCGCCTGGCGCCCTTGGCGGCTTTCGGGGCGCTGCGGCATCCTCGGTCCATTCGGACTCCTTAAAGGATGGGAATAGGTTTTCCCTGGCGCACAGTAAGGTGTTACACAGCACCGGTCAACCCCATCCGCCGTCCTTGCAGCGCCTTGCAGCGCCCCGCGCTACGGGGCGGCGCGGCGGGTCGACTCGCGCAGGACCAGGCTGGCCGGGACGATCGTGACGCCGCCGGTGGCGGGCTTGCCCGCGATGACGTCCAGCAGGTGGCGGGCCGCCATCCGGCCGATCTCCCCGAGGTTCATGTCCACGGTCGTCAGCGGCGGCCGGCAGCCCAGCGCCATCGGCTCCCAGTTGTCGAACCCCACCAGCGCCACGTCCTCGGGAACCCGCCGCCCCCGCTCGCGCAGCGTCTCGGCGACCCCGCGGGCGATCTGGTCGCTGCCGCAGAAGATGGCGTCCACGTCGGGCGCGGCGTGCAGCAGCACGTCGGCGCCCTGCCGCCCCCATTCCTCGCTCCACTGCCCGTACAGGATCTCGCCCGCGGGCGACAGCCCGGCCGAGGCGAGGGCGGTGGTCAGGCCCTGGGCGCGCCGCCGCGCGGCCTGGAAGCGCTGCGGCCCGGTGACGTGGCCGATGCGGGTGCGGCCAGTCGCCATGAGGTGGCGGGCGGCCAGCGCCCCGCCGCCCTCGTCGTCCGGGATGATCGACACGTCCGAGTCGTCGGTCGACTGCGTCATCGCGTACACGACGGGAACGGGCAGGTCACGGCCGATGCCGGCGCGCGGCTCGGTGCGCCGCCCGGTGACGATGATGCCCTCGACGCGCCTGGCCAGCAGGCGCTCGACGTAGTGCCGCTCCCTGATCGGGTCGTCGCGCGTGTCGCACATGAACACCGAGATCTGCCCCGCGCCCAGCGCGTCCTCGGCGCCCAGCATCACGGGGATGCTGAAGCGGCCGAAGCTGTCGCCCGTGACCAGGCCCACCGTGTACGTGCGGCCCGCCAGCAGCCCCTGGGCGAGCGGGTTGGGCCGGAAGCCGAGGCGCTCGGCGGCGGCCAGCACCCGGTCGCGGGTCTCGTCGCGCATCCGGCCACGGCCGTTGAGCGCCTTGGACGCGGTGCCGATCGACACGTCGGCGGCCGCCGCGACGTCCCTGATCGTGATGGTCTTCGCCGCCCCATCGGAAGGACTGGTCAACCGAGTCCCCTTTCGCGCACAAGCATCCGCTCTTGACCTGTGATGTATCACACCTTACCCTCCGTTTGAGAAAACCTATTCCCAAGGTTTTCTCAGCGAGGCCCCGAGGTTGAGGTTAGAGGAGCTCGATGCATCAGAGTCCTGTCGTTCCGTCCAGTCGGGCACTGTGGCGGCCGATCGGCATCAATGACGTCGTCATCACCGGCGGCCCGTTCGCGCGATGGCAGCGGATCAATCACGAGGCCAGCATCCCGCTGGGCCTGGAGCAGATGGAGCGTTCGGGCGTGCTGCCCAACCTCCGCCGCGCCGCGGGCGAGGGCGAAGGGCCCTTCCAGGGCTACCGCTTCCAGGACTCCGACCTCTACAAGCAGCTGGAGGCGGTCGCGTGGGAGCACGTCCGCGCCCCTGAGCCAGAGTACGCCGAGTTCGCCGACCAGGCGGCGGCCGTGCTGGAGAAGGCCCAGCGTGACAACGGCTACCTCAACTCGCACTACCAGGTCGTCAAGCCGGACAAGATCTACGCCGAGCTCGAGTACAGCCACGAGATGTACTGCGCGGGCCACCTGTTCCAGGCGGCGGTGGCGGCCGCCCGCGCCGGGATCGGCGAGGGGGTGGTCGAGGTCGCCAGGCGCTTCGCCGACCACCTGGTGGAGGAGTTCCTGACCGGCGGGAACGACGGCATCGACGGCCACGCCGAGGTCGAGACCGCGCTGGTCGAGCTGTACCGGCTGACGGGCGAGCGCACGTACCTGGAGCTGGCGTCCAAGCTGATCGACAACCGCGGCAAGGGCCTCATCAAGGACAGCGGCATGGGCATGCTGTACGCCCAGGACCACCTGCCGGTACGCGAGGCCGACACCGCGGTCGGGCACGCCGTGCGCCAGCTCTACCTGGAGGCCGGCATCGTCGACGTCTACCTGGAGACCGGCGACGAGTCCCTGCTGGAGTGCTCGCTGCGCCGCTGGGAGGACATGGTCGCGACCAAGACGTACATCACGGGCGGCCACGGCTCGCGCCACGACGGCGAGGCGTTCGGCGAGCGGTACGAGCTGCCGTCCGACCGCGCCTACAGCGAGAGCTGCGCCGCCATCGCGAGCATCCACTGGAACTGGCGGCTGCTCCTGGCCACCGGCCACGGCCGCCACGCCGACCTGATCGAGCGCACGCTCTACAACGCCTTCGCCGCCTCCACGTCGGCCGACGGGGTGCGCTTCTTCTACGTCAACCCGCTGCAGCGCCGCGCCGACCTCGTCGAGGACGCCTACCTGGGGCGGCGCAGGGAGTGGTTCGCGTGCGCCTGCTGCCCACCGAACATCATGCGCCTGGTGGCCTCGCTCGGCTCCTACCTGGCCACGACCACCGACGCCGGCCTGCAGCTGCACCAGTACGTCCCCGGGACCGTGCACGGCCGGGTCCGGATCGAGACCGACTACCCGTGGGACGGGCTCGTCCGCCTCACGATCGAGGACGAGGGCGAATGGGAGCTAGCGCTCCGCATCCCCGCCTGGAGCGAGAACACCTACATCGATGACCTTCCCGCCCGAGCCGCCGAAGACGGATATTTCCGCATCCGTCGTCGGTGGCGTCAGGGCGACACGGTCGAGCTCCGGCTCGACATGACGCCCAGGCTCGTCCACCCCCACCGCAGGATCGACGCGGTGCGGGGCAGCGTGGCCCTGGAGCGCGGACCGCTCGTCTACTGCTTCGAGCAGGCCGACCAGCCCGAGGGCGTCGAGGTGGACGACCTCGCCCTGAGCCCGCAGGCACCCCTGCGTCCGAAGCCCGTGGACGACCTCCCGGGCGTGGGGCGCACCGTAGTGATCGAAACCGACGCCGTCGCCGTGGACGAGCCGCGCGGCGGATTGCCGTACACCACGAAACCCCTGGCGACCAGCACCAGCGTGACCGCGACCGCCGTCCCCTACTTCCAGTGGGACAACCGGGACGGCGGCCCGATGCGGGTCTGGATCCCCCTCGCGTAAGGAAAGACGCGGATGAGAAGACGCGACCTGTTGAAGCTGGGCGGGCTCGCCGCCCTCGGCACCGCGGCCGCGGCCTGCGGTGGCGGCTCGGGCTCCGGCTCGGGCGGCAAGAACGTGCAGCTCCAGTTCATGTACTGGGGCTCGACGTTCGAGAAGGCGGCCGTCGAGCGGATGCTCAAGCAGTACGAGCAGAAGCACGCGGGGGTGACGGTCAAGCCGCTCTACACGCCCGACGAGTACGACGTGAAGCTCAACACGCTCGTGGCCAGCAACCGGCTCCCGGACGCCGGGTACGTGCCGCTGGCGATGTCGTACCGCCTGGGCCAGCAGGGCAAGCTGGTCAACCTGTTCCCCTATTTGAAGAAATATCCGCAGCTGGCCGGATACCTGCCGGACGCGTACCTGTGGAGCGGTCAGGACAACCTGCACGGCGTCGCGACCGCGAACGAGATCGAGCTGCTGTGGTACAGCAAGTCCGCCGTCGCGGCCGCCGGGGTGACCCCGCCCGCCGACGCCGCCTCCGCGTGGACGTGGGACCAGCTCGTCGAGAACGCCTACAAGCTGACCATCGACCAGAGCGGCAAGCACCCGGACGAGTCGGGCTTCGACCCCAAGCAGATCAAGCAGTTCGGCATCTCCAGCAGCATCACCTACGGCGCCGCCTGGTACGGGTTCCTGCGCAGCAACGGCGTCGACTTCGCCGACGAGACCGGCAAGAAGTGCCTGCTCGACACGCCCGAGGCGATCCAGGTGTTCCAGAACCTGCAGGACCTCATCTACAAGCACCGCGTCGCCCCCGGCCCGGGCCAGCTGGCCGCGACCGGCGACGACGTGCCCGGCACCAACATCCTGCTCAAGACCAAGCGGGTGGCGATGGTGGTGGACGGCCACTGGAGCCTGCTCGACATGAACGAGAGCAAGGTCGACTACGGCATCGGCGTGCTGCCCAAGTACAAGGAGCCGTTCACCTCCTCGCAGGTGGCGGGCGCCTCGGCGGTGTTCGCGGGGTCCAAGCACGAGCAGGAGGCGGTCGAGCTGTTCGCCTTCCACAACGACCCGCGCTACGTCGACCTGTTCGCCAAGGGCCTGTGGATGCCGCAGGAGAAGAAGTACTACGAGGACCAGGCCTCCATCGACTCCTGGACCAAGAACGAGCTCCACCCGGCGGAGTTCCGCACGGCCGTGGTGGACTACGCGCGCGACCACGGCGTCCCCACGTTCGGCAACCGCGTCAAGAACATGTCCACCATCTCCAGCGACGTGCTCACCCCCGCTCTCCAGGAGCTCGAGACCGGCAAGCGCCCGGCCGCCGAGATCCTCAAGGCCGTCGCGCCGAAGATCTCCAGCATGCTCCAGGGCTGGCAGCACACCCAGGAGCTCTGATGCGCCGCCTCGAAGCACGATGGGGCGTCCTGATGGCGCTGCCCGCCATCCTCGGCTTCGTCATCTTCACGATCGGGCCGATGGTGGCGTCGGCGTTCTTCAGCCTGACCGACTGGACGATCGGCGCCAGCCCGAACTTCATCGGCCTGGACAACTACGCCACCATGGTCCAGGACGAGCTGTTCTGGAAGTCGCTGTCCACCACCACGTACTACACCCTCGGCGCGGTGCCGCTGGTGCTGATCGTCAGCTTCGCCGTGGCCATGCTGCTCAACCAGAAGGTGCGCGGCCTGGCCGTCTGGCGGACGATCTTCTACCTGCCGACGCTCGTCCCCGCCATCGCCAACGTCGTCCTGTGGATCTGGATCTTCAACCCGGACTTCGGCCTGCTCAACTCCCTGCTCCGGCAGGGAGGCCTGCCGGGCTCACAGTGGATCTACGCCGAGTCGACCGCGGTGCCCTCGATGATCATCATGAGCACGTGGGGCTTCGGCAACACCATGGTGATCTTCCTGGCGGGGCTGCAGGGCGTGCCGAGGCACCTGTACGAGGCCGTCTCGATCGACGGCGGCGGCGCGTGGCGGCGCTTCTGGCACGTGACGCTGCCGATGATGACGCCGACCATCTTCTACAACCTGGTGGTCGGCGTGGTCGGCACCTTCCAGGTGTTCAACCAGGCGTACGTGATGACCGAGGGCGGCCCCAACCACGCCACGCTCTTCTACGTCTACTACCTGTTCCGCAAGGCGTTCACCGAGAGCGAGATGGGCTACGCCAGCGCCCTCGCCTGGACCCTGTTCATGATCATTATGGTGGTCACGTTCCTCATGTTCAGAAACGCCCGCCGCTGGGTCTACTACGAGATGGCAGGCGCGCGATGACCGCCCTGGCGACACCGGACAAGACCACCGCGCGAGGCGTGGCCCCGACCCAGGGGCTGCGCAAACCGCGCAGATATGGTCGGATCCTGCTCTACGTGGCGCTGGTGGCGGGGTCGATCCCGACCCTGCTGCCGTTCGTCTGGCTGGTGCGCAGCGCGCTCATGCAGGACGCGCAGATGTTCGTCTCGCCGCCCCAGTGGATCCCCTCGCCGTTCCAGTGGTCGAACTTCAGCGAGTCCCTCACCACCCAGCCGTTCGCCCGCTACTTCCTCAACACGGTGGTCATCGCCGTCATCAGCGTCCTGGGCACCGTGCTGACCTGCGCGGTGGCGGCCTTCAGCTTCTCCAGGCTGCGCTGGCGCGGGCGCAACATCGTCTTCGCGCTGCTGCTGAGCGGCGTGATGCTGCCGTACGCGGTGACGCTCATCCCGACGTTCATCATGTGGCAGGAGCTGGACGCGATCGACACCATCGCGCCCCTCACCGTGCCGAGCTGGTTCGCCGGGGCGGGCGGGGGAGTGTTCAACATCTTCCTGCTGCGGCAGTTCTTCCTGACGATCCCGTTCGAGCTGGACGAGGCCGCCTACATCGACGGGGCCTCGCCGTGGCGGGTGTTCTGGACGATCGTCATGCCGCTGTCCAAACCCGCGATCATCGTGGTGACCATCTTCACGTTCATCGGCACCTGGAACGACTTCCTCGGGCCGCTGCTGTACCTGCAGAACGAGGAGAACTACACGCTGTCCCTGGGGCTGGCGTCGTTCCAGAGCATGTACATCACCCAGTGGGGCTACCTCATGGCGGCCTCGGCGGCCATCATCGCGCCGATCATCGCGCTGTTCTTCTTCATGCAGCGCTACTTCATCGAGGGGGTCACCCTGACGGGCATCAAGAACTAGGCGTGAACCCCCCTCATTCCTCCCAGACGGGGACGAGGGGCAGGCCGCGTGATCGGCGGGCCTCGTCGACGAAGCGCTGGATCAGGTCGGTCTTGCCGCGCGCGGGTCCGCCTCCCGCTCCGTCACCGCCTCCAGCAGGCGCACCGAGGCCATCAGGTCGATCGCCATCTCGCCCTCCTTGTCCGCTCCGCTGCCGACGCGATCAATGATCGCCCGTGCGGCGGCCCCGCACCACGTCGTGCGCCTCCGCCAGCATGACGAGGGCGCGGGGGGAGCCGGGGAGGCGCTCGGCCAGCGCCTCCAGGACGGTGAGCAGCACGCTCGCCGGGACGCCGCGGGCCGTGAGGACTTCGGCCATCCAGCCCGCGAAGGAGGAGAACAGCTCGGGGTCGTCGACGTACAGGGCGGCCCGCAGGTAGTCGACGATGGACGCGACGTCGTCGGCGGGGTGTTCGAGCCGGCGCTCCGCGTAAGCCGGGGCCGTCTCTGGGACGCGCCGGATCAGCTCCGCCACGACGCCTCTGACCAGGTCCGCGGCGGATCCGGTGAGGGCGGCGTACTCGGGGCCGGCCAGGTGCGGCGGCGCGTCGGCGCTCCGGCGCGGCGGCGGCCCGCCGGCCAGCAGGTCGGCGGCGGCGCACGCGTCGGGGGCCCAGGCGTCGGCTCCGAGCAGGCGGGCATAGCGGCCGTCCGGGCCGAAGGCGGCGCCACCGGCCAGCACCGGCGTGCCCGCGCCCTGGCACGACGTGATCGCAGCGTGCGCGGCGGGCAGCCGGGGCGCGAGCGAGCCGGACAGGGCCACCGCGTCCGGGTTCGTCCGGTGCAGGTGGGCGACCAGGTGCGGCGTGGGCACCTGCGCCCCCAGGTAGTCGACGTGCCAGCCGCGCAGGCGCAGCACCTCGGCCAGCAGCCGCGCCGGGAACGCATGCCACTCGCCGTGGACGCAGGCCACCGTGACGCGGCCCCTGCCGGGCTCTCCCCGTACGGGAGGTTGATGGGCGAGGGTGGCGAGCACGCGCTCGTTGACGGCCGTGGCGGTGTGCTCCTGGGCGACCGTGATGCGGTTGGCCGCCCACTCCCGGCCGACGCGCGACTGCACCGCGGCGACGACGTCCACCAGCAGGGTCTCCATCGGCATCCCGGCGTCGAGCGCGGCCAGCACCGCGCCGCCGGCGGCGTACTCGTCCCCGGCCGTCGCCGCCGCCCACAGCGCCTCGACGCGTTCCTCGACGTCGTGGGTCATGGCAGCTCGCGGTGAGACGGCTCGCGGGGCGCGGTGATGGCGACGACCGCCATGTCGTCGTGCTCGCCGCCGCCGACCCACTGGCAGGCCAGCATCTGCACGCGATCGGCCACGGCTTCCGGGGGCATGCCGGCGCACTGCCGGAGCTGCTCGCACAGCCGCTCCTCGCCGAAGAACTCGTCGCCGAGCGGGCCGCCCCTGGCCTCGACGATGCCGTCGCTGTAGAGCAGGCACGTCTCGCCGGGCTCCAGCAGCACCGACTCGGTGACACTGGTGATGTGCTCCAACAGGCCGATCAGCGTGCCGACGCCGTGGACCGGCTCCACGCGGCCGTCGTTGCGCAGGATCAGCGGCGGCGGGTGCCCGGCGCTGGTCAGCCGCAACCCGAGCCGCTGCTCGCGGCGCTCGATCGAGGCCAGGACGAGCGTGACGAAGCTCGTCGGCTCCCCGTGGGTGAGCAGCACGCCGTTCAGCAGTTCGAGCACCCGATGGTGGTCGTCGGCCAGCGGCACCAGGGCGCGCAGGACGTTGCGGATCTTGCCGGTGAGCACGGCGGCCTCCAGGCCCTTGCCCGACACGTCGCCGAGCACCACCAGGGACTCCCGGCCGGAGCCGCCGACGGGATGCACGTCGTAGAAGTCGCCGCCGACGCGTTCGCTGTCGCCCGCGGCGCGGTAGCGGGCCGCCAGCTCCACGCCCTCCAGCGGCGGCGTCACGGGCGGCAGCAGCTCGGCCATCAGGGTCTCGGCGATGGCGGCCTGCTCGGCGTACAGCCGCGCGACCGAGATCGCCGCGCCGGCCCACGCGGTGAACAGCGGCACGAACACCTGCTCGGCGTCCGAGAACCCGGCCTGAGGGGTACGGCGCAGCAGCACCAGCGCGCCCGCGGGCAGGCCATGGCCGGGCAGCGCGGTCACCGCCACGCAGCCCACCTCGCCGCCTTGGTCACGCAGCACCCACGAGGGGGCCTCGGCCGGCTCGATCCACCGGGTGGGCGCCGGGGGGAAACCCTGCAGCGCCTCCGCGAGCCCCGGAACCGTACGGGGATCGATGGACGCGCGCTCGCTGGACACCTCGCCCCGCGGCCCGCAGCGGACGATCGCGTACTGGCGAGGGGCCAGCGGCATGACGACCAGCGCGGTGTCGGCGAGCCGCCGGGCGGCCAGGCGCGCGGTCGCCTCCAGGCAACGCTCCAGGTTCAGCGACGACTGCAGCTCGACGGACGCCTGCACCATGAAAGCGGTCCACTCCCGCTCGGCGCGCAGCTCCTCGACGGCCCGCTCCTGATCGTCGACGTCGACCAGCCACCACGTGACCCGACGGCGGTCGGCGTGCACGGGATGCGCCTCGAACACCGGCCCGCCGACCGGCCCGCGGGCCCGCTGATCGCCATGGCGCCCGGCGCAGACCTCGCGGTGGGCCCGCGACAGCCAGGCCGGGGCGACCCGCGCCAGCGGTACGCCGACGGCCGCGCCGGCGAGAAGCAGCCGGGCCGCCTCGTTCGCCTGCTCGATGATGCCGGCGGTGTCGACCGTCAGCATCGGGTACGGCGCGTCTTCCCACACCATCCCGATCGTGACCTCGCCCCAGAGCCCTCTCCAGATCCGTCACTCTACGTGCTGGGGGCCATGGTTTTCGTCACGTCATATGGTTCTTTGCAGTATCTTTCATCCCCCTCTGGCTGCTCCTGCCCCGCCGACCTCACGCGGCATGCGGGTCTTCAAGTCGCTCATGGCCGAGGCGAGAAGCGCGAGCTTGTCGGCGCTGTCAGTGCCCGGGTCCGGGTGGTAGACGACGAGCGTCTGGCCTGACGTGCCGCCGACGCCGAGCCTCTCCCGGTTCAGCCGCAGGCCACCGACCTGGGGGTGGTCGATGTGCTTGGGCGCGCCTTCGCACGCCACCACGTCGTGGCGCGCCCAGAGCCGGCTGAAGCGGGGGCTGGCCAGGGAGAGCTCGCCGACGAGCTCGATGAATCGGGGGTCGTCGGTGTCGGTGCCGACGGACTCGCGGAAGCCGGCGACCATGCCCGCGGCGGCGCTCTCCCAGCCCGGGTAGAGCGCCTGCTCGGCGGGGTCGAGGAACACGTCCCGCAGGCGGTTGGCCCCGGCCGCCAGGCGGGGCGACAGAGCGGTCGCCAAGGCGTTGGCGACGAGGACGTCGAAGTAGCGGCCCTCGACGTAGGCGGGGAGCGGGAGCGTGGCGACGAGCTGGGCGACGCCCGGCGGGACGGTCTCCCTCCTGGGCCGGCGTCGGCGCCGCCGGGGCTTGCCGGCGCCCAGGCGCAGCAGGTACGCCGTCGCGTCGTCGTCGAGCCGCAGGACCCGGGCGAGGGATTCGAGGACCTGGGCGGAGGGGTTGCGGTCGCGGCCCTGCTCCAGGCGCAGGTAGTAGTCGGCGCTGATGCCGGCCAGCATCGCGACCTCTTCCCGGCGCAGGCCCGGCACGCGCCGCACCCCGGAAACGGGGATGCCGACCTGTTCGGGAGTGACGAGCTCGCGGCGCGCGCGCACGTAATCACCCAGCAGGTTCGATTCGCTCATCTCCGCACTGTAATCCGGGCGACCGCCTGCCTGCCTGGTCCTGTCACCCCCAGGATCGCGGGGGCTCTGGCTCCGTCAGGGCCTGATCGCCAGCCTGGGCAACCATGTCTACATATCTGCTGATACATGGGGCCTGGCACAGCGGACAGTGCTGGGAGCGGGTGGTCCCGCTGCTGGCGTCGGCCGGGCACCGGGTGTTCGCGCCGTCGCTGACCGGCTTCGGCGACAAGGCGCATCTGCTCGGCCCCGAGGTGGGGCTGGACACGCACGTCGACGACGTCGTCAGGCTGATCATCGAGGAAGACCTCACCGAGGTGACACTCGTGGGGCACAGCTACGCCGGGCTGGTCATCTCCTCCGCCGCCAATCAGGTCCCGGACCGGATCGCCCGGCTGGTCTACCTCGACGCGATGGTCCCGGAGGACGGCGAGAGCGCGGCCGACGTCCAGCCGGTGACCCGGGCCCTGATCGACCGCGCCGTGCGGTCCGGCAGCGGCTGGCGGGTTCCGCCGCTGCCGGAGCTGCCGCCGCCCGCGGGCCTGTTCGGGGTCACCGACCCGGCGGACGCCGCCTGGCTGCGCTCGATGCTGTCGGATCAGCCGGTGCGCTGCCTCCGGCAACCGGTCCGGCTGGACAACCCGGCCGTGAACACGATCCCGCGGACCCACATCCACTGCACCGTCGGCATGCCGGAAGGCATCACCCGGCGCCCCGTCCCCGCGATGCAGCCCAACGGCAGCCCGGCACAGGTGTGGGAGCTGGCGACCGGCCACGACTGCATGATCACCATGCCGGTCGAGCTCTCCGAGCTACTGCTCAAGCTCGGCTGACCGTTCCAGGAGGGCGTCGACGGCCGGATCGCCCGTGGGCGGGCCCAGGCGGGTGGGGGCGCCCGCCTCCAGGAGCGCCTCCACCGTGCCGAGGTAGTCGCCGTCCTCCGCGCGGTTGTTGCGCAGCCCCCACAGCGCGCAGTCCAGCGGCGTCGGCCCCTCGTCGTCGAAGGCGCGGTCGTCCAGATCGGCGCCACGCCCGATCAGCAGCCGCACCGTCGCCGTCCGGCCGTGCATGGCGGCCTGGTCGAGCGGCGTGAAGTTGCTCCAGCCGCGCGTGTCCACCGCCATCCCGGCGTCCAGCAGAGCCCGAACCACGTCGGTACGGCCCAGCAGCGCGAACTGGCCCAGCGCCCAGCCGTAGTCCCCGGTGTCCGCCGGGTTGCCGAGAGCCGGCGGCGGCGCGGCGGGCAGGCGCGCCGACTCGCCCCGGGCCACGGCCAGGACGGCCGCGTCCACCGGGTCCAGCTCGGCCGTCGCGCCACGCGAGGCCAGCAGCTCGTAGGCCGCCAGGTGGCCGCAGCGGGCGGCCAGCGCGAGGGGGCGGCGGCCGACGTCCCAGCGGTCCCACGGCAGGTTCACATCGGCCCCGGCGTCGAGGAGCATCGTCAGGATGGTGACGCCCCGGCCGCGGGCGATGGCCTGGTGCAGGGCGCGGCAGGCGTTCACGTCGGCGCCGCGGTCGAGGAACCAGCGCAGCCCCGCCGCGTCCTCGAAGTCCAGCTTGTGCACCACCATGCGCTCGAAGCCGGGCCGGTGGAGGAGGTCGAGGAAGGCCGGGTCCGACTGCTCGCACGCGTGGTAGAAGGCGTCGGCGTCCGCGGGCGCGCCCCGCTCGACGAGGAGCCGGACCAGGGCCGGGTCACCCCGCTCCACGGCGTCGAACAGTGCCGTCCGCCTGCCGTCCCCCTCCACGGTGTGGCTCCCGGGGTCGGCGCCCGCCTCCAGCAGGAGCCTGGCGCACTCGCGTACCCGCTCGGCGGGGGCGACGGCCCGCCGCAGCAGCGCCAGCAGCGGGGGGAGGCCGCCGACCGGCTCACCGGCCGGCAGGAAGGCCGCCAGCGCGGCCGGATCGGCCAGGACGAGCGCCCGCTCGATGCCCTCCAGGGCGGCGACGCGCACGTGCTCGACCAGCTTCGGCCAGCTCGGGAAGCCGTACTCGCGGGCCAGCTCGAACTGCGCCCGGCTCAGCGGGATGCCCCGGGCGCGCTTGCGGTGTTTGGCCTGCTTGCGCAGGTGCTCCAGCGAAGGGCGCTGGGGAAGATCGGACACGGCGAACCTCCGGCTGCCCGGGTCCGCGAGCTCGGGCCGGGGTCCGTCGGCCACATGCGGGTGTGCCGCCGGTGGGATGATCCCTTCCCCGCGGACTGGACGCGCCCGGCAGCGCCCTCCCATCCTAGCGGGGGCCGCGCCGGGACACGGCCCCCGGCGTGTCAGAGCGTGATCGGCACCCGCGCGCCCGTGCGGGCCGACTCCAGGGCCGCGGTGACCATGGCCAGGCTGCGGATGTTGTCGTGGCACTCGCCCTGCGGCGCCTGCCCCGTACGCAGCCCCGTCACGAACTCCTCCAGCCCTTCGGCCAGCCCCTGGAAGCGCCGGCGACCGGGAAAGGCGTCGGCCTCCGGCGGGTGCGGCCGCACCACGTGCCCCTCGGCCGCCTCGGCCGTCGGATCACTCTTGCCGTCCCAGCGCGCCGTCCCCCGGGGACCGGCGGCCCGCCAGCTGCCCGTCCACGACGTCGCCTGGCCCGGCGCCGACCAGCTCCCGGCGAACGTGTAGCGCAGCCCGCCGGTCATCTCGAAGATCGCGGTCGCCGAGCACGCCCCCGGATACCACGTCCACGACGGCCGGAACGACTCGCAGTAGACGGACACGGGATCCGTCCCCGACACCGCCCGCGCCGCGTCGAACAGGTGGATCGCCATGTCCTGTAACAGCGGATGCTCCAGTGTCCCCAGGAACGCCGGCCCACGGTAGGGCATGAAGAACTCCGAGGTCAGCACCCCCAGCGAGCCCAGGTCGGCCACCGTGCGCCGGAAGGCCACCAGGGTCTGCATGAAACGGCGGTTCTGGTTGACCGCGAACAGCCGCCCCGCCTCGTCGGCCGCCCGCACCATGGATCGGGCCTCGTCCAGGGTGACCGCCATGGGCTTCTCGCTCAGCACCGACACCCCGCGCCCCAGCGCCGTGACCGTCACGTCGTGGTGGGCCTGGGGGACGGTGCAGTTGACGATGAAGTCGGGCTCCTCGCCGTCGAGCACGGCGGTCAGCGAGGCGCTGACGGGCAGGTCGTCGAGGCCGAGCTCGGCGGCGGAGGCCCGGGCGCGCTCCTCCACCACGTCCACCCAGCCCACCAGCTCGGTGCCGGGGTGGGCGAGCAGCTCGGGCGCCCACTGGCCGCCGATGTAGCCCGCGCCGACCACCACGCCGCGCAGCGGCCTGTCCTCCTTGACGGTGTCGAAGGTCACGCGGCCCCCTCCTACCACTGGATGGGGGTGTGGGCGTTCTGGAGCGGCTCGCCCACGCCGTCCGGCGGCGCGGCCCACAGGACGGCGTTGGCCAGCACCCGCCGCACATCGGGGTGGTGGTAGACGGGATATTCCTGGTCGCCGGGGCTGAAGTAGAAGATCTTGCCCAGCCCCCTGCGGAAGCAGCAGCCGCTGCGGAACACCTCGCCGCCGCTGAAGTTGCTGATGAACACCAGCTCGTCGGGCTCCGGGATGCCGAACGGCTCGCCGTACGTCTCCTGCTGCTCGATGACCAGCGGACGGGGCACGCCCTGCGCGATCGGGTGGCCGGGCGCGACCGTCCAGACCAGCTCGCGCTCGGCGGCGTCGCGCCAGTTGATCGTGCAGGTGGTGCCCATCAGCGCACGGAAGATCTTGGAGTAGTGGGCCGAGTGCAGCACCAGCAGGCCCATGCCGCCCAGCACGCGCCGCCGCACGCGTTCCACGACCTTGTCGTCGACCTCCTCGTGCGCCATGTGGCCCCACCAGGTCAGCACGTCGGTGGCGGCCAGGACCGCGTCGGTCAGGCCGTGCTCGGGCTCGTCGAGCACGGCGGTGCGGGTGCTCACGCGCTCGCCCAGCAGCTCGGTCAGCCCCTCCGCGATGGCGCCGTGCATGCCGTCGGGATAGATGCGGCGTACCGCCTCCTCGCGTGGCTCGTGGTAGTTCTCGCTCCAGACAGTGACGTTGACCGCCATGCGTTTCCTTCCTGGCCGTACGGGCGCAAGATCAGCGTACGTCGCCGCCCACCGTCTCCGACAGCACCCGCACGTCCCACGGTCCCAGCGGCAACTCGGCGCCGGCCTCGTGGACGGAGCCGTCGAGCACATCCCGTACCGGGACCGGTACCCGCACCGACGCGGGCTCCCACCCCCAGTTGTGCAGGAAACGAACCCGCCGCCCGTCACGCGCGGTGGCGCCGGTCGAGGTGACGCCGGGCGGCAGGTCCGACCAGGGGCCGGGCGCCGGCACCAGCCGGCGGAACAGGGCCTCGGCCAGCGCCGCGTTGGGGACGGTGCCGACATAGGTGATCCGGCCCCGCCCGTGCGCGCGGGTGGTGATCGCCGCGAACTGCCCGAAATGCGGGTGTTCGTAACCGGCCAGGACCTCCGCCCCGTCCGCCTGCAGGCCGTCCGCCCACCGGGTGCCCGCCGCGCCCTCCGGGAATGCCTCACCCCTGACCGGCACGTCCTCGGTCAGGTTGCTGAACTCGTCGTACCAGGCGCCCGCGGCGTCGGCCAGCCTGCCCGGCTGGACGTCCCTGCGGGCCCGGGCCTCGGCGTCGGCGTAGCCGGTGCGCGGGCCGACCACCAGGTGCCCGCCGGCCGCCGCGTACGCCGTCAGCCAGTCCAGCGTGGCGTCGTCGGCCACGTACAGCCCGGCGGCCACCAGCACCGGATGCCGGGCGGCCAGCGCGCCCGGCTCCTCGGCGACCGCCTGGGCGGCGTGCAGCACCCGCACCTGGCAGCCGGCGTCGAACGCGCCACGGTAGAACGGCTCGAAGATGCCCTGGTAGGAGCGCTCGTCCGGCCCGCCGTCGGGCCGCCCGAGCGCGGGCTGGGCGCTCAGCGCCCACTTGCTCGACGTGGAGTAGAGCATCGCGACGTCCGCGTCCGGGATGAGCCCCTCGACCAGCTCGCCCGCCGTCTCCAGCTCGGCCCCGATCCGGGCGATCTCCCGGTACGTGCGCCCCGGCCGCCCGCTGTGCGGCAGCACGCCGCCCCAGTACGTCTCCGTGCCGAACACCAGCGTCCGCCACTGCCAGTACTCGATCATGGTGGCGCCCCGGGAGACGAGCGCCCACGCGGCCTGCCGCCACTGGCCGTCGTAGGCGGGCTGGTTCACCCAGGGCCCCCCGATGGCCTGCGCGTTCGTCTCGGTCACCAGGAACGGCTCCTGGCGGGAGGAGAACATCCGGTCCGCGCTGAGGTACAGCTCCCAGGTGTTCCTGGTCATCCAGCTCTGCGGCGCGTCCTGCGGCGCGGGCAGCGCGAAGCCGTCCTGCATCGTGTAGTACGGGTTGCCCGCGGTGACGTCGAGCCGCCGGGTCAGCTCCTCGTCGGCCACGGCGGGCCGGTCGTAGGCGATGCACGTGGTGACGAACTGCTCGGGACGGGCGTACTCGCGCACGATGTCCGCCTGCCAGGCGATGAACTCGGTCACCTGGTCGGCCTGGAAACGCCGCCACGCCTGCGTGTACTGCGGCTGGGCGTTGCCGTCCGGCCGCCACAGGTCGGCCCAGTCCGACAGCCGGTGCGACCAGTAGACCAGGCCCCACTCCCGGTTCAGCGTCTCCACGTCGCCGTAACGCTCGCGCAGCCAGTCGACGAACCGCTGGAAGACGCCGTGGTTGTGCAGCAGGTGCGGGCCCGGCTCGTTGTCGACCTGGAAGCCGATGACCGACGGGTGGCCGGCGTAGCGCTCGACGACCTTGCGGGTGATCCGGTCGGCGTGGAAGCGGAAGGCCGGGTGCGTGAAGTCCATCTCCTGGCGGGCGCCCCACCCGATGCGCTGCCCGGTGGCCCGCTCCCCGGCGATCTCCGGGTAGAGCCGGGCCAGCCACGGCGGCACCGCGTACGTCGGCGTGCCCAGGATGACCCCGATGCCGCGCTCGTGCGCGCCGTCCAGCGCCGGCTGCAGCCAGTCGAGGTCGAAGCGGCCGTTCTCGGGCTCCCAGGTGGACCAGACCGACTCGCCGACCCGGATCACCGAGAAGCGCGCGTCGGCCATCAGGTCCAGGTCGGTCTTCAGCAGGTCGGCGGGGTGGTATTCGGGATAGTAGGCGGCGCCGAAGAGTACTCGCGGCACAGGGGTTCCTTTCTCACTTCGCGGGGGATGCGGTCGATCGGCGCACCACGAGGTGCGCGGGCCGGTCGCCGAGGGCGGGCTCGCCGGGGCGGCGCTCGATCTCGGCGGCGAGCAGGGCGAGGCCGTGGCGGGCGATCGCCTCGAAGTCCTGGCGGATGGTGGTCAGCGGGGGCGACAGGTACGCGGCCGCCGGGATGTCGTCCATGCCGACCACGCTCACCTCGTCCGGGACCGGGCGACCGGCCTCGGCCAGGGCGCGCAGCACGCCGATCGCCATGTCGTCGTTGGCCACGAACACCGCTGTGACCCGCGGGTCGGCTGCCAGCACCCGGCCCGCCGCGTACCCGGAGGCGGGGGACCAGTCGCCCTCCGGCGCAGGCGGCTCCGGGGCCCCGGCGGCGGCCAGCGCCTCCCGCCAGCCGCGCGCCCGGTCGCGCGCCGCCCACCACCGGTGCGGCCCGGCGACGTGCCAGACGGTGGCGTGCCCCAGGCCGAGCAGGTGCTCGGTCGCCTGTCTGCCCGCGTCCACGCCGGACGCGCCGGTGACCACCACGCGCGGCCCGTCGAGCCCGGGGACCGGCCGGAAGCTCAGCACGGGCACCTCCGGGTCGATGCGCAGGTCCTGGCCCCCGTTGATCGGGTCGTCGATCGGGTCGGAGACCACGACGGCGTCCACGCCCTGGGCCAGCAGCGACTCGACCGCGCTCGTGAGGCCTTCGCCCTCGCCCGTGTAGGCGACCGCGACCGCGTACCCGAGCTCCCTGGCCTGCCGCTCCAAGGCGACGAGCAGGGACGACGGGCCGTACAGCGAGCTGCCGATCGAGGCGACCCCGATGCGGTGGAAGCGGCCCAGGTGGAGCGCCCTGGCCGCGGTGTTGCGGCGGTAGCCGAGCTCGCGCGCCGCGGCCAGCACCCGCTCGCGGACCTCCTCGGTGACGTAGGGCTCGCCGTTGAGCACCCGCGAGACCGTTTTCTGCGACACGCCCGCGAGGGCGGCGACGTCGGTGCTGCTCGGGGGCCTTCGCCTGGCGTCGGACACTCGCGGCTCCTGGGTTATGACTACGTAGTCAGACTCGCCTGTGGCACCCGCCGTTGTCAAGAGCGCTATCATTCAGATGATGTGAACATCTGAATGATTGGAGTGTGGCTCGATGGTCAGGCTGACCCGGGCGCAGCAGCAGGAGCGCACCCGAGCGGCCGTGCTGGCGGCGGCGAGGGAGGAGTTCGCCGAGCGCGGCTACGCCGACGCCAAGGTCGACCGGATCGCGGAGCGGGCCGAGCTGACCCGTGGCGCGGTCTACTCGAACTTCCCGGGCAAGCGCGCCCTCTACCTGGCGGTCCTGGTCGACTCGATCGGGCCCGCGGCGGCCGAGGAGGGCCTGCCGCCGTCCGGGGTGGCCGAGGCGCTGGGGGCGTTCGCCCGCGTGTGGCTCGAACGGCTGCCCCTGTCCGGCGACACGCCCGCCGGGGGCAAGCTGCAGTCGCGTTCGCTGGCCGGCGTGTTCGACGACGAACCCGGTCGCACCGCGCTGGCGCAGCTCGCCAGGCTGGAGGCGATGCTGCTCGCTCTCGCGCTGGAGGCGCGCGCGCCGGGCCCGGGGCCGCGCGTCCTCGACCGGCACGTCACCGCCGGCGGCAACGCACGGCGGGTGCGGCTGGCCGAGCTGGTCCTCACGCTGCTGAGCGGAGCCGCTCACCTGGCCGAGACGGCGCCCGGCTTCGGTGACCCCTTCGACGTGGCACGCGCCTGCCGGCACCTGGCCGGCCTCGACCTCGCCGACACGTGGGACCCGCCCCACCTGCCCTTCGTCGCCCCCGCGCGAGCCGTCCGGGACGCCTGGGAGCCGCCCGCGGAGCTGCCGGACGAGCTCACCGGCCGCCTGGCCGGGTTCGACGCCGACGGTGTGATCGCCGTACTGGGGACCAGCCGGCTGGAGGCGGCCGAGGAGGCCGTCCGCGCCGCCCGCCCGGAGGATCGCGTCACCATCGCCGTGGTCACCGGCGATCCCGCCGAGCTTGGTCGTCTCGTACGGCTCAGGATCGGCGACCTCGCCGCGAGCCTGCGACGGGTGTTCGGCCCGGATCCCCGGCCGGGCCTGCACCTCATCCTCGACGAGCACGCCGCCGTCGCCTCGGCCGCCGGGATCCCGGACGCGGACGACGCCACCGAGGCCGCGGTACGCGTCCAGGCGGGCGAGATCGTCGCCCGCGCCCACGGCCGGGGCGCCGCCCACGCCGCCGCCACCACGAGACCCGCCCTTCCCCATACCGACTAGGAGTCCCTGCCGACATGCCGAACGTCCCCCCTTCGACCGGCACCGACCTGCTGGTGCTGCACGGCCTTCGCTGCCTCGGGTTCACGAGCCTCACCCGCGTGTCCGAGGCGACGGGGCTCCCTGAGAGCGACGTCGAGTCCGAGCTGATCGACCTCGCCGTGGCGGGCCTGGTCACCCATGCTCCGGGCGACTTCGGCGGGTGGGGTCTCACCGACCCCGGCCGCGCCGAGGACGCCGACCGGATCTCCGCCGAATTGGACGCGGCCGGCGCCCGCGGCGCCGTGGCCGCCGCGTTCGAGGACTTCCTCGTGCTCAACCCGGAGCTGCTCGACCTCTGCACGGCCTGGCAGCTGCGACCGGTCGACGGCGTGGCGACGCTGAACGACCACAGCGACCCCGCCTATGACTCCCGGGTCCTGGACCGCTTCGCCGACTTCGACGGGCGTGCCCAGGCCGTCTGCGCGGACCTGGCCGCGGCGCTGCCCCGGTTCGGGCGGTATCGGACCCGGCTCGCCGACGCGCTCGCGCGGGCCCGGGCCGGTGAGCTGGACTACCTGGCCGACGGCACCTCGTCGTACCACGCGGTGTGGTTCCAGCTCCACGAGGACCTGCTCGTCACCCTTGGCCGCCCGCGATACTGAACGGCGACGTCGATGACCTACATTCACCCGCTCTCGGCGGAGACCGAGCAGCCGCCGGGCGTGCTCGGCGGCAAGGGACACGGCCTCGTCGTCCTGCGCCGCCTCGGACTGCCCGTACCCCCCGGATTCGTGATCGGGACGGAGGCGTGCCGCGCCTTCCTGCGCGACGGGCGCCTTCCCGGCGGCCTCGCCGCCGAGCTGGCGGCCGCCGTCCGCGACCTCGAGGCCGCCACGGGACGGCGCCTCGGCGGGCCGGAACGGCCGCTGGCGGTGGCGGTCCGCTCGGGCGGCAGCGTGTCCATGCCCGGCATGATGAACACGATCCTCAACCTCGGCCTCACCGCGGAGGCCACGGCGGGGTTGGCGGCCGAGACGGGCGATCCGCGCTTCGCGCTCGACTCGCGCCTTCGGTTCCTGTCCGGCTTCGCCTCCGCGGTCTGCGGCCTGTCCCCGGAAACCCTGCGCGAAGCCGGGGACCGCGCCGACGCCATCGAGGCGCTCATCGTCGAACGATCGGGCGAACCGGTCCCCGACGACCCGATGCGGCAGCTGGAGCTGGCCGTACGGGCCGTCTTCTCGTCGTGGGAGACGCCGCGCGCCAGGACGTACCGGCAACTGCACGGCATCCCCCACGACCTAGGCACCGCCGTCACCGTCCAGGCCATGGTGTTCGGCAACCGCGACGACCGCAGCGGCAGCGGCGTCGCGTTCAGCCGCGACCCCAACACCGGCGAGCCGGGCCTCCCCTACGGCGACGTCCTGTTCGGCCGCCAGGGCGAGGACGTCGTCTCCGGCGGCTCGCTGACCCGGCCCCTGCCCGAGCTGGCCGAACGCGAGCCGGCCACGTGGGCCGCCCTCCTGGAGGCCCTGCGCCGCGCCGAGGAGCACTACCGCGACGCCTGCCACGTGGAGTTCACCTTCGAGGCGGGCGAACTGTGGATCCTGCAGGTGCGGCCCGGCGGCCTCGCCGGGCACGCCGCCGTCCGCGTCGCGGTCGACCTGGCCGACGAGGGCGTCATCAGCCGCCGCGAGGCCCTGCTCCGGATCTCCCCGCAGCACCTCCAGCGGGCCTGCACCCCCCGCATGGACACCGCCGGCCCGATCGACGTCCTGACCCGCGGGCTGGGCGCCTGTCCGGGCGTCGCGGCCGGAAGGGTGGCCACCACCGCCGACCGGGCGGTCCGGATGGCCGCCGGCGGCCCCGTCATCCTGGTGCGCCCGGAGACCTCGCCGCTCGACCTGCACGGCCTGGCCGCCGCCGCGGGCGTCGTCACGGCCCGCGGCGGTCCCACCAGCCACGCCGCCGTCGTGGCGCGGTCGATGGGCAAACCCGCCGTCGTCGGGGCCGCGGACCTCATGGTGGAGGCCGCCTGCGTACGAGCCGGTGGACGTACCTTCCCGGAGGGCACGCTCGTCACCATCGACGGCACCGGCGGCGAGGTCGCCATCGGCAGCCCGCCCGTCGTCACCGGCACGCACGGCTCGCACCTGCGCCGCCTGCTGGAATGGGCCGACGAGGTCTCGGGCGCCGGCCCGGACCGCAGCGAGGCCGAGCGGCTCGCCGCGGCCCACGCCGCGCTGGCGACCTGACGCCGTCAGCGGACGTAGATGTTCGGCCTGGGTGGGGTGGGCATGGCGTCGCCGATGAAGAAGCTCGTGTGCGGCGGCTGGTTGTAGGCGGTGTTCTGCCACGCGACCGACACCCGGTAGAGCGGGTCGTGCATCAGGGTGTAGATGCGGCGGTCGGTGGGCGTGGTGGTGGCGTAGATCCGCAGGGCGCGGTTGTCGCTGGTGGGCCAGACGACCTCTTCGCGCCAGTCGCCGAACAGGTCCGCCGACAGCGACGGGGTGGCCTTGGTGCCGTTGTTGGAGTGCACGCCGGAGGCGGTCAGCAGGCGGGTGTCGCCGCTGGTGCCGTACTTGTCGATCCTGGTCTGGTCGAGCAGCTCCCGGAGCGGGTCGGCGTCCCACCAGATGAGGAAGTTGACCGAGGACGGCTTGCGGCCGGCGTTGTTGCCGGTGACGCTGCGCAGGTTGGCGTCGGCGGCGGACCAGAACTCACTGGCGACCCTGACCGTCGAGATGTCGCCGGCCACGCCGCGGCCGTTGTCGCCGTTGGCGGGGGTGGACCAGAGGATCTGGCCGGTGCGCGGGTCGATGTAGAGCGAGGACGGCCGGGAGCCCGACTCGCTCACCTTGAAGTACTCCAGGCCCGCCCTGGCCGGGTCGAAGTCGCCCAGGTGCTGGGCGTCGCCGTGGCCGGTGCCCGTGGTCCACATGCCGGTGCCGTTGTCGTTGACGGCCATGGCGCCGTACACGATCTCGTCCCTGCCGTCCTGGTCGACGTCGCCGACGGACAGGCTGTGGCTGCCCTGGCCGGTCCACTGGGAGCCCGCCGAGTTGCTGTCGAACGTCCAGCGCTTGGTGAGCGTGCCGTTGCGGAAGTCCCAGGCGGCGATGACGGAACGGGTGTAGTAGCCGCGGGCCATGATCAGCGACGGGCGCTCGCCATCCAGGTACGCGGTGCCGGCCAGGAAGCGGTCCACGCGGTTGCCGTACGAGTCGCCCCAGCTCGACACGGTGCCCCGGGGCGGGTCGTAGGAGACGGTGGATCTGGCGGCGCCGCTCTGGCCGTCGAACATGGTGAGGTACTCGGGGCCGGACAGGACGTAGCCGCTGGAGTTGCGGTAGTCGGCCGAGGCGTTGCCGATGACCGTGCCGACGCCGTCCCTGGTGCCGTCGGCGGTCTTCATCGCGACCTCGGCCCGGCCGTCGCCGTCGTAGTCGTACACCTGGAACTGGGTGTAGTGGGCGCCCGCGCGGATGTTGCGGCCCAGGTCGATGCGCCACAGGCGGGTGCCGTCCAGCCGGTACGCGTCCACGTACACGTTGCCGGTGTAGCCCGACTGGGAGTTGTCCTTGGCGTTGGACGGGTCCCACTTGAGCACGATCTCGTACCGGCCGTCGCCGTCCATGTCACCCACGCCGGCGTCGTTGGCGTTGTAGGTGTAGGCGACCCCGTCCGGTGTCGTGCCGCCCGACGGCGGCTGGATCGGCACGTCGAGGTACGAGCCGCCGGTGAAGCGGAGCGAGGCGGGCGAGGCGGCCTGCTCGGCCCCGCCGACCACCGCCCTGACCGTGTACGAGGCGTCGGCGGCGGCGCCGTTGTCGAGGTAGTTGGTGGAGGCGGTGAGGTTCGTGGCGACCCTGGTGGAGCCCCGGTAGACGTTGAAGGCGACGCCGTCGGGGTCGGTGCCGAGCAGCCGCCAGGACACGAGGTTGCCCGATCCGGACCGGACGCTGACCAGGCCGCGGTCGAGGTCCTCCACCTGCTTCGTGGGCGGGGCGGCCTGGGCGGGGACGCCGTTGATCACCGTGGTCAGGGCGAGGACCGCCGCCGCGCCGGCCAGTCGTAAGCGCATTCGCTCGTTTCCCTTCTTGGTAAGCGCTTTCCCGATGGGCGAAAAAGAAAGTTTCATCGGGGTGTCAGCGTCAACGGACGCAGGCCGGGACCGCGGATGTCAGGGACGACTGTCAGACCTGCGGAAATGGCCACAACGTCTCCTCGTCGGCAAACGGGGTCGCCGCGTCCGCGGCCCGGCGTATTAAAGCGGCCCCGCCGCACGGCCGCAAGGGTCCGTTGTCATGGCCGGGTCAGGGCGTCCAGCGCGCGGTCGACGTCGTCGGCGGTGGTGTAGACGTGGAAGCTGGCCCGAACCTTGCCCGCCCGCACGGCCGCGCGGATGCCGGCCGCCTCCAGGCGCTCGCCCGGGGCGTCCACGGAGACGATGGCCGAGTCGGACGGTTCGAGGCCGAGCCCGGCCCTGAAGCGGTTGGCGAGGGCGACGTTGTGGTCGCGGATCCGCTCGACGCCGAGTTCGTCGAGCAGCTCGATGGCCGGGGCGGCGCCGACGTAGGAGAACCAGGCCGGCGACAGGTCGAACGCGCGGGCGTCCGGCGCGAGCCGCAGCGGCGGGCCGTAGTAGGAGCCGCCCTCGTCGGCCCCGCCGTACCAGTTGGCCGCCAGCGGGCGCATGCGCTCGCGCAGGCGGGGCGACAGGTAGCCGAACGCGGCCCCGCGCGGCGCCATCAGCCACTTGTACGCGGCGCAGGCCAGCGCGTCGATGCCCTCGACATCGACCGGCAGCCAGCCGCAGGCCTGGGAGGCGTCGGCGATGACCAGCGCGCCGTGGGCCCGGGCGGCGGCCACGATGTCCTGGAGCGGGGCGACGTACCCGGTGGCGGACTGCACGAGGCTGAAGGCGACGGCGGCGGTGGAACCGGTGACCGCGTCGGCCAGCCGATCGGCGGGCACGGCCTCGACCTCGGCGGCCACCGCCCACGGGAACAGGTTGCTGGTGAACTCGATCTCCGGCACCACGACGCGCGCCCCCGGCGGCAGCGCGGTGGCGACCGTGGACATGATCTGGGAGACGGTGGAGCTGACGGTGACGTCGGCGACGGGCGCGCCGACGAGGCGGGCGAAGGCCGCGCGGGAACGGCTCACGTAGGCGTCCCACGGTTTCCAGTCGCCGCTGCCGTGCCGCCATTCGGTCAGGACGGCTTGGAGCTCTTCGAAGGCGTGGCGAGGGGGAAGGCCGTAGGAGGCGGTGTTGAGCCAGCCGGGGTCGGCGTCCCAGAGCTCGTGCGCCGAGGCGATGTCCATGGGGCCAGCCTAAGGTCGCCGTCCGCCGGCGGGTGAGGCCACCGTACGCGGGCGGCGAACTGACCGGCAAGATCGCCCGAAAAAGCAAAAGGCCCCGGCCGACAGGCTCACCCGAGAAGAGCCACGCTCAACGCCGATCTGCGCGAGCTCTAAGGCCGTCGTGCGCGGGCGGCGCGTTGCCAGAGTGCGGGCCAGCCGCCGTTGCCCAGCCAGGCGGCCGGTACGCGCAGCCCTCCGGCGCTCACCCGTTCCCAGAGCCCCTCGGCGTCCGCGCCCAGCTCCACGGCCCCGGGCAGCGCGAGCCGCCAGGGCCCGTCCGGGTCCTCCAGGTCCGTACGCGGATAGCCGGGCACGCTCGCCTTCCCCGGCTCCGTCACCGGCACCATCTGCGGCACTGTCTGCGGCCCTCTCTGCGGCCCTCTCTGCGGCCCATTCTCCGGTCCCGCGCCGGGCCAGGCGGTGACGGCCAGGACGAGCGAGCAGAGTACGTCCTGGCCCGGGCGGCGGACGACCTGCCGCGCGAGCACGGGGTCGCCGGCGCGGGCCAGCCGGCCGAGCGCGGCCCGGATCCGGCGCGCCACCAGCTCCATCGAGCGGGCGGGGGCGATCGCCCCGTGCCGGGCGAGCTTGCGGAGCGAACCAGGCAGCGGCGCGTCGGCGGTGAGCAGCCGGAGGTGGTCGTAGCGGGCGGCGAGCTCGGGATCGAGGCCGGCGAGGGCCTGGGCCAGCGGGCGAGCACCGGTGGCGTGCCACAGGTCGGGCAGGCCCGTCTCGGGGAGCGCGTCGAGGCAGACGCGCTCGATCCGGTCGGCCGAGAGCCTGCGCAGCGCCGTCAGCACGTCCGTGGGCAGCCCGTGAGCCGTCAGCACGTCCGTGGGCAGCCCGTGAGCCGTCAGCACGTCCGTGGGCAGTCCGTGAGCCGTTGCGCCGGCAGGAGGCAGTCCGCGAGCATCCGACGCGCCCGTGGGCGGCAGGCCGGGTGCCGTCGACGCGGCCTTCGGCCGGGCCCCGATTCTCATGGTGTCCAGGACGGACAGGGCGTCCACGGTCGCCGGGTGCGTGAGAGCGCGGTCGGCGAGCTCCGCCAGCGGCCCGCTCACCTCGCGGAACAGCCGGTCGAGGCGGCGACGGCGGGGCGGCGCGGAAGGGATGCGCTCGCGTCCGGACGGCTCGAGGAGCGGGGGCGGCGGCAGGCTCGCCAGCCAGCGCGTCACGCCGTCGCTCAGCACGGGATCCGGGTCGGCGTTGAACCTGGCCCGGAACTCGACGATCTGCCAGCCCTGCCGCCGGCGACGGACCTCGAGGTTGGCCACGATCCTGCCGCTCGGGCCGCGCAGCGCGGCGAGCGCGCACGTGCCCTTCGTGGCCTCCTCGACGTAGGACGTTCCGGCGATGCAGTTGCCCATGTACGCCGACCACTGGGCGAGCGCGCGCGGGTGGCGGGCCCACTCCAGGCGCGCGTCCGTGCCGGGGACGAGCGTGCCGTCCGCCGCCGCCAGCGGCTCCGGCACGCGGAACGCCGTCGTGAACGCCTGCGCGACCTCCACGCTGCGGGTCAGCCCGGCGGTCAGCTCCGCCCAGCCGCGGCACTGCCGGGGCGGCTGCCCGCCGAGCGAGACGAGCTGCGCGGCGCCGGCCAGGGCCGCGGGGATCGAGTCCAGCGCGGGCTCGTCGGGGGCGGGGTCGGGGTCGGCGTACGGGCGGCCGGCGTCGTAGTCGACCTGAGCCCGCTCGTGGCCGTTCAGCTGGGCGAGGGCGTCGGCGAGCTCGGCGAACCAGAGCAGGTCGCCCGCCGTCTCCTCCTCCTCGGGCGGCACGCCGGGGCGTTCGGCCAGCCTCTCCTCGAGGGGCCGCCGCCGCTCGCCGTCGACCGGCGGCTGGGCCCATGCCGAGGGAAGGCGCTGCGCGGTGTACCCGACGGCGGCGCGCCACTCTCGCATGCCTCCGATCGACCAGCCGTGAAGCTGCTCGTCGGCCTCGAGGATCAGGTCGGCGACGGCGTCCATGACGACCAGGGCGTATTCGCCCGCTCTGGCCAGGCGCTGCCTGACGTACGTCTCCGAGGGGTTGCTCAGCCGCGCGGCCAGGTCCCTGACGTAGCACCCGGGACGGGCGGGCAGCCCCGCCATGCCCGGGACCCGGCGCGCCGCGGCCCCCGCCTCGTGGGAATCCATGAGCGCGGCGGCCGCCACGAGCCCGCCGGCGGAGCGGGCGACGCCCTCCACGACGCCGTGGTCGGCCACGGCCACCGCCGTACGCAGGAGCACGGTGGCGGCCATGGCGTTGTGCATGGCCCGGTTCATGAGCTGCGTCCAGTGCCACGCCTGCGGGGACCAGCGGGCCGCCTCCACCAGGGTCGGCTCGTGGCCCACGTCCCGGCGGACGTGTTCGAGGAGGAACTCGTCCTCGTGGTGCGTGTAGCGGGCGGTCAGCTCCGCCAGCCTGCTCTGCTTGCCCTGGGTGGCCAGCCGCCGCTCCTTGCGCCTGCCCGCCTCCTGACGCGCCGCCACCTGGTCCCACAGGTCGAGGAGCAGGTCGAGCCGCCGACGCTGCGGGTATGCGCCGAGCACCCGGCCGAGATGCTCGGCCATGCCGGACGCGGGCGCCTGCGCCGCCGGCTCGGGTCGTGAGGGTGGGGCGCCGAGGTGGGGCAGGCGTTCGGGCGGTTCGGCGCCCAGGTGGAGCAGGCGTTCGAGCTGTTCGGCGCCCAGCACGCCGCTGGCGGCGGACGCGAGTCGCAGGGCCGCCCAGCGTCCGTCGGCGATGGCGCGGCTCGCCGCGGCGGCGACCGGCTTGGTGGCCTCCGCGCCGAACAGCGCCACCAGCACCCCGGCCCGCTCGCCCAGCCGGTGCAGGCCGTCCAGCCCCAGGGCCTCGATCGCGGCCAGCACCGCGTCCCGCCTGTCGCCCCGCGCCCCTGCCAGCCGTGCCGACACGAACCCCGGGCACAGCTCCACTCCCGCTCCCGCGGCCATCACGCCACCGCTCTCGACCAGCCGGGCCAGCTCGGCGACGGCGACCTGGAGCCGTGACCCCCCAGCGGCGATCCGGGGAACGGGCAGCTCGCCGGCGGCGATCCGGGGGACGGACGCCTCGGCGGTGGCGATCGGGGGACAGAGCTCGTCACCGGCGGCGTTCTGCGTGACGGGCGCCTCGGCGGTGGCGGTCGGGGGGACGGGTGCCTCGGCGGTCGGGGCGGGGCCGAGCACGACCGGTGCGCCGGGCTGCGCTCCCGTGGCCGCCTCCGCCCCGGAGGGGCCCGAGCGGCCGGAGGGCAGCAGGTGGCCCCGCGCGTCCCAGACCCGCTGGTCGCGTCCCGTCACCACCCCGTACGCCAGCCGCACCACACCCCCCATGATCAGGGGCCCGATTTCCCCCGGGCAACCGATATTGCCCGGGACCGCTTGTCAGCTGGGGCGTTTCAGCAGGCGGTCGATGACCAGGCGGGTGACCTTCTCGGCGTTCCCGGCGATGGAGCCGTCCGGGTCGACGCCCACCGAGCGGCCGTACTCGACCTTCCCCTGGAGGTTGCTCAGCCGGAACTCGTACGTCACCTTGTACCGTCTGAAGCCGCTCGTCGTGGTGTCGGTGTAGGTGAACGCGTCGTGGGCCAGGCCGTCGACCTCGTGGTAGTTCGTGTGCAGCCGGGAGGCGACCCTCTTCGCGATGTCGAACGTGCCGTCCGACATCGCCTCGCTGTCCAGCGTGTCCAGCGTTATGGACAGCTCGCCGCGCTTGGCCTCCGGGATCGCGTAGTCGCTCTTCCACGCGCACGAGGTGAAGGAGCCGTTGACGTACGTGAACGGTTTGCCCGCCGAGGGGGTGAGCTCCCGTGCGAGGTCGTCGGAGACCAGCGTGCACGGTTTGAGGGATTTGGTGAACGGCGGGATGTCGTCCGGCACGGGCGCGGCGGCCGGGCGCGCGCCGGAGGCGGCGGCCGGGGGCGCCGCGGCC
>NZ_JBIEIS010000023.1:0-189237 GCF_043496855.1 Nonomuraea sp. JJY05
CACCGCGACGACCCCGCGCCCGCCGCCGTCGGCGGGCACCCAAAGCGCCAGCCGCCCCGGCTCGCGCGAGTCGACGGTCACGTCCGTGGCGCCCGGCGCGGCGTCGGCCAGCGCCACGGTGAAGGCCCCGTTCCTCGTGGACACCGTGAACTCGCCCGCCGGTCCCGCCGGAGCCACCTCGGCGACGCCGGCGGTCTGCGCCAGCCTGCCGAGCCCGGCCGGCGAGGTGTCCAGCCCCATCGGGCCTCCCCCGTTGAGCAGCCTCGCGAGCCGGCCCAGCGGCTGAGGGGCGGCCGGAGCCCGCGGGCCGGTTCCCCAGGGCGGCGCGGGCGGGGTGTGGCCGCGGCGTTCGAGATCGGCCGCGATGGTGTCTATCGCCTCGGCCAGACGCGCGCGCGTGGCCGGGTCGGAGGTCGCGTGCCACTTGCGCGACAGGTGGGCGTGCTCGTTCAGGCGGGGGAGCAGGCAGTGGTCGGTGCCCTCGGCCTGGTGTTCCGACAAGGAGGTCCTGATGACGCCCTGCGGCGCGCCCGACGCCGCGGCCAGCGTCTCCTGCAGGACGTGCGAGAGCTCGTGCACCAGGACCGACGACACCACGTCCGGGTGCACGCGCGGCCAGAAGCGCATGATGTGCGGGTCGTCCGGCGTGCCCGCGCGCAACTCGGTGGAGGCGTCGAGCCCCTCGCCCGGTTCCCCGATCAGCACGCGGACGTGCTGGTCGGGCGCGGTGGGGGCCTGGACGGTCATCATGTCGCCGTGCCAGGCGACGTGCGCGGCGGCGCCGCCCAGGTCGCCGAGGGTGATGTCCTGGTTGCGCAGCTCGTCCAGGGCCACGTCGGGAACCCCCTCGGGCCGGGCCGACCGGCTGAAGAGCGTGCCCTCGATCGCGGGAGAGGGCACCGTGGCGGGCGTCACCCCCTGGGCGATGCTCCCGCCCGTCGTCGGGCTCGCCGCTTCCCGGTCGGCGGGCCACGCCGACTTGTCGACGTCGGTGGGCAGGGCGCCCCGTGCCATCAGCTCGGCCCTGACCTGATGGACGAACGTGCCGGGCTCCACGGAGTTCATGAAGACGTGGCGCAGGTCGACGCCCGCCTGGTCGGCGGCGTCCAGCAGCATGGGCGGGAGGGTGGCGAACGCCTCGGCGAACTCGCCGTCGGGCCTCTCCTCGCTGTGGACCGAGCCGTCGGGGGCCGCCAGGTACCAGTGGATCCCGTCCGCTTCCCGGATCGCGACCCGGGCCACCATGCCGCGTTCGCGGGCGGCCAGGCGCGCGTCCTGCAGGATCTGGATCAGACCGGAGCGGCCCCGGGCCGGAGCGAACCAGAACGTCGCCAATCGGTGGTCGACCGGCGGCGCGAGCCGCACATTCGCCTCCACCCGGGAGCGCAGCTCCGCGATCTCCTCCTCGAAGAGCGTCACGTCGATCTCGCCGCTGGTGGCCCCCGCCATGTGGACGGGATCGCCGACAGGGTGGTCGTTGCCGTCCCGCAGCCGCGCCACGTGCTCGAAGGTGAGGTCGTAGTCCACCCTGAGCCGGACGACGTAGGCCTTGGCCTGCTCGAACTTGCTGCGCTCGCGGCGCGCCCCGTGGTGGTCCGACACGCTCTCGGACGCCTGCTCGCCGGCCCGCACCCCGCCGTCGAGGCCGGTGTCGCCGTCGTTCATGCTGCCGCTCGCGCCGACGGGCAGCGCGTGGCCACGGGACACCGTCGCGTTCTGGGCGTCGGCCGCCCTGTCGACCTCGCCCTTCTCCGCGTCGAACGGTCCGGCGATGATGGTGAAGTCCGACAGGCGGGTCCGGATCGTGACCTGCGCGCCCTGATCCTTGAACTTCTGCCTGGCCACCGGCACGACGAGGCCGGCGGGCCCCGCCATCCGCTCGAACCCGGTCAGCAGGGCGTCATGGGACAGCCGCTTGACCAGCTCCGAGCGGCGTTCCGCGACCGTCGCGGCACCCACCATCTTCGAGAACTGCGCGGTGATGATCTCCAAAAGGGTGGGTTTGCCGGGGTGCTCCCGCAGCCTGTCCGGGAAGTGGCCGGGACGCAGCTCGACCAGCCGGGGATCCGTCGTCATGGTGACCGGCCCCGGATCCTCCGCGAGGAGCTGGATCATGCCGGTCGGGATGCGCCGCACGAGTACGGCGCGGTACTTGACCGGGGGCGCGACGCGGACCAACCGCCGGATCGCGTCGGCGGCCCGACGGGCCGCGGACCGGAACCTGCCCGCGCGCACCGGCCTGCGGGTGACCTCGATGACCAGCGTCATCTCCTGCCGGACCCGGTTGACGCCGTTGAACTGGGCCATCCGCTGCAGCCGCGTACCCTGCCGGTTGACGGAGCCCGAGTACGAGCGCCCCCGGTCCGTCGACACCCCGACGCCGTGGCCGTCGCCGTTGTCCGCGCTGCCCTGGTTCAGGCCCGCCGAGTAGGCGCCGTTGTACGACTCGGAGTGCGACAGGTCGGTGTAGCGGTAGCGCTGGACGATGACCCCGGCCTGCGAGGTGTGCGTGAGGAACGTGCCCCGGCGGGAGTCCTCCGGGTTGTCGTACACCAGCCGGGCCGTGACCGTCACCTCCTCGGCCTGCGAGGTCTGCGCGCCGACCTTGACGTGGTAGCTCTTCTCGTAGCCCTGCCGCGACCACATGTCGGTGACGTGGATCAGCGCGGCGTCGCTGGAGAAGTCGACGCTCAGCTCGTCGGCCAGGGTCGGGCTGCCGTCCACCGCCTCGGGGTAGGCGGCGCGCACGGCGTTCAGCACCGCGTCCATCATGTCGACGGGATTGCCCTGGTCGTCGGTCAGGTCGAGCGACTCCGCCGTACCCAGGCCCACTGTCCTGTCGTACATGGGCGCCACCACGACATCCCTGGAGCGGTCGATCAGGTCCGCCGCCTCGCTCAGCGTCTGGTCGAGCTGCTGCGCCTCGTTCCCCTGCTGGGCCGTGCCGGCCGCCGGGCCGAGGCCCGTCAGCTCCTGGATCTTCTCCAGCAGGGCTTGCGGGGTGTGCCGCGCGGCGTATCCCACGTCCTCGCCGGCGGCCCGCGCCCTGGCGACGTCCATGATGTACCGCTGGACCAGGGGCACGGCCATGCTCGGGTCGAGCTTCATGCTGCCGTTGAGGAACCGCTCGACGGCGTCGCCCACCAGGGGGCCCGGCAGCGGGAGCTCGCCTTCGGCGTACATCACCAGCGCGTCGTCCTCGGAGAGCAGGTACAGCCCGGTGCCCTGGGCGTTGGCCGTGCCGTTCTCGCCGATGGGGACCCGGTCGCCCACCGGCAACGCGTCCGCCGCGCTCTCCGAGCCGGTGAGCGTGAGGTCCACGGGGGCCCGCAGGAGGATCTGGCGGCCGAAGTCGATCGAGAGCCCCTCGTTGCCCCAGATGTCGAGGACCGAGGTGGAGACGGAGGTGCCTCCCGACCGGGAGGGCAGCGAGAGCGAGCCGCCGTCGCTCGACGCGCCGCCATCGTCGAGGTCGGAGACGTTCGTCGAGGCGCCGACGGAGTGACCCGACGACCCGCCCCAGGACACGCCGGCGCTGCCGAGCCCGAAGAGGATCTCGCCCTTCACATGGTCGACGACGCCCAGCACCTCCATGTCGCCGACCTCGCCCGTCACCGTCATGGACGACTGGGTGGGCAGGCCTCCGGGCCGGACGGCGAGGCCGGTGGTGAGCAGCCTCGTCAGCATCCTGGGGTGCGAGACGAGGTTCCGCACGCCCAGGACCGCCCTGTACATCTGGTACGCCACCGAGTCCGGGCGCATGCTCCGCGGCAGTACCTCCTTCGCCGCGGCCTCCAGGCTGCCGTGCATGTCCAGGTGGACGAGCTTCGCCCTGGACAGCACCTTCTGCGACACCTTGCCGATGGGCGCGGGCGCCGAGCCGTTCTCCTCGGGGAGGAGGTCCGCCGCGAACAGCAGCCTGGCCGAGCCCCTGCCGGACGCCAGATCGATCGTCTTCCCGTTGTGCACGAGATCGACCTGCAGGTCGTGGCTCAAGGAGAAGATCGCGACCGGGCCGGTGCTCTCGTGCAGGCTCACCACGTTGACCGTGCTGCCGACGCTCGAACCCGCCGTACGGGTGCTGCTGCCGCCGGCGTTGACCCCCACCTCGTGCGACAGCCCGTCGTGCCCCTTGCCGGGGCCGTCGCTCTCGGCGACGGAGGCGCCGCCGCCGTACGTCCTGGACTGGCTGACGGCCCGGGCCGAGGTGTCGGAGCCGATGTCGAGGTTGACCACCGTCTCCGAGTCCGTGTAGCCGATGTAGCGGTACTTCTTGAAGTCCTGCTTCAGCGAAATGTGCAGCATGTGGTGCTCAGGGTCGCCGTTCAGGTCGTGCGTCACCAGGTCGACGGTGATGCCCTCCTGGGCCAGGGTGTCGTAGCCGGACCTGATCCGGTGCTCGGACAGCTGTTCGGTGACCTCCTGCAGGTTGAGGATCTGGGCGGCGCGGGCGAGCGGGTTGGCCGCGTACTTCCGGACCCCGTCTACGGTCTTCGGGATGATGCCGCGCTCGGCGAGCTGGTCCATCACCTTCTTCCTGACCGGGTCCAGCCCGTCGATGTCCTGGACGAGACCGGGGCCGACGCCCCGCATCTGGCCCGGTTCGTCGCCGAGCCACGAGGGCAGCTCGGGCTTGCGGCCGGGGGGAGGGCCGGGGCGCGGGTCGCCACGCAGGACCTGGTTGCCGTCCGCGTCGAGCAGCGGCCGGCCGTCGTGATACACCAGCGCCGCGTGGTCGACAGGCAGGCCGAAGCGGTAGGCGGCCGATTCCCGCATGCTGACCACCGCCGTGCTGCGCACCGGCCGGAGGGTGACGGGCGGCTTGCCGAACTCCTCCACGATGAACGTGGTCTCCAGCGCCAGCCGGTAGGCCTGCTTGGGGCTGGTCTTCCGGTGCACGCTCGGGTGGATCGCCTGCTGGTTGGCGGTGGCCGAGTAGGACCGCGACGCCGCCCTGGAGCCTCTGACCCGCGGGCCGATGCTGGGCTCGTAGCTGCCGAATCCGTCGACCTCCTGCAGCGCGGGATGGTTGAACCCGGCCGAGACGCTCGCTTCCAGCGACCCGCCGGACGACGCCCCGCCCGGCGTCGCGGCGAAGTCGACGAGCACCTCCTCCTCCCACTCCTCGGCGCTCGCCCCGCCGAGCGGCTCGCTCGCCACCAGCACGACCCGGGTCTCGGCGCGTACCCTCGCGTGCGGCTTGCCGCCCCTGGTGAAGACGCGCTCCAGATCGCCGTTGACCGCGTCGCGGAGCCGGTGGGGCAGCTCCTCGGTCACGAAGGTCCGCAGCTGGTCGTGGGGGACGGCGCCGACCTGGTCGTAGAGCCCGCCCAGCGTCGCGGCGATCGTGTCCAGAGCGCCTTCCAGGCCGGTCATGCTGGTGAGGACGTGGTGGGGGAGCTTGGCGTTGCGCTTGGCGTCGTCGATCCAGGCCAGTTTGCGCGCTGTCTGGTCGGTGAAGGAGTGTGAGACCCACAACCGCTGCCCGGAGGCGTCGCCGGGCGCGCCGGAGTTCACGACGGTGGCGTCCTGCCAGCCGTCCGATTTCGGCGTGCGGATGTCAACGGTGTACGTCGCGGCGGCGTCGAACAGCAGCGACTCGCTCCTGTTGTCGGAGACGGAGCCGCCCTGCGCGTACGTCCCCGCGCCGCCCGTCGCCGACCAGTTGCGCCCGGCCGCGACCCCGACGCCGACCGCGAGCAGCTCGGTCACCGTCCTGGCCCACTCGCCCTCCGGCATGAGCTGCGCCAGGACGGCCGTGTTGAAGCCGAGGGGCAGCCCGCCGCTGCCGGACTCGGTGGCGGTGACCGTCCGGCCCGCCTGGAAGAACAGGCCCACCATCGTCTCCGACGCCTTGACGTTCTGGTCGAGCACTTCGACGAGGTCGGAGAGGGAGAGCCTGACCCGCACCTCCGCCGCCTTGCTGCCGCGGCCCACCCGCAGCACGACGCCGTCGGGGGAGACGAGCTTGTGGAAGTCGGCGCGCAGGGCGCGCTCCAGCTCGTCCGTGCTGAACTGGTAGCCGATCGTGTTCTTTGCCAGGACCTTGTTGACGGCGGTGGTGAGAGCGGTGAGATGGGCGAGCGGGCCCGTCGGCATGGCCGCGGACAGGGTGTCCTGCTGCGGCAGCGCCGCTGACAGCGCGTCCAGATAGCCCTGGTGGCGCCGCGCGGCCTCGGTCGCCAGCGATCGCGCGATGGAGGCCATGCCGACCTCGCCGGGCCGGGAGGGCGGTCCTGCCCGGCGCATCGCCGACAGCAGTTGTTCGTAGGTCTTCCTCGTCTGCGTCGCCTGCGCCAGGGCGGGGCCATACGCCCGCGCGATCCTGGTGTGCCGCGCCTGCGTGGCGCGGTGCGCGCGGTTCTCCTGCCGTGCCTTGCGCGCCCGCTCGAAGCGGCCCCGATCGTGCTGCTTCAATGCCTTGCGCGCCTGCCGCGTGGCCTGGCGTGCCTTCTTGCGCGCCGCTTCGGCGCTGTCCGTCTTCGACCGGATCTGGATCTGGAGCGCCTGCTCGGCCTGGACCAGCGCGTCGATGACGGCCTGCACGTCCTCAAGGGACGGGTTGGGGCCGAGTAAGGGGGTTGCGAGGGACGGCCGGGTGCCCTGGGTGGCCGCCCACGGCGGCAGGGGCGGGGTCTGGCCGCGTTCGCGCAGCTGGCGGGCCACACCGTCGATGTCGACGGCGAGGAGCCGCTTTTCCGGGAGCGTCTGGGCCTGGTGCCACTTGCCGGCCAGCAACGACAGCTCGTTGTGGAAGGCGGAGACGCACGCGTCCTGCGTGGCCTCGCCGCCGCGTCCGCGCCGTAGGATGCCCTGCCGTCTGCCCTCACCGGCCGACCGCACTTCCTGCAGTGTGTCGGTGATCTCGTGCAGCCAGACCCTGGACAGCTGGTCGGAGGCCACGCGGGGGTTGAAGTGCACCAGGTGGGCGTCGTCCGGGCTCCTGCCGGACCTGACCTCGGTCTGGCCCATCAGGTCCGAGGGCAGGCCGCCGATGACGGGGCGGAAGTGGTGGATGCCGTCCGTCTCCGTGTGGACCGCCAGCGTCCGGCGGCCCTCTGAGTCCGTCGACCAGGTGAAGCGCTTGACGCCCTGGTCGAGGAAGTGGCGGGCGAGCCAGTTGCCTATCGAGCTCCGCACCTCGTCGAGGTCCAGGTCCGGGCCCTGGCGGCCGTCGGTCACGTACCTGGTGCCGGCGATCGGCCGCGACGTGACCGTCCCCGGCTTGCTCGTGTACGCCGGGGCGGCGGGGCCGTCGTCGGGCGCCGGGGCCGCCGCCGCGGTGCCGGTCGGCTCCCCGGCCTGGGCGATCGTCAGCAGGGCGGTGGCCTCGGCCTGCAGGTCAGAGACGTCCGAGACCTCTTCGGCCCGCATGTCCAGCGCGGAGCGGATGCGGCTCATGGTGGCCGCGGAGATCGCGCGCACGCCCTCGGCGGTGGAGATGAGGAGGTCGCCCTCCGGGCCGACGACGGCGTTGGGGAAGTTCGTGGTGAGCGCGCCGATCAGCGCCGTACGGGCTCGGACGGCGGCGGGCACGGGTTGACCGGCCGGGGCCGACCCGTCGAGGGAGGTGACCGGGTGCCCGGAGCCGTCGTCGGCGAGCGTCGTCGAGCCGGCCGCGGCCTGGACATCGGGCGCGGTCTGGGCGTCGGGCGCGGTCTGGCTGTCCGGCTGGGCGGGGCTGTTGTCGGGTTGGCCCGGGTTGGCGTCGGATTGGGCGGGGCCGCTGTCGGGCTGGGCCGGGTCGGCATCGGGTTGGCCGCTGTTGTGCGGATGTGCCGGGTTGGCGTCGGGCTGGGCGGGACCACTGTCGGGCTGGGCCCGGTTGGCGTCGGGCGCGGTGGTGCCGTCCGGCGCCTGTCCCGTCGGCGAGGGCTGCTGCGCGGCGTCGTCCTGGTCGGGTGCCGCCGTACTCGGGTCCGCCTGGTCCGGGCCGCCGTCCCTGGAGCCCCGCCGGTGCGAGGCGGCGTCCGGCTCAGGCGCGGCGGGGGCGCGCCGGCCGTCGCCGTCCCGGCCGCCGTCGGCCCTCGGGGTCGCCGGAGCGTCGGGCCTCGGGGCCGCCGGTGCGGTCGCCGGCCCGCCCGACCTCACGGTGGCGGGCGCCGCGGGATCGGGCTGGCGCACGGTCGCGGGCGTGCCGGGCTGGGGGCCGCCGTTCGTGGGGCCGCCGCCCGTCGTGTTCCCGTCCGCCGTGCCCCCGGGAGGGCCGCCCGCCGCTCGGCCGGCGTCGGTGTGCGCGGCGATGTCGTACGCGGAGGCGAGAGAGGTGACCGGGTGCGCCAGCGCTGTGTAGACCTCGGGATTGAACGGGCTGATCGTCCCGGTGCGTCCGGCGCCGCCCATGAAGCCGCCCAGGAGGGAGTCGGCCGTGAACGGGTTCTGCCACTGGTCGTAGACCACGCCGTTGGCGATGAAGCTGCCGGCCGGGGAGGCGATCGTGTTGGTCAGGCCCGTGGTCAGGGCGCGGCCCGCGAAACCCGGCACGTGGCTGGTGACGTGGGACACGGGCCCGGCCAGCGCCGTGCCGAAGACCGCGCCGCTGCCCGCGCCGATGATCGAGGCGGCCGACTTGTTCACGTCCCAGTTCTGTACGGTGCCCATCTGGAGCTGCTGGTACTGGGCGGCCGCGTCGATGAAGAACTCCTCGCCGATCTCCTCGATCAGCTCCCGGCCGATCGGCGAGGCCAGCAGCCTGGCGATGAGGCCGCGTCCGGTGGCGCCGTTGAGCGCGGTCACCCTGGCCAGCTGCCGCACGCTCAGTTCCCTGCCGCCCAGGGTCATGAGCCTGACGAGGATCCGCGTGATGGCCGCGCGGGCCCCCGCCGCGTACGGCCCGATGATCGCGGTGGAGGAGCCGGCGGTGAAGAAGGCGACGAAGAGGGCGATCGCGATGGCCACGACCGTCACCCAGAAGGCCACGTTGATGGAGAGCTTGGAGTACTGCGTCTCGACGGCGAAGTTGCTGGCCTGCTGCGAATAGGCCCGCGCGTTCCCGGACACTCCGGACAGCCCGCCCTCGTGGCCGTACAGGAAGGTGGCCCTGGTGACGAAGTTCGCGGTCGCGGGCGAGACCCAGCCGTCCAGGAGGACGCGCGTGGCCGCGCCTGCCGCGGGCGCGGAGCTGACGGATCCCTCGGCCAGGTTGTCGTACGCCGCGGACAGCTTCGACAGCCCGCTCTCGCTGGCGCCCGGCCATTTCTGCCCGGCCGACAGCAGGGGGATCAGCCAGTAGACGACCCAGTCGGGCAGTACTTCGGTCTCCCACACGGGCAGGACGTCGCTGTCGATGCGGACCGCGGGTCGCTGAGCGGCCAGGCCGCCGCCGTTCTGGCTGCCGGAGCCGTGGACGCCGGTGCCGGCGTTGACCGTCACGTCCTGGGCCTCAGATCTCCCGCACCAGTCCGGCCGCCATGTCGCGCTTGATGTCGAGATCCATCTTCAGGGTGTTGTCGACGGCTGTGCGCACCCCGCATCCCGCGGCGGTGATCTGCTCGGCCAGCTTGGTGCACTGGAGGAGCATCTGGTTGGGGCCGTCGTTGCGGAAATGGGCGGCCCTGAACGCCTCTCCCTCGGCGCCGGGGCCCCACGGAGCGGCGTCGAGGGCCTCCTGGACCTGGGCGACCAGCTTCGCCGACTCGCGTTCGAGGTCTTCGGCCATCGCCGACCACTCGGAGAGCCCACGGTCCACGTTGGGCTTGATGATCTGCGTGCCGTCCCAGAGTCTCATCGTTCACCCTCCATCCGCTCGGCGAGCTGCGCCAGGGCGGTTTCGACGTCGCCGTCGAGGTGTGCGTCGAGCTCCGCCCGGGGGATCACCGGTTCGAGGATCTCCGTGATGCGCTCCCTGGCGCCGGCCGCCGCCCGCTGAGCCGTCTCGACGATCGTGTCGGCCAGCTGCCGTGCCTCGGGGCGCCGGTAGATGCGCGGATCCAGGTCGAGCCGGACGAGCTCGCCGCGCGGGCCGACCGTGACCGACACCAGGCCGTCGCGGGACTTCTCGGTGACCTGGACCGCTCTGGCCTGGGCATGCAGCTCCATGCCCGCGTCCTGGATCTGCCGGAACATGTCGCGCAGCTCGTCGGCGTATGCCCTCATCGCCGCCGAATCGGGCTGGTCGAGCGACTCCATGACACCCCCTGAAGCCAGGCCTCCCCTACGGGAAATCCTCTTACGAAACTTCCACGTTTCTAGTTAGTTTCCGTCACATGAACACCATGAGACAAGACTGTGTTCAAAAGTGTTGTTTCGCGACATTTAGTGATTCGGCGTGCTCGTGGAGATCCGTCACCTCGGCCCGGGGCACCCACAGGCGGTACACGCCTCGCTCGACGCGCTCCAGCCCGAGCTCCACCGCCGCGGGCGCGGACCCGCCCAGGTATTCGAGCAGCAGCCGCCCGTCACGCTCGTCGTGCACGTGGAACCGCTCTCCCCGCCAGGTGCACACCGTCGTCACGAAGTGCAGGGCCGCGCACTCGGACACGGGCACCGGGCGTACGTGGCAACCGGGCTCGACCTCCTCGAACCCGTCCGCCGGCTCGGGGCTGCGCAGCCGGATCCACAGCTCCAGGGAGTGCGGCTCGGGGCTGGCCACGTAGTCCACGCCCTGCCAGCGGGCCCGGTAGAAGTGCCAGCTCATGCCGCCCGCCTCCCGATCAGCAGCCACCGCCCCAGATCGCCGTGGTAGATCGCGCGCCGGTGCTCCGTCCCTCTGGAGGTGAGCTCCCAGATCTCCGCGCCGTGCGGCAGGCCCACGCCGTACACCTTGTACTCGCGGATGACGTGATCGACGTTCGGCACCAGGCCCATCCCCACGAACGGCGGCTCCTCGACCACCCAGCCCGCCACCGCGGCCCTGCGCTCCTCGTCGGTCCCGCCGTAGGGGGTGCGGTAACCGGCCAGGCCCACGGGGCGCCAGCGCAGGATGTTCAGCGAGCCGTTCTCGGTCAGCAGGTCCGGCTGCCCCAGCGCCTCGGCGAGCACGACGGGCGTCGCGATGTGCGAGACGTCCAGGGCGTGATGGCAGTAACCGGAGACGCGCGGCTCGCCCCCGGTCAGCAGGTCATGGAGGGCGGCGGGGGACAGCAGCTTCTGCACCGCCGGCACCCCCGAGGCGGGATCGAGCGTGAGGTCCTGGAGCAGCGTGGGCACCGCCAGCCTGGCCACCGTCCCCGACTCCAGCAGGAAGGCGGCCGTCAGTCCCGGATTGATCGCCAGCCCCCACCGCGGGTCCGGCCAGCCGGCCGCCAGCTCGACCAGCGACAGGACGCGGCAGTGCGTGGCGACGCCCCCGGTGGCCAGCCGCATCGCCTCCACGGAGGTGTAGGCGAGCAGCCACGTCCGCTCGGCGTCGGCGGCGGTCGCCCATGCGGGGGCCTCGGTCCCGGCCGCCGCGGCGGCGGTGATCGGCAGCGCCAGGTCCGCGTCGCGGAGCAGGCTCAGGCACAGCGCGCCCTGCCCGTCCCGGTGCGCGGCCCACAACCGCTCCTCGAACGGCGTGGCCGGTTCGTGATCACTCGACGTCATCCGCCCAGTTTGCCGGAGCGGACCGCGTCAACCCAGGGCGTGATCCAGGTTGAAGGCGGCGCTGATCAGCGCCAGGTGGGTGAACGCCTGGGGGAAGTTCCCGAGCTGCTCCCCTGAGCGACCGATCTCTTCGGCGTACAGGCCCAGATGGTTGGCGTAGCTCAGGATGTTGTCGAAGACCCGGCGGGCCTCCTCCACCCGGCCGGCCCTGGCCAGCGCCTCGACGTACCAGAACGTGCAGATCGAGAACGTGCCCTCCGCGCCCTGCAGCCCGTCGGGACTGACCTCGGGGTCGTAGCGGTAGACCAGCGAGTCGGAGACCAGCCCTTCGGCGAGCGCGTCGAGCGTGGACAGCCACTTCGGGTCCATGGGCGAGACGAACTTGGCCAGGGGCATCATCAGCACCGACGCGTCCAGCACGTCCTCGCCGAAGTGCTGGACGAAGGCGTTCAGCGTGCCCGAATAGCCGTCGCGCATGATCTGGCGGTAGATGCCGTCGCGGGCCTCGCGCCAGCGCGGTATGTCGGCCGGGAGCCCGCGGTGGATCGCCATGCGCATGGCCCGCTCGATGGCCACCCAGCACATGAGCCTCGAGTAGACGAAGTTCTTGCGCCCGCCGCGGGTCTCCCAGATGCCTTCGTCCGGCTGGTCCCAGTTGTCGGAGACCCAGTCGACCAGCGTGCACAGCTCGTCCCAGCGGTCGCTGGAGATGGGCTGGCCCCATTTGTCGTACAGGTAGACCGAGTCGATGAGCGCGCCGTAGATGTCCATCTGGAGCTGGCCGGCGGCGGCGTTGCCCACGCGTACCGGGGCCGATCCGCGGTAGCCCTCCAGGTGGGGGAGCTCGCGCTCCGGGAACTCGACGCGGCCGTCGATGCCGTACATGATCTGCAGCGGGCCCGAAGGGTCGCCGCGGCCGAGCGTGACGTGCTTCGACAGGAAGCTCATGAACGCCTCGGCCTCCTCGGTGAAGCCCAGCCTGAGCAGCGCGTACACGCAGAAGGCCGCGTCGCGCACCCACACGTAGCGGTAGTCCCAGTTGCGCGGCCCGCCGATCTGCTCCGGCAGGCTCGTGGTGGGGGCCGCGACGATGCCGCCGGTCGGCGCGTACGTGAGCAGCTTCAGCGTCAGCGCCGAGCGGTGCACCATCTCCCGCCACCTGCCGCGGTAACGGGAGCCGGACAGCCACGACCGCCAGAACCGCACCGTGTCGGCCAGCTCCTGCTCGGCCTCGGCGAGCGCGCACGACTTCGGGCCGAGCCCCACGTCTGTCCGGTCGAGGGCGAAGACGGCCTGCTCGCCCTCGGAGAGCGTGAACAGCGCCCGCACGTCACGCCCGTCGCTCTCCAGCGGCACGGTGGAGGTCAAGGTCAGGGAGAGCCCAGATGACTCGAACGTGGCCCGGTCGTCGTGCATGCGCACGGTGTGCTCCCGCGCGCCGTAGTCGAACCGGGGCGCGACCAGCACGCGGAACGGCAGCGAGCCGCGTACGCACACCAGCCGCCTGATCAGCCGGTGCCGGTCGGCCTCGTGCGTCTCCTCCTCGACGACCGGCATGAAGTCCTGGACCTCGGCCATCCCCTCGTCCGCGAAGAAGCGGGTGACCAGCACGTTCGTGTCGGGGATGTAGAACTGCTTGGTCCGCATGTCGAGGTCGGCGGCCAGTTCGAAACAGCCGCCCCGCTCGGTGTCCAGGATCGAGCCGAACACGCTGGGCGCGTCGAAGCGCGGGCAGCAGTACCAGTCGATCGTGCCGTCCGTGCCGACCAGGGCGACCGTCCGCAGGTCGCCGATCAGCCCATGTTCGCCGATCGGCAGATATCCCATGACATCAAACTAGACCCGTCAAGGTCGGCGGTTGCCAAAACATCCGGCAAGGGATGTACTGCGTCGTGGGTCCGGACGGCCTCGGGGAGATTGCCACGATGGATTTCTCGATTCTGGGATCCTTGCGCGTACAAGGCGCAGAAGGGCCCGTTCGGCTGAGCGCCAAGCAGCGCGCGGTGCTCAGCGTCCTGCTGCTCCATCCCAATGTCGTGATCTCAACCGAGCGCTTGGTCGCAGCCGTCTGGGACGACCCGCCGCGCTCGGCGGTGGCGAACCTCCAGACGTACGTCTCCCAGCTGCGCCGCGTCGTGAGCGGCACCGCCCTCCGCCTGCGCACGGAGCCCTCCGGGTACGCGTGCGAGCTGTCGCCCGGCCAGCTCGACCTGCTCGCGTTCGAGGAGGTCGTACGCCGGGCGCGGCGCGCGCGGCAGGCGGGCGAGCACCAGGCCGCGGAGCAGGCCTACAAGGCGGCGGTGTCCCTGTGGCGGGGCAGACCCGCCGAGGACAGCCGGCTCGGCGGCGCGATGGAGCCCAGGATCGCCGAGCTGGAGGAGCAGCTTCTCCTGGCCAGGTCCGAGTGGATCGACGTCCGGCTGGAGCTCGGCGGCGAGGACCTGGTGGTCGAGCTGCGCACGCTGGTCGCCGCCCACCCGCTGCGCGAGCGGCTGTGGGCCCAGCTCATGCTGGCCCTGCACAAGACCGGCCGGCGCAGCGAGGCGCTCGACGCCTTCCGCCAGGCCCGCGCGGTGCTCAGCACCGAGCTGGGCATCGAGCCGGGCCGCGAGCTGGCCGACCTGCACGCCGCCCTGCTGGCCGGCGACCCCGCGCCCAGCGCCACGGTCGCCCCGCGCGTGCCGCTGTGCCAGCTGCCCGCCGACACCTCCGACTTCGTGGGCCGCAAGGCCGAGCTGGACGAGCTGCTGCCCGCCGCGCGGGCCCGGCCGGAGCGGATGTCGCCGCCGATCGTGGTCGTGTCGGGGCTGCCCGGAGTGGGGAAGACGACGCTCACCGTGCACGCGGCGCACCTGTTACGCGCCGACTATCCCGACGGGCAGGTCTTCCTGCGGCTGGGCCGGGACGCGGCCGGCCCGCGGCGGCCCGAGGACCTGCTCGGCGAGCTGCTGCGCTCGCTGGGCGTGGACGGCACGCTGGTCCCGGGGCCGCTGGAGGAGCGGGCGAGCCTGCTCAGGCAGCGCCTGGCCGACATGGCCGTGCTCATCGTGCTCGACGACGCCCAGGACGAGACGCAGGTGCGCCACCTGCTGCCGGGCACCGCGCGCAGCTGCGTGCTGGTGACGTCCAGGTCGCGGCTGCCCGCCCTGGAGGGGGCCACCCAGCTGCAGCTCGACCTGCCCGGCGAGCACGACGCCCGGCTGCTGCTGGAGCAGGTGGCGGGCGGGGCGCGCTTCCGCGCGGCGCCTGAGGCCGCGCGGGCGATCCTTAAGGCCTGCGGGCTGCTGCCGCTGGCGATCAGGGTGGCCGGCGCGCGGCTGGCGATCCGCCCCTCCTGGCCGGTCGGCGTGTTCGTCAGCAGGCTCGAGGACCGGCGGCTCGACGAGCTGATCGTGGGCGGGCTGGACGTGCGGGGCACGTTCGGGGAGAGCTACGCGGCCCTGCCGGAGCCGGCGCGGCGGGCGTTCCGGCTGCTCGGGCTGGCCGACCTGGGGAGCATCGCCGAGTGGTCGGCGGCGGCCCTGCTCGGCTCGTCCGGGCTGGAGGCGGACGCGGCGCTGGAGACGCTGGTCGCCAGGGGGATGCTCGGCTCCGGCGAGGTCGACGGGGCGGGGCAGCCGCGCTACCGCCTGCACGACCTGTTACGCGTGTACGCCGAAGAGCGGGCCCGGGTCGAGGACGACCTGGAAGAGCAGCGGGCGGCCCTGACCCGGCACGTGCTGGAGTGCCTGCGCCGGCTCAGGGCGGCCACCAGCGACCTGCCCATCCCGACGGCGCCGCCGTACCCGCAGGCGGAGGCGCCGGCCGGGGCGGGCGACGGGGTGGGGATCGCGTGGCTGGCCGCGGAGCGCAGGACGCTCGTCCACAGCGTGTCGGCGGCCGTCGAGCTCGGGATGGCGGAGGAGGCGGCCGAGCTGGCGCACCACCTGTCGGCGTACCTGAACCTGGAGGGGTTCTTCGACGACGTGGAGCGGCTGCAGCGGCTCGTGATCGCGGCGGCGCCGAGCGAGCGGATCGCGCTGCGGGCCGAGCTGCTGCTGGCCGCCGTGCCGCTGTCGCGAGGGGTTTACGGGGCGGCGGGAGAGCACTTCCGCCGGATATATCAGGACTGTTTGCGGATCGGGGACGCGCACGGGGCCGCGTACGCGCTGATCAACCGGGCGGCCTGCCTCCACGGGGCCGGGCTGTTCGAGGAGGGGCTGGACGACGCGTACCGGGCCATCGCCCTGCTGGAGGAGCTGGGCGACGAGGGCGGGCTCGACTACGCCTGGACGTGGCCCGTCTACATCCACATGGAGCTGGGCCGGTACGGCGAGGCGGTGCGGCTCTGCCAGGAGCGGCTGGCCAAGGCGGGGGAGGACCGGCGGGCCCGCGGCGACCTGCTGCGCGCCCTGGGCACCGCCTGCTACCTGCGCGGCGAGGTGGCCGAGGCCGTGTCGCGCTACCAGGAGAGCCTGGTGGTCAGCGAGACGATCGGGGATCGCGTCGCGGCCAGCAAGGTGCTGCGCAGGCTCGGCGAGGCACTGGGGGCGCTCGGGCGGTTCGAGGAGGCCGTGGAGGCGCTCGACCGGGCCAGGTCGCTCTTCCGCGAGTGCGGGGACGGGCTGGGGGAGGCGCTGGCCACGTACGCGCTGGGCGAGGTCCGGCTGCGGCAGGGACGCGCCTCGGAGGCGCTCGGCCTGCTGGTCACCGCCCGCGACGGGCTCGGGCCCGGCGGGCCGCCGACCTGGCGGGCCCGCGTGCTCAGGGAGCTCGGCCGCGCGTACGCCGAGCTGGGGGAGCACCCGTGCGCGGCGGCGGTGTGGCGCGAGTCGGCCGAGCTGTTCGAGAGCGGGCCGGAACGGGCCCAGGTCGAGGCCTTCCTGAGCACGGACCGGGACTGACCTGAGGGTGCCCTACTCGGCCGGGCGGTGCCGCACCACGGGGACGGTCTCGAGGCCCGCCTGCCGTGCCGCGCGCCGGGCGCTTCCCGGCGTGGGGCCCTCGCCCACGATCTCGCCGTCGGCCAGCGCCACCCACACGCCCGCCGGGATCACGTCGCCCAGCGCCCGCTCCACCACCGGCCGCGACGGCGCCGGGACGGGACGCGTGCGCCAGAAGAGCCACTGCGCGACGATGAGCAGCCCGAGCGGGGTCAGCAGCGGGATCGCGCCGCTCCCGGCCAGGAAGGCCGTGGCCGCGACGGCCAGCAGCGCGGCGTCGATCCCGGCGGCCAGCCAGCCGGCGCGCCTGCCGTACCTCTTGTACGCCACCAGCGGCCACAACGTGAGCATGAGGCAGTCGCCCAGCCCGACGAGCGAGGCGTCGGCGCCGTAGCGGGTGGCCAGCACCGGTGCGAACGGCAGCCCGTCCAGCCGAGCCACGAAGTCGAGCGTGAGCGAGCTGAGCCCGGTGGCGAGCGTGTCGTAGCAGGTCAGGGCGGCGGCCAGGGCGGCCACCTGGGCCGGGGTGACGGCCGTCTGGACCCAGAGGTTGACCACGCCGACGACGAGCAGGATCACCGCCACGTCGTTCAGCACGAGGACGGCGGGCTCCCAGCCGGCGAAGTACGCGGCCACGTCGCCGCCGACCAGCAGTGCCGCCGCGATCGCCGCCGCCCGCCCGCCGAGCACCGGCGCCAGCGTGAGCTGGGCGATCGTGAACACCACGACGCCGAAGACCGTCACGACCACGCCGACGGGGATGTGCAGGTACGCGAACGGCATCGCCACCAGCGCCACGATCATGACGGCGATGTCGGAGCCGACGAACTTGCCGACCGGCGGGCGCGGGATCTCGTACCGGGACAGGAACAGGGCCGCCAGCGCGACGGTGAGCGCGATGAGCGCGTGCAGGCCCAGGACGTGCGCGGTCATCGGACTCCGATCGGGAGGTGCGCGGCGTGCTCGAAGCTCTGCTCGATCAGGTCCGCCCGGACGTGGCAGGGGCGCGGCAGGTCGTCGGGGCTCTCGACCAGCACGATGCCCTTGAGCTTCGTCGCGGCGGCCCGCTCCTCCAGCCGGCCGAGCAGCGCCGGGTCGTCCTTGCCCGACACGACGTGCAGGATCCCGTCCTCGACCGCGAACCTGGTCGGCAGCGGCAGCGCGTGCTCGGCCTGCAGCAGGTCCAGCACGTCACGGGTGGTCACGTCGCCGTCCACGGCGCGTCCCAGGACGCGGGAGGTCGCCGGGATCGCCGCCAGCGCGCACGTGGGCGGCTCGGGCAGGGTTCTGACCAGGTCGCCGGTGACGTACCGGAGCAGCAGCGTGGTGTCGCGGAAGGTGGAGAACGGGGTGACGACCAGGACGCCGAGCGCGTCCGGCCCGGCGGGCTCCATGGTGACCGGATCGAGCACCTCGACCAGGCCCTGGTCGGAGGGGAGATGCAGGTGGCCGTCGGCGCAGACCCGCCCGGTGACGGGCGCGATCTCCGTCATGGAGTAGCCGTCGTAGACCCTGGCGCCCAGGGCCTCCTCGGCGCGCAGGCGCAGCGCGTCGGTGAGCACCTCGCCGCCGGACGTCACCTCGACCAGCCCGAAGTCGCGCGGGCTCCAGCCGCCGCGCTCGGCCTCCTGCACCAGCGCGGCCAGGTAGGAGGCGGTCACGTTCAGGTGCGTGATCAGGGGCTGCTTGCCGGGGACGTGCATCGGGGTGGCCAGCCGGTCGAGGGTGGCGCGCGGGTCGATCATGCCGAGGTGCACGAAGCCCGCGCCCGTCATCGGCACCGCCCGCTCGGCCACGATCTGGGCGATGGAACGGGAGCTGATGGCGTTGGCCCACAGATGCTCGGAGCGCAGGCCGCCGTTCAGCATCGCGGCGAGCGCCGCCATCGACGACATCAGCTCGATCTCGTACGCGGAGAACCACACGAGCGTGGGGCTGCCGGTCGTGCCGGTCGTGTGCGCGAGCACGGCGGGACGGGCCAGCTCGGAGACGAAGGCGGCGGACATGCCGCGCAGTGCCTGCTTCGGGGTGGGGGCGATGCCGGCCAGATCGTCCGACTCGAGACCGCGGTAGTACGGGACCTCCGCGCGGGCGTGCCTGATCGTGCGGCGCAGGCGCCGCTTCGTGAGGTCCTCCTGGATCTCCGGGTCGGCGGCGGCGAGCATGTCGTCGGAGCCCTCACCGGGCGATCCGAACGCCTCCATGGTCGCCCGCGTGTCCTCCACCAGCGCCCGCACGTCCTTGATCCGGAACCTGCGGCCGGACATCATCGTCCACGCGTAGCCCAGTTGCCGCACCGCTGTGCCGAACACGCCTCGCCCTCCTGTCGCGATGGTGCAGTGTGTCCCCGTGTCCCGGATCGCGTGGGGGACACCCGGGTATCAGCCGTTGAGGACGAAAACCGCGGTCGACAGCGTGCTGATGGCGTACTTGGCGTACCGGCGAACGGTCTTGACCATGGGACTCTCCCTCGTTGTGCGGGACGAGGGGCTTCTCGCGCCCCTCTGCCGTAACGATCAGCCCGGGGCCTACAGGGCCGCTACAAGCCCGCTACAAGCCTGCGCCGCCGCAGGACCAGGCCGGTTGCGGAGGCGAGGACGAGCAGGGACCCCACCGCCACCAGCACCCGACCGTCGGGCCCCGCCTCACCACCGCCACCCGTGTCGGCGGCGCCCGCCGGGGTCCTGGTCTTCGCAGGCGTTTCGGACGGGCTGGAGCTGGGGCTCGTGGTCTCGCCGGTTCCGGGGCTGGGGCTCGTGGTCTTGCCGGTTCCGGGGATGACGAGGGGGTATTCCGTCCGGGCGTTCTTGTTCTTGATCTCGCACTCGATCGCGCGCTCGCTGGAGGTGGTGCCGAAGTTGATGGAGGCCGCATGAACGGTGCCGGTGCCCGGGTTCTTGGGTGTCGTCTTCAGGTTGACCGTCGTCGCGGGGAGCCGGACGGGTGCCGCGGGGGTGATCGGCCCGATCTCGGCGACGCCGGTGGCCGAGGTCAGCTTGTCGATGCCGCTGATGCCCGCGTACGCGTACAGCTTGAGGCCGTCCTCCAGGCCCGTGGCGGGTGCGCGTAACTCGGAGCCCTCGACGTACGAGCCGTGCCAGCCGATGGCCGTCTCCTTGCCCACCTGCGCGTCCGTGGGCACCGTCAGCTCGACCTCGATCTTCACGTCCTGTGTCTCGCCCGTGGCGCTGATCTTGCATGCGTACTCCACGACGTCGGCCCGGGCGGCGGCGGACGAGAGCAACAGGGTGGCGGCTGGGACGAGCAGCAGAACACGCACGGCGACTCCTTGCGACGGATGGGGACCATGAGGAGACGGGGCGCGGGTGCGCCTGGTTGACAGCTCCGGGCGCAATAGGGTGACGGTATGGGCTTCATCGTCACCACCGGTGCCACCGGCCGCCTCGGCAGGCGGGTGGCCGCGCTGCTCGCCGCCGCCGGGGTCGAGCAGCGGCTCGTCTCACGGCAGGCCGATCGCGTAGCCCCGCTCGCGGGCGCGACCGCGGTCAGCGCCGAGTACGGCGATCGCGGCGCGGTGCGGCGGGCGCTCGAAGGGGCCTCGACCGTGCTGTTCGTGTCCGCGTCGGAGAGCGCCGACCGCCTCGACCGGCATCGCACGTTCGTGGACGCCGCCCGCGACGCCGGTGTCGCGCACCTGGTGTACATCTCGTTCTACGGCGCCGCCCCGGATGCCACGTTCACGCTGGCGCGCGACCATTGGGTAACCGAGCAGTACATTCGCGACAGCGGCCTGCGCTTCACCTTCCTGCGTGACAACCTGTACGCCGACTTCCTGCCGGGCATGGTGGGGGAGGACGGCGTGATCCGCGGCCCGGCCGGGCAGGGGCGGGTCGCGGCGGTGGCCCAGGACGACATCGCGGAGGCGGCGACCGCGGTCCTGCTGGACCCGGGCGCGCACGAGGGCGCGACCTACGACCTCACCGGGCCGCAGGCCCTGACGCTGGACGAGGTGGCCGCCACGCTGACCAGGGCGACCGGGCGCGCGATCACGTACCACGCGGAGACGGTCGACGAGGCGTACGAGTCCCGCCGCGGCTACAACGCGCCCGCCTGGCAGGTGGCGGCGTGGGTGTCGACGTACGAGGCCATCGCCGCCGGCGAGCTGGAGGGCGTCAGCGACGCGATCCCCACCCTCACCGGGCACCCCGCGACCACGTTCGAGGAGCTCCTGGTCAGGGGCTGAGGCCAGGGCGCGTATCGAAATGTGCAAGGCTCAGGCTGCTTCGTTACGGTGCAGCCATGGCGAATTTCGTACTGGTTGCAGGCGCGCGGCTCGGGGCGTGGGCGTGGGACGAGGTGGTGCCATATCTGCGCGCGGCCGGCCATGGCGCTCACCCGTTGACGCTGTCCGGTCTTGCCGACAAGCGGGGCGTGCGGGCTGGGCAGCAGACCCACGTCCAGGACATAGTTGACGAGGTCGAAGGCCGGGATCTGCGCGACGTCGTCCTGGTGGGCCACAGCTACGCGGGCATCCCGGTCGGTCAGGCCGCGGAGCGGATCGGTGACCGGCTGGCCCACGTGGTCTTCGTCGATTCCAGCGTTCCGGCCGATGGCGAGGCGTTCGTCTCCGCCTGGCCGGACGGTGGGGCGATGGTGAAGGCATCGATCACCGAGAACGGAGGATTCTGGCCGCTCGTGCCCGCGGCCCACTACGACGGGCAGGGCCTCACCGATGAGCAGATCGCACGGATCGTGGATGGCTCGACGCCGCACCCGGGAGCCACGCTGACCGAGCCCGCCGTGCTGGCACGGCCACTTGACGGACTCCCGGCGACGTACATCCAATGCCTGCTCGCCGGAGCCGAGCTCAGCGACGATGTGGCCAAGCTGCTGACCAGCGAGCACTGGCGGCTGGTCGAGATGAGCACCGGCCACTGGCCGATGTTCTCCCAGCCGCGCGAACTGGCGCAGATCCTCCTCGAAGCAGCCGGGGAGTGACCGCAGGCCCATGCTCGTGGGCTCTTTATGGGGCCCGCCTCGCGTGCGCCGGCCACAGCCACCCGCTGATGGCTGCGACGGGGACGGCAGGTTTCTCGTAGCGAGTGGCCACCGGCCGGTGTCTCTTGAGCCGGTTGATCCCGCGCGGTAGTCGGTCTTGTCGAACTTCGGCGGCCGACCACCGCGGGAGCTGAGCTTCTTGCGGGTTCACCTGCACCCTTTGAGGAACGCGGCACTAGTCCGGCCACTCCTCGCCCCAGCTTTCGCTGTTGCTGCAGATCTTCACCGTGGCGCTCTTCCTGAACCTCGTCGGGGTGACCACCTCGAAGACGATGGTGTACGTGCCGGCGCCCTTCCAGGTGATGGACGGCAGCAGGGGTTTCGACGACGCCGTGCCCTCCTGCCTGCCCTGGTTCTGGCCGTTGACGAGCCATCGGTAGCTGTAGGTGCCCGTGGCCGAGACCGTCGCCCAGATGTTCGTGTCGTTGCGCCAGCAGTCGCTCAGCTTGTAGCCCTCGTACCTGAAGGTCACCGACTTCACCCCGCCGCCGCTGGTCGCGGTCGGTTTGGAGGTGCTGGGCTTGGTGGTGGGCCTGGACGTTCGGCTGACGGTGGGCTCGGCGGTGGGACGGGTCGTGGTGGTGACCTTGGGGGTCGTGGAGGTCTTGGGGGTTTTCGGGGGCTTGGGAGTTTTGGCGGTCTTGGTGGGGTGCGAGGTCTTGACGGACTCCTTCGCCCCGGCGTCCGGGTCGGAGACGCTCGGGGTGGCGGCCGTGACGATGTTGGCGGTGGTGGCACGGCCGGGCCACCATGGCGCCCAGGCCCAGGCGGCCACCACGGCGCCGGTCACGACGACCGCGGTCCCGCCGGCCAGGAACGCGAGGATGCGCCCGTTGCCGGAGGCCGCCCGTCCGGGGTTGGTCTGCAGGTGGGAAAGCGGGGGCTGGTGGGGAAAGCGCCCGCCGGGATGCTGCGCGGCCCCCCGGCCCTGAACCGGTCCATGGGGGCCGGCAGGGAACGGCGCCTGACCAGGGACGGCAACGTGCGCGGGGCCTCCTGGAAACGCGGCTGGGCCCGGAAACGAGGCTGGGCCTGCAGAGGCAGCTGGGCTTGGAGAGGCCCCCGCCCCTGGAAACGCCGCTGAGCCTGGAAACGCCGGTGGGCTTGGAGACGCCGCTGGGCCCGCGTGCCCTGGCCCCCAGGGAGTTGAGCCGGGGGATGCTGAGCGCGGGGGCGGCGGGGCTGGGGCGGCCAGGTGAGCCGGTCGCCCCGGAGGCGGGGGCGCCTGACCGCCGATGAGCTGGAACAGGACGTCGTGCATGGCCGGGCGAACCGTCGGGTCCTTGGCCAGGCAGGCGTACACGATCGAGCGCAGCGGTTCCGGCACGCCGCCGAGCTGCGGCTCCTCGTACTGGATCCGTCTGAGCACCGCGGGCACGGAGTCGTTGCCGAACGGCGGGGCGCCCGTGGCCGCGTACACGATGACGGCCCCCCACGCGAACACGTCCACCGCCGGACCCGCGGCGGCGCCCATGAACTGCTCGGGCGCCATGTATGCGGGCGTTCCCACGACGCTGCTGGTACGGGTCAGCGCGGCGTCCATGGCGCGGGCGATGCCGAAGTCGATGACGCGCGGCCCGTCGCGTCCGAGCAGGACGTTCGCGGGCTTGAAGTCACGGTGCACGACGCCGGCCCGATGGATGGCGGCCAGCGCGGTGGCCGTGGCGACCGCGAGCCGCTGCAGGTCGGCCCCGCTGTGGAGACCGGCCTGCTGGAGTGAGGGGCCGTCCACGTACTCGGTCACGATGTACGGCCGTGGGCCGCCCAACGAGGCGTCCAGCACCTGCGCGATGCAGAACGGCTCCACCCGCCGCGCGGCCGCGATCTCCTTGGCGAACCGGCCGTCGCCCGGCAGCCCCTCGTGCAGCGCCTTGACGGCGACCCGGGTGCCGTCGGGGGCGGTGGCCAGGTAGACCACGCCCTGGCCGCCCTCGCCGAGCTGCTTGACGACCCGGTACGGGCCGATGGCGTCAGGCATCATGTCGGGATGGCGCAGACGTTGAACGACAGGCTCTTCTGCGTCGCCGACGGGGAGGTGACCTTGAGAGCGAGCGTGTGGCGACCGGCCTTGAGCATGTACTGGCCGGAGGTGGCGAACGCGGTGTACCCGCCCTCGGACACCCACGACCTGTTCCGCGAGACCGCCTTGCCGTCCAACAGCCACGTGTAGGAGACCCACACCTTCTGCCGGCTCGACTCCACGTTGGTCTGGAAGTGGACCGGCGGCATGTAGCAGCCGCTTCCCTGGCTCTGGCCGGGACCACCGAACAGCTCGATCTCGAGGATGCTGGTCCTGGCGCTGGTGACCGGCTTCTTGGTGGTCTTGGTGGGGGTGGGAGTCGCACTCGGGCGCGCCGTGGTGCGCTTGGGAGTGGGCGTCGCCGACGGTGTCGTGGGTGTGGGGGTGGCCCTGGGAGTGATCTTCTGGGTGGGTTTGGGGGTGGTCTTGGGGGTCTTCCGGGGCGACGTCTTTTTGGCCGGGGGGTCCGTGGTCCGGGTGGTGGCGGACGGACTGGGCAGATCGGCGGCCAATGACGCCTGGCCGGGGTGCTTCGACCAGGGGGCGAGCCAGACGACACCGCCGACCAGCGCGACCACCATGACCCCCGACACCCCCACGGCCACCGGAAGCACAACCCCCCGCCCCGCCGCCCTCCGCCGCCCCGTCCCCTGCCCCGGCCCGGGAATCGGCCCCTGCCCTGGCCCGGGCACCGGCCCATTCCCAGGCCCGAAAACCTGACCTCGCCCTGGCACCGGCCCCTGACCGGGCGCCGGCCCCTGACCTGGCATCGACCCATAGCCCGGCACCGACCCTTGGCCTGGCACCGGGCTCCACACGGATCCTGGCATCGGATCGGGCCCTGCCCCCTGAGGGACTCCGGGCATCGGACCCTGCCCTGGCGTCTGGAAGTACTGCTGGGCCTGAACCTGAACCTGCGCCTGAGGCCCCTGACCCCCTGCGGAGTTCTGCCCGCTCAGCAGCCGCAGGATGACGTCCCGCATCGTCGGCCGGGCCTGCGGATCCTTGGCCAGGCAGTCGTACACGATGCCCCGCAACGGCGGCGGGAGGTCGCCGAGCTGGGGTTCGTTGTGGAGGATGCGGTTGATGATGGCCGGCAGCGTGTCCTGCCCGAACGGCGGCGTCCCGTTGGCCGCCCACACCATGACCGACGCCCAGGCGAACACGTCCGCCGCCGGTCCCACCGACTGCCCCGCCAGCTGCTCGGGCGCCATGTACGCGGGCGTGCCGACGATGCTGCTGGTGTGCGTGAGCGCGTCGTCCATGGCGCGCGCGATGCCGAAGTCGATGACACGTGGCCCACCGGGACCGAGCAGCACGTTCGCGGGCTTGAAGTCGCGGTGCACGATGCCCGCCTGGTGGATGGCGGCCAGCGCGGTGGCCGTGGCGACCGCGAGCCGCTGCAGGTCGGCCCCGCTGTGGCGGCCTGCCTGCTGGAGTGAGGGGCCGTCCACGTACTCGGTCACGATGAACGGCCGTGGCCCGGTCAGCGAGGCGTCCAGCACCTGCGCGATGCAGAACGGCTCCACCCGCCGCGCTGCCGCGATCTCCTTCGCCAGCCTGTCGTCGAACCCCGCACCTTCGCGCAGCACCTTGACCGCCACGGGGCTCCCGTCCGGAGTCTGCCCCAGGTAGACAGTCCCCTGGCCGCCCGCGCCCAGCCGGCCGAACAGGCGGTATGCCCCTACTGTCGCCGGGTCATCCTCCCGCAGCGGTTCGACTTGCGGCATGAGAGAAGTGACTCCTGAGACGGGGGCGGTTGATCGTTACGTACGATAGCGACTGCATATGGATTTGTGGCGAAGTTCCGGATCTGTCGGAAACCTTCCGGTAACCCCGGGCCCGGCCAGGAGGGTGCGATCATGCCGCTGACCACGGAGGACGAGCTGGAGGACTCGCCCGTCGTGGCCAACAGCCTGATGAACCGCGAGCGCCGCCTCCCCTCCTACAACCGAGAGCTCGGCATCGATGTCATCGACGTGCTCCGCGCCACGGGAGCCCGGCCGGCGCGCTGGCTGGACCTCTGCTGCGGCACGGCGAACGCCCTCAACGAGGCCGCCGCACTGCTCGGACAGGACGCCGAGATCGTGGGCGTGGACCTGGTCGACTTCTTCGCCTGCCCGCCGAGACCGCCGCGACTGCGACTGATCGCCGCCTCCGCCGCCACCTGGCACCCCGACGCCCCGTTCGACCTCATCACCTGCGTGCACGGCCTCCACTACATCGGCGACAAGCTTGCGCTCCTGGCGAAGGTCGCCGGCTGGCTCACCGAAGACGGCCTCTTCGTCGCGAACTTCGACACCCGCAGCATCCGCCTCCCGGACGGCACCCCTGCCGGCCGCAGCCTGACCGCCGCCCTGCGCTCGCAGGGGATGACGTACGACGGGCGCGCCAGGAGGATCAGCTGCCGGGGCCGCAGAAGCCTCGACCTCCCGTACCGCTACCTGGGCGCGGACGACCAGGCCGGCCCCAACTACACCGGCCAGCCCGCCGTCAACGCGCACTACGCCCCGGCCTGACCACCCCGGAACTGTCGGTGGCGCCTGGCAGAGTGTCCCCGGATCTTCGGACCGGCACCGGCGACCAGGCACGAGTGCCGATGCCACACGCGCGTCGAAAGGGGGCACGGTGTCCGATCGCACCCGCCAATCCACAACCGACCCCCAACCACTCGACCCGGCCAGAGCTCAACCCACCACGTCCGATCGTTTCGATGCCGGTGCTTCAACCGCTACGGCCGTCCATTCCGATGCCCATGCTTCAGCCGCCACAGACGTTCGGCCTGCCGCCGGCGTTCGGCCTGATGCCGGCGATGGGGCTGATGTCGGCGATCGGCTCGGCGTGGGTGGGCGGCCGGACGCCGGTGGTCGGGGAGCCTCGGCGCGTTCGCGTTCGCGTTCGATGTTGGCGCCGCTGGCGGTCAAAGGCTTCCGGCGCTACTACCTGGGCCAGACCGCCTCAGCGTTCGGCGACTCGCTGACCCCGCTGGCGATCGCGTTCGCCGTTCTGCACCTCACGGGATCACCCGCAGACCTGGGGATCGTGATCCTGAGCACCCGGCTTCCCGTCATCCTCCTCACCCTGCTGGGCGGCGCGGTCGGCGACCGGTTCTCCCGCAGGACCGTCATGCTGCTCGCCGACCTGACCCGCTTCGCCGCGCACGGCACCACGGCGGTCCTGTTGCTCACCGGCGCCGCGCACCTCTGGATGCTGATCGCCCTGCAGCTGATCGCCGGCGCGGGATCGGCGTTCTTCACCCCGGCCGCGGCGGGCCTCGTCACCGGGCTGGCCGGCAGGGAGCACGTGCAGGCGGCCAACTCCCTGATCTCGATCTCCAGGAGCGCGGCGTCGATCCTGGCGTTGGGTGCCGCCGGAGCTCTGGTGGCGCTGGTCGGGCCGGGCTGGGCCATCCTGGTCGACGCGCTGACGTTCCTGGTGAGCGCGGCCTTCCTGTATCGTCTGCCCCTCGAGACGGAACGACCGCGCCCGAGCGGCGGTGTGCTGGCCGGCATCGGCGGCGGGTTCGCGGAGTTCTCCCGGCACCGGTGGCTGTGGATGTGGACGATCCACAGCGCACTCACGAACGTGCTCGTCGTCTCCCCGATCCTGGTCCTCGGCCCGTACGTCGCCGACCAGCACCTCGGCGGCGCCCCCGCGTGGTCGGCCATCGGCATCGCTTACGCGGTCGGCGGGCTGGCCGGGGGCTTCGTCGGCGCCCGCTGGCGGCCGGGGCGGCCTGTGGCCGCGGCGCTGCTCTTCTTCCTGCTGATCGCACCGCTCCCGGCGCTGCTGGCGATCCCCGCCCCGCTCTGGTTACTGGCGCTCGCGGCGGCGGCCGCCGGCATGGAGCTGGTGGTTTACAACGTCCTCCAGACCACGGCGATCCAGCGCCACCTTCCCGAGGAGTTCGTCGCTCGAGCCACCTCCGTCACCATGCTCGGCGCCCTCGTGACCGCGCCCGTCGGCATGGGCCTGGCGGGACCCGCGGCGGCGCTGCTGGGCAGCGGGCCCGTCCTGACTGTGGGCGCCGTCGCGGCAGTGCTCCTCACGGTCGCGACCCTGCTCGCGCCGCCGGTGTGGCGCATTCGTGACGAAAGCGCATGAACTTTGGGCCGGGTCCACCACTCGAAGCATGCGTACCGTTCGACACAGGGGAGATCATCGTGATGAAGGTGCTTGTGGCGGTCCTGGCAGGCGGGGCACTGCTCACCGCCGGCGCGCCCGCGTTCGCCGAGTCCGCCGCGACCACGCTGGGGCCGTACGGCTACGGCAAGGTCAAGCTCGGCATGAGCGAGAAGCAGGCCAAGGCGACCGGAGCGGTGGTCCTCAAGAGGGCCGGCGAGGCGGGCTCGTGCGCGGGCTGGGACCTGAAGGCCCTGCCCAGCGGCAAGGACAACGTGGGCCTGTACATCTCCAAGAAGCGCGGCGTGGCCCTGATCTTCGCCGCGAAGGGTGTCAAGACGCCCGAGGGCATCGGCCTCGGCTCCACGATGAAGCAGATCAAGAAGGCGTACCCGGGCGTCAAGACCGCGGCGAGCGGATACCCGTACGTGAGCGCCCCCGGCAATTCCAAGGCCTATTACTCGTTCCTGCTCTCGAAGGGCAAGGTCTACGAGCTGGCACTCGGCCTCAAGACGCAGGACTGCGTCAACTGACGACCAAGCGATCCGCACGGGGGCCGTCGTAGGATCGCGCCCGAACCAAGCTTCACCTTCGTCGCGGCCGAGGCGGCGCCGGGAGCAAGGTCGCACGCCGTGCCCACCCGCGGCGCTAAGAGCAAGGTCGCACACCGTCCCACCCACGGCGCCGGGAGCAAGGTCGTACACCGCTGTCTGCAGCGGCGGGAGTAAGGTCGCACCGCCATCCGCGGCGGCGGGGACGAGGCTGCACACCGCCGCGCCCCGCGCCGTCAACGACTAGAGGTCGGTCCTGCGCCCGCCGTCGGCCCGCTGTCGGCGCCGTGGTCCTCGCCGCTCGCCCCTGCGAGCGGGACGACCTGTGCTTCCGTGGGGATGGGGCTCAAAGTGTGTGGCGGCGCCTCTGCAGGCCTGAGCGTGCTTGGCGGCGATCCGCTGGGAACGGGTCAGGGGAGTACGGATCGGACGGCGTCCTCGGAGCGGGCGACCACCGTCGTCCCGTCGTCGGCCGTGATGATCGGCCGCTGGATCAGGATCGGGTTCTCCGCCAGCGCCCTGATCCACCGGTCGCGGGCGTCCGCGTCGCGTGGCCAGGTGTTCATGCCGAGCTCGGCCGCCCGCGCCTCGCCGGTCCTGGTGACGTCCCACGGTTCGAGGCCCAGCCTGGCCAGGACCGCGCGGATCTCGGCCTCGTCGGGCGGGTCCTCCAGGTAGCGGCGCACGGTGTACTCGGCGGCCTCGGCGTCCAGGATGGACAGCGCGGAGCGGCACTTCGAGCACGCCGGATTGATCCAGATCTCCATGACACCCGACAGTATCGAGCTAATGGACGGCGAGCGGCAGCGACGCGGTCACGACCAGGCCGCCGCCCTCCCGGGGCTCCGCACGGACGTCTCCGCCGTGCGCCACCGCCACCGACCGTACGATCGACAGCCCCAGCCCCGCGCTCCTGGCCGTGATCACGCGCTCGGCCCCGTGCCGGTGGAAGGGTTTGAAGAGCTGCGGGATCTCGTACGGTGGCACGCTCGGCCCGGTGTTGCTGACCTCGACCTCGGCTCTCCCGCCTGAGCCGCCTGAGCCGCCTGAGCCGCCTGAGCCGCCCGCGCCGCCCGCGCCGCCCGCGCCGCCCGCGCCGCCCGCGCCGCCCGATTCGCCGGACACGACCCGGCTCACCACCCGCACCCACCCGGTCCCGTCGTCCAGGTTGTGCCGGATGCCGTTCTCGACCAGGTTGTGCACCAGGCGTTCCAGCAGCAGGGCGTCCCCGACGGTGGGCGCCGGCGCGGTGACCTCGTACACGGTGACCTTGGAGTCGCGGGCGTCCGCGGCGGTCTGCCTGACCACGTGCGTCACCACGTCGGCGAGGTCCACCGGCGAGCGGTCCGTGATCTCCTGCTCCGACCTGGCCAGCAGGAGCAGTCCGGAGATGAGCCGCTCGTGGCGGACGTTGATCTCCAGCAGGCTCTCGCCCAGCTCCTTGATCTCCGCCGAGGCCGTACGGCGATGCATGGCCAGCTCGACCAGCGCCCGGTTCAGCGTCAGCGGCGTGCGCAGCTCGTGCGAGGCGTTCGCCACGAACCTGCGTTGCCCGTCGAAGGACTGGTCCAGCCGCTCCACCATGGTGTCGAACGTGTCGGCGAGCGTCTTGACGTCGTCGTCCGGACCCTCCAGCGCGATCCGCTCGTGCAGCCCGCGCTCGGCCAAGGGCGCGGCGGCGATCTTGCGCGCCGTCTCGGTGACCCGATGCAACGGGGCCAGCACCCGCCCGGCGACCACCCAGCCGAGCCACACTGCCACGGCGCCGACCAGGACCAGCGCGATCAGGCCCTGGGTGAGGAGCGACGTGATGGCCGCGCCGCGCAGCTCCAGCTCCTGCTGCCGCATCCATTCGTACGCCGCGTCGCCGGAGAGCTTGACGTCGTCCTGGACGAGGAACAGCTGCTTGGACTTGCCCGGCGGGGCGATGAACCGGCTCTCGAAAGACTGCGTCAGCTGCTGGTTGAACAGCAGGTAGGTGACGCCGAGCAGGGTCAGCCCGGCGAGCATGAACAGAGCGCCGTACAACAGGGTGAGCCGCAGCCGCAGCGTGGGCCGCGGCCGTACGAGCCGCCTCAGGAAGCTCATGGGATCCGGTACCCGACCCCCGGCACGGTCTCCACCACCGGCGGGTCGGCGAGCTTGCGGCGCAGCTTGAGAATGGTGAGCCTGACCGCGCCCGTGAACGGGTCGGCGTGCTCGTCCCACGCCTTCTCCAGCAGCCGCTCGGCCGAGACGACGGTGCCGTTCGCCCGCATCAGCTCCGTCAGGACGGCGAACTCCTTCTTCGACAACGGGACGAACCGCCCGTTCCTGAAGACCTCCCTGCGCGCCGGGTCCAGCGTGATCCCGGCCCTGCGCAGCACCGGCGGCACGGCCGGCCGCGAGCGCCGTCCCAGCGCCAGGACCCGCGCGGCCAGCTCGGGGAACGCGAACGGCTTCGACAGATAGTCGTCGGCCCCCAGGGAGAGCCCCGTCACCCGGTCGTCGAGCTGGACGGCGGCGGTCAGCATCAGCACCCGCGCGTCCCGCTCGGACGCGACGAGCTCCCTGCAGACGTCGTCGCCGTGCACGCGCGGCAGGTCGCGGTCCAGCACGACCACGTCGTAGTCGTTGACCGCGATCCGTTCCAACGCCGCCTCGCCGTCGTGCGCCAGATCGACCGCGTGCGTCTCCTCGCGCAGCCACTCAGCGATCGCGTCGGCGAGCAGCGGCTCGTCCTCAACCACCAGCACCCGCATCGTGCACCCTTTCTCTGCTTACGGAGCCGAGTGTGGCGCAGACGGCATTTGCTCCGAATAAGCCGCGGACGGAAACGCTGAGGAAACAGCGGCCCCTATTGCATCTCCCCTCGAACCACGTTCATTCGACGGAGGAGAACACCCATGCGAGGACCAGTCCTCAGCGCGATGGCCCTGGCGCTCACCCTGACCCTGGCCGCCTGCGGCTCCGGCGACGGCGGCGGCGGCTCCGACGTGGCGTCGGTGTCCGGCACCGGCACCCAGGCCGCGGCCAGCGCGAAGCCCAGCGAGGACCCGCACGAGCGCGGTCTCAAATTCGCCCAGTGCATGCGCGAGAACGGCGTCGACGTCCCCGACCCCGAGCCCGGCAAGGGCATCATGATGAAGTTCGACGGCAGCGTTCCGAGGGAGAAGGTCGAGGCGGCCCAGCAGGCGTGCAAGCAGTACGCGCCGATGATGGGCGGGCAGGGCGGCAAGGTCGACCCCCAGAGGGCCGAGGCACTGCGCAAGGTCGCCCAGTGCATGCGTGACAACGGCGTCGAGTCCTACCCCGACCCCGAGGGCGGCATGGTGCGCATCAACGCCGAGGTCGGCGAGGACCCCGATTTCAAGTCCGCCCAGCAGAAGTGCGAGAAGGAGCTCTCTGAGGCGGGCATGGGAGGCATGTGATGGGGATGGCCACCATCGACGGGAAGGCGGAGCCCGGCTCCCCGCCCTCCCGGCCGGGCCGCCGGCGCGGCCGGGGCAAGGTGGTCGCCGGGCTGCTGATCGTGCTGGTCGCCGCGGGCGGCGGGTTCGTGGCGATCAACAGCGCCGGCCTGCTGAAGGGCGGCGCCGAGCCCACGCAGTCGGCCAGCGCCCTGCCCCCCGCCACCACCCCGGTGACCAGGCAGACCCTGAACGACACCAGGGACGCCGACGGCGAGCTCGGCTACGGCCCCGTGACCACGGCGGTGAGCAGGAAGCCCGGCACGATCACCTGGCTGCCCGACAGCGGCGCCCAGATCACCCGCGGCCGGTCGCTGTACCGGGTGGACAACCAGCCGGTCATGCTCCTGTACGGCGACACGCCCGCCTACCGCGACCTCAAGGCCGGCATGGAGGGCAAGGACGTGGAGAACCTGGAGCGCAACCTCAAGAAGCTCGGCTACGACGGCTTCACGGTCGACGACGAGTACACCTACGACACCGCCGAGGCCGTCAAGGAGTGGCAGGAGGATCGCGGCCTGGACGAGACGGGCGTGGTAGAGCTGGGCCGGGTCGTCTTCGCCCCCGGCAAGGTACGGGTGGAGAGCCTGGAGTCCGAGGAGGGCCAGCCGGCCGCCCCCGGGCAGAAGGTCCTGACCTATACGGGCACGTCCAAGGTGATCACGGTCGAGCTGGAGGCCGAGGACCAGCGGATGGCCAAGAAGGGCGCCAAGGTCCAGGTCACGCTGCCGGACGGCAAGAACGTACGGGGCAAGGTCACCGAGGTGGCCACGGTCGTCAAGCCGGGCGAGGGCCAGAACTCCGAGCCGGAGACCCGGGTCGAGGCCCTCGTCTCGATCGGCGACTCCAAGTCCGCCAAGGGGCTGGACAAGGCGGCGGTGGACGTGACGTTCACGGCCTCCCAGCGCAAGAACGTGCTGACCGTGCCGGTCGCGGCGCTGGTGGCGCTGCGGGAGGGCGGCTACGGCCTGGAGGTCGTCGAAGGGGGCGGGTCCCGCTACATCAAGGTCGAGACGGGGCTGTTCGCCGGGGGACGGGTCGAGGTCAGCGGTGACGGGCTCACCGAGGGCATGACCGTGGGGATGCCGAAATGACGTACCCCATGATCGCGCTGACGGACGTCTCCAGGACGTACCCCGGCGGGGTGGCGGCGCTGCGGTCGGTGTCGTTGCGCATCGAGCACGGCGAGCTGGCCGCCATCGTCGGGCCGTCCGGCTCGGGCAAGTCGACGATGCTCAACGTCGTCGGCACCCTCGACCGGCCCACGTCCGGGACCATCCACATTGACGGGTACGACGTCTCCAAGCTCTCCGACAACCAGCTGTCGGCGCTGCGGGCCACCACGATCGGGTTCGTGTTCCAGTCGTTCCACCTCGCCGCGAAGGTCCCGGCGCTGGACAACGTGGCAGACGGACTCGTCTACACCGGCCTGAGCAGGCCGGAGCGGCGCCGTCGCGCGGCCAAGGCGCTCGAACGCGTGGGGCTCGGGCACCGGATGGACCACGAGCCGCACGAGCTGTCCGGCGGCGAGCGGCAGCGCGTGGCCATCGCCAGGGCGGTGGCGGGCGACCCGCCGCTGCTCCTGGCCGACGAACCGACCGGGGCCCTGGACTCGGTTTCGGGTACGGGGGTGATGGAGCTGCTGCACGAGCTGAACGCGGGCGGCACCACCATCGTGATCATCACGCACGACCGGGAGATCGCCGCCAGCCTGCCCAGACAGGTACGGATGCGCGACGGCCGGATCATCTCCGATACCGCGCGGGTCCCGCTGGAGGCGGTGTGATGGCCGTCATGGAAGCGGCCCGGCCGAAGCTGTCCCCGGCCAGGATGCGGCCCCGCGACGTCATGCGTGTCGGGGCCGTCGGCCTGCGCACGCGGCCGCTGCGGGCCTTCCTGTCGGCGCTCGGCATCGCCATCGGCATCGCGGCCATGGTCAGCGTGGTCGGGCTCTCGTCCTCGTCGGGCGCCGAGCTCGACCGTACGCTCTCCGCGCTCGGCACCAACCTGCTCACGGTCTCGTCCGGCACCACGCTCATGGGCGAGGCCGCGCAGATGCCGAAGGACGCGGAGGCGATGATCGAACGGATCGGCCCCGTCCAGGCGGTCTCGTCGATCGGGCGCATCAGCGAGGCCAAGGTCTACCGCTCGGAGGAGATCCCCGAGGCCCAGACCGGCGGCATGACCACGTACGCGGCCCGCCTCGACCTGCCCGCCACCGTCGGCGCGACGCTGCGGAGCGGGACCTGGCTCAACGCCGCCACCGAACGCTACCCGGCCGCCGTGCTCGGCTCCTCCGCGGCCCAGCGGCTCGGCGTGGGCTCGATCGGGCCCGACACGCAGGTCGTGATTGGCGGCGTCCGCTTCGCGGTCGTCGGGGTCATGAACCCGGTGGCGCTCGCCACCGAGCTGGACAGCGGCGTCCTGGTGGGCTGGCCGGTGGCGGAGTCGAGGCTGGGCTTCGACGGGCACCCGACCGCGCTCTACACCCGCTCGGAGGAGTCCAAGCTGGAGGCCGTCCGCGAGGTGCTGGCCGGCACCGCCAACCCGGAGGCGCCCAACGAGGTGGACGTCTCCCGTCCGTCCGACGCCCTGGCCGCCAAGCAGGCGACCAGCCAGGCGTTCGCCAACCTCCTGCTGGGGGTGGGGGCGGTGGCCCTGCTCGTGGGCGGGGTGGGGGTGGCCAACACGATGGTCATCTCGGTGCTGGAACGCCGCGCCGAAATCGGCCTCCGCCGCTCGCTCGGGGCCACCCGGGGGCAGATCCGCACCCAGTTCCTGGCGGAGTCGCTGCTGCTGTCGGCTCTGGGCGGGGGAGGGGGGATCCTCCTGGGGACGGGGGTCACGATGGGGTACGCGCTGTACAGCGGGTGGCCCTCCGTGGTCCCGGCCTGGGCCACCGTAGGCGGCCTCGCCGCCACCCTCGCCATCGGCGCCGCCGCCGGCCTCTATCCCGCCATCCGCGCCTCCCGCCTCTCCCCGACCGAGGCCCTGTCCACCCCGTGACACCTCCCGGCGGCCGGCCCACCGTCGTCCCGGGACCCACGCCGCCATGGGGCCCGGCACTACGGCCATGCGGTTGCGGTTGCGGTGGTGTGCAGGCGCCTGCGGGGATGCGGGCGCGTGCGGCGACGCGGGCGGGTGGTGGGGTCAGTCGGTTGCGTAGCAGGTGGTCTTGCCGATGACCCGGACACCGGGCTTGTCGCCCGAGAGCACGGTCAGTTCGAACGTCAGCCGCGTCTCAGGATTGCGCAGTACGGAAACGTCCTGATCCCCATCCCGCAGGTCCAGGTCGTCGACCACCTTGGCGTACCCCATCGCCTGGAGCCGATCCAGCAGCCCCTCGGAGGCGGAGGCGAGGTCGCTCTCGGCGCGGAAGTACCGCCGCACCTGCCCCGGCACGCACGAGTCGGCGTCAACCGGCGACCCGGGCGAGAGCCGGAGGCCGACTGAGCTGAGCAGGGCGCCGCCGTCGGAGTCGAGCTGCCGGGCGGCGTCTTCGAGAGTGGGCAGCTCGGTGGCCGCCGTGCAGGCCGTCATCGCCGCGACGCAGAAGAGCACCGCGGATAAGCCGTGACGGCAGGCGCGCACGATCGGACCATATCGGAGATCGCCCGGGGCCACCCGGAAAAGGCCGAAAACAGAATGATCACTTATGCCGGCGGAGCCGGGCGCGCAGTCCCAGGTCGTCCACGCAGGTGCCGAGGCCGAGCGCCACGCACTCCAGCGGCCGTTCCGCCCGCCGTACCGGCATGCCCAGGGACTCTCGCAGCCGCTGCGCGAGCCCCGCGAGCAGCGCGCCGCCCCCCACCAGCACCGCGCCACGTTCCCCGAGGTCGGCGGTCAGTTCGGCGGGGCAGCGCTGGACGGTCTCCATCGCCGCCCACACGATGGACTCGATCGCCGGACCGGCCGCCTCCCGGATCCGTTCCACGGGCAGCCGCACATCGTGCTCGTGGCCGGTCTCCGGGTCCCGGGCGCGTACGGTCACGTGGCGGTGCGACGGGTTCCCGTCGGCGCCGGCGTGGTGTTTGGCCGCCTCGGCCTCCCGTTCGTCGAGGGTGCGGCCGTGCTCGTGTTCGACCAGGCGGGCGATGGCCCGGTCCACGGCCCGGCCGCCGTTCGGGACCGCCGTCGTGGCCACGGCCTCCCCGCCGGACAGCACGGCGATCCGGGCGGAGTCGCGCCCGATGTCGATCACCATGCCTCCCACGTAGTCGCGGACCGGCAGGCCCGCGCCGAGCGCCGCCGCGAGCGAGTGCGGGATCAGCCGGACCTGCCTGGCCTCCGCCTCGTACGCCACGTCGCGCAGCGTGGCGCGCTCGATCGGCGTGGAGTCGTCCGGCAGCGCCATGACCAGGCGCGGCCTGGCGAGCGGGCGTCGCCGGTGCACCTTGCCCAGGAAGTGCCTGACCATCCGCCGGGTGAGCTCGCCGTCGGCCGGCAGGCCGCCGCTGACCGGCCAGCACGTCTCGTCGCCCGTCGCGTCCGCGCCGTACCCGATGACCTTGCCGGTACGGCCGTCGATCGTCACCGCGGAGGGTTCGTCGAGCACGATGCCCTTGCCCCTGACGTAGATCCGGGTGCGGGCGCCCCCGAGGTCCATCGCCAGGTCGCGGCCTAGGAGACTCATGACAGGACTGCGGACGTGGCGATCGTGGCAGGCATGCGGGGTCTATTTCCTGGGCCGTTCCAACCCAACACCAGGAACGGAGTGGTTCCCCTTTACCTGAGGCCCCTGAGGGCGGCCAGGGTCTCCTCGGCCCACTCGATGCCGGTGCGGACCTGGGCCACCCCGAGCCGCAGCGCGTAGCGGCCGGAGCCGTCGCCGGGCTGGCAGTCCAGGACCACCAGCCGGGCCTCGTAACCGGCCTTGATCCGCTCGACCACCGCGATCGCCTCTTCCGTGGACAGCAGCGGCAGCAGGAACGCCTGCAGCGCGGTCTCGTTGCGTACGACGAAGACCGGCTCGTGCTCCACCAGCCACGTGTGCAGCTCCCGCGCCCCCTCGGGGGTGATCGTGTAGATCTTGCGGCCCCTCGCGCCCTCCGACGAGGCCGCCACCAGGCCGTCGGCCGCCATCTTCACCAGCTCGGGATAGATCTGCGTGTGCCCGGCCTGCCAGACGTGGTTGAGCGAGTGCTCGAACTTCTTGGCCAGGTCATACCCGCTCGCCGGGCCCACGGCCTCGAGCAGCCCGAGAAGCGCGATCCGAAGGGACATGCGCGCCAGCATATCGAAGACTTGACATGTCAGAACTTACATATCACTCTTCACATGTGAATGATGACATAAAGCCTCAAGGGCTCCTCTTGCTCGCGGTGCTCGGTGGGATGTTCCTGGCGATGCTCGACCAGACGATCGTCGGCACCGCGTTACCGCGGATCACCGCCGAGCTGGGCGGCACCACGCTCTACGTCTGGGTGGTGACGGCGTACCTGCTCACCTCGACGGTGACGGTGCCGCTCTACGGCCGCCTGTCCGACCAGCACGGGCGCAAGCCGCTGCTGCTGATCGGGATGGTGGTGTTCGTGGCCGGGTCGGCGTTGTGCGGGGCGGCGCAGGACATGCCGCAGCTCATCGCCTTCCGCGCGCTGCAGGGCCTCGGCGCGGGCGCGCTGCTGCCGCTGTCGATGGCGTTGGTGATGGAGATGTTCCCGCCGGGTACGAACGGCGCCCGCGTGCAGGGCGCGCTCGGCGGCGTGATGGGGCTGACGTACCTGGCCGGGCCGTTCCTGGGAGGGTTGTTCACCGACCACGCGACCTGGCGGTGGGCCTTCTACGTGAACGTGCCGCTCGGGCTCGTGCTGATCGCGATCGTCGCGCGCCGCCTGCCGAACCGGCCGGGCGTGGGCGGCGGCGGGCGCCCCGACTACGCGGGCATCGCGGTCTTCACCGTGGCCATCAGCGCGCTGCTGCTGGGCCTGACGGAGAAGGGCCTGGACGGCCACACCTGGACCGACGCCGCCGTGGCCGGGCCGATCGTGCTCGCGGCCGCGTTGCTGGCGGTGTTCGTGCTGGTCGAGAGGCGGGCGGGCAGCCCGATCATGCCCATGCACCTGTTCGGCAACCGCACCTACACGCTCGTGAACGCCACGTCGTTCTTCACGGCCTTCTGCATGTACGCCGGCGTGGTGTTCCTGCCGCGCTACTTCCAGGAATCCCTCGGCGTCAGCGCCACCGAGTCGGGGCTGAGGATCTACCCGATGACGCTGGCCATGGTCGTGGGCAGCGTCATCATGGGCGCGCTCATGTCCAGGACGAGGGTCTACAAGCCGTGGCTGGTCGCCTCCCCGTTCCTGCTGGTCGCGGGCGCCCTGCTCTGCCTGAACCTGACCGCGCACACCGACGGCCTGCTGCTGGCCGGCTGGATGCTGCTGATCGGGCTGGGCATGGGCCCGATGCTGTCCGGCCTGACCGTGGCCTCCCAGCAGTCCGTCGAGCCGCAGTACATCGGCATCGCCTCGGCGAACCTGACCTTCTTCCGCCAGATCGGCGGCTCGGTGGCGCTGGCCGTCGGCGGCACCCTCTACACCTCGACGGTCACCGCGGACGCGCCCGCGCACGGCCTGGCCGCGGCGCACGCCTCCGCCGCGGCGGCGGTCATCCCGTCGCTGGGGGTGGCCGGTGCGCTGCTCGCCCTGGTGGCGCTGGTGGCCATGCCGGCCAGGCGGCTGGAGGTGCCCGCCACGCCGCAGAGCAGAGTTGAGGCCAGTTTCGCGTCATAAGCGGCGTCGTGCGAAGCTGTGATAGTCCCCAACACCATGGAGGTCCTCATGGCGGATACACCGGAGTCGGAAGTCAGCGAGACTCCCGAGGACGAGATGAAGCGCAAGTTCCGCGAGGCGCTGGAGCGCAAGCGCGGCCAGCACGCGGGCTCAGGCGCGGGTGGCAAGGGCGGCGACCCATCGAAGATCCACGGGACGCACGGTCCGGCTGCGAGTAAAAGATCGTTCAGGCGCAAGAGCGGCGGCTGAGGCCGGAAATTTCAAGGGGGTGCGGCAACGCCGTGCCCCCTTTCTCTATGCCCGGGGGCAGGTAGATCTTTACACCAATTCATGACGAACTGTTTGTGTTTGTCCGGAATACGTGGTTAGAGTGATGCCCACTTACCAGCCGGTGGCGTGGACCTTACCAAGAGGGGACCAGCCGGCTGGCGCCGAATCCCGATCACTCGGGAGCCGGGGACCCACCTCCCTGGGGTGAATCCGACCGCGTGTCGGTAGGGCATCTCCACGTCCGAACCCGTCAGCTAACCCGGTAGGCGAGATGGAGAGGACGTATGCATATCTTGAATGATCACGTAGAACATCCACACAGCGTGATGACGACCGCCCTCTGAGCGGTCCCTTTCTCAGGCTCGTTTCGCGCTCCGCGTAGCTTTCCCCCTGTCAGGTGCTTTGCCCTGCTACGCCCTTTTTCAAGCGAGCGCAACCTCCCTGCCCCCTCGCGAAGGACTTTACTTTTCCATGTCTGCACGTTTTGGCCTGCGTACCCTCGCTCTGCTCACCGCCTCCACCGTCGGCGCGCTCACCATCGCCGGCACCGCGGCCCACGCCGACTCCAACACGGACGAGAAGGTCCTGCTCAAGGGCTCGACCACCGCTTCGTACTTCTGGGACGACGCCTCCGGCCGCGCCGGGGACACCGGTCTGCCCGCCAGCGGCAAGCCCATGCAGAAAGGTTTGGCCGCCAGCCCGAGCTGGCCGCTCATGACCGAGGGCTACGTGATCCACGACGGCAAGAAACTGCCCTTCTTCGTCGGCGACCGCGGCCCGGGTGTGCCCTCCAACAACGGGGTCATGCTCGACCTGGACGGCAAGACGTTCGCGGAGCTGACCGGCGGCACGTTCAACATGGAGACGCTCGGCGTCGACGGCGTCGGCGGCCAGGGGCACATCAAGGTCGACTACGTCATCACCAAGTGGGGCAACGGTCCCGGCAAGAAGAACTACCCGGTCCCGTTCTCGACCGGCGCCTGGTCCGAGCACGACGACAACCCGGCCGAGCCCCCGGTGGGCGCCGCGGCCGTGCCGCCCGCGCCGGAGGCGGGGGAGTGGAGCGCCGGCACCGGCGCCGTCGTGGCCAGCGCCGTGGCCGCGGTGGGCGGCGGCGTGGCGCTCGCCAGCGACCGCGTCCGCAATCTCCTCAAGGGCTGAACTTTACGGACGTGGACCAGAATGTCATTCTGGTCCACGTGACCACCCGCGTAGCCGCGAACGGCATCGAAATCGCCTACGAGAGCTTCGGCTCGCACGAAGGACGCCCCCTGCTCCTCATCATGGGGCTCGGCGCGCAGCTCATCCACTGGGATGAAGGGCTCTGCCAGCTGCTGGCGGACCAGGGACACCACGTCATACGGTTCGACAACCGCGACGCCGGACTGTCCACGCACTTCCACGACCAGGGCGTTCCCGCGATGGGGGCGCCCTCGCCGTATCTGCTGGACGACCTGGCCGACGACGCGGCGGGACTCATGGACGCGCTGGGCTGGCCGGCCGCCCACGTGGTCGGGGCGTCGATGGGCGGCATGATCGCCCAGGCCCTGGCCATCCGCCACCCCGACCGGGTGCTGACCCTGACCTCGATCATGTCCACTCCCGGCCCCTCGGTGGCCCCGCCCACCGAGGCCGCGCTCGCCGCCCTCATGGCCACGCCCCCCGCCGACCGCGAAGCGGTCCTGGCACAGGCGTTGCGGACCTGGTCGGTCATCGGCTCGCCCGGATACGAGCTGGACCACGACCGGATCACCCTGCTGGCCGGACTCGCGTTCGACCGCTGCTTCGATCCCGGGGGGACGGCCCGGCAGCTCGCCGCCATCATGGCCTCGGGCGACCGCACGCTCGGGTTGGCCGGGGTGCGGGTGCCCACGCTGGTGCTGCACGGAGAGGCGGACCAGCTCGTCCCGGTCGCGGGCGGCCACGCCACGGCCGCGGCCGTCCCGGGCGCCCGGCTGGTGACCTACCCGGGCATGGGCCACGACCTGCCGCGCGCGCTCTGGCCGTCCGTCGTGGCCGAGATCGCCAAGCTCACCTCCGCCTAGCCGAAGTGGGCACGGGTCTCCGAGAACGCCTGGTCCGTGCCCTCCAGCGCCCTGGCCACGTCGGCCTCCGTGTGCGCGGCCGACATGAACCAGTTGTGCCACGGATGCAGGTAGACCCCGTGCCGCAGGCAGGCGTCGCTCCACCACATCGCGACGGAGAGATCGGCGTCCCCGTCGAAGCTGAGCCACGGGATCGTCACGGGCCCCGTCTGGTTCACCACGAACCCATGGGACTTGGCCTGCGCGTAGAGCCCCTCGCGGAGCTGCGTGCCCGCGCGCTCCATGGCGCCGATGCCGTCGGTGTCGCGCAGCGTCTCGATGGTCGCCTTGGCCGCCGCCATGGCGACCGCCGAGAACCAGAACGACCCCGTCGAGTACAGCGTCTGCGCCGGTCCGCGCAGCGCGTCCGTGCCGGTGACGGCGGCGATCGGGTAGCCGTTCGCCATGGCCTTCGACCAGGCGGTCAGGTCGGGCCGCACCCCGTACGGCTCCCAGGACCCCCGCAGGTCGACCCGGAACCCGGCCCGCACGTCGTCGATCACCAGCGCGGCCCCGAGCCGGTCGGCCAGGGCGCGGGCGCCGCGCGCGAAGGCGGGCTCCACCAGCTCCTGGTCCTCGAACGAGTCGTGCTTGAACGGCGTCACGATGATCGCCGCCACGTCGCCCTCCACGGTCGCCGCCGCGGCCTCCAGCGACTCCAGCGAGTTGTAGGTGAACTCCACCAGGTCGGCCCGCTCGTTGGGCGTCGTGCCCGCCAGGGAGGGCGTGCACCAGGGGTCCGCCCCGTGGTAGGCGCCGTGCGCCATCAGGACCTTGGTCCGGCCGGTGGCGGCGCGGGCGACCATGAGCGCCTGCGTGGTGGCGTCGGTGCCGTTCTTGGAGAACATCGCCCAGTCGGCGCTGGGCACGGTGTCCACCAGCAGTTCGGCCAGCTCCACCATGATCGAGCCGGGGCCGTTGAGGCAGTCGCCGAGCGCGGCCTGCCGGGCGGCGGCCTCCTCCACGCGCGGGTGGCGGTGGCCGAGCACGACCGGGCCCCAGCTGCACATGAAGTCGATGTACTCGCGCCCGTCGACGTCCCACTGGCGGCAGCCCTCGCCGCGTTCGAAGAACTGCGGGAAGCCGGGGGCGAAGAGGGCGGCGTTGAGGTGCCCGTACATGCCGCCGGGGAGGACCTTCAGTGCGCGCTGACGGAGTTCTGCGTCGGTCATCCGAGAGTCCTTAGAGTCGAGTCGAGATCGATGAGGCCGGCGTCCGAGCCGAGCCCCGTGGCGACGCGGGCGGCGGCGGCCGTGCCCCAGCGGGCGGCGGTCAGCACGTCCTGCCCGTGCAGGAGGCCCGTCAGGAACCCCGCGCAGTACGCGTCCCCGCAGCCGGTCGTGTCCGCGACGTCCACCTTGAGCGCGGGCACCGGCTCCGCACCCTCCGGAGTGACCACCAGGCTGCCCGCGGCCCCCAGCGTGACGAGCACCCCGCGCGGCCCGTCGGCCAGCAGGGTCCGCGCGGCCTCGCCGACGTCGGAGGCGCCGGTCATGAGGAGGGCCTGCGACTCGTTCGGCAGCACGTAGTCCACGTGCGGCAGGAAAGCGCGGGCCATTCCCAATAAGTCGGGCATCTCCGAAAGGAGGTCCATGGTGATGATGGTGCCGGACGCGCGTACCTCGTCCAGGAGGGCGAAGAACGCCGGGTCCCCGAGGCCGAAGGTGACGTCCATCCCGCCCAGGTGGATCGCCCGCACGCCGCGCAGCACCTCGGGGTCGAGGTCCGCGTACGTCACGCTGAGGTTCGCCCCCGGCACGTGGAAGCTGGGCCGCCCGCCGTCGGGCCTGATGGGCAGGATCGACGCGGCCGTCTGCTCGCCCGCCCTGCGCACGAGGCGCGAGACGTCGACGCCGCGCTTGGTGAGCACCGCCACCAGGAAGTCGCCCAGCTCGTCGTCGCCGGCGGCTCCCATGGTGACCACGGAGTTGCCCAGCTTGACCAGGTCGACGGCGGTCCCGGCGGCGGCGCCGGCGGCGGTGAGGCGGATCTGCTCCACCAGTACGGTGTCCTGGCCCTCGGGGATGTGGTCGATGGGCCTGGCGAGAATGTCGACGATGTGGACGCCGACGGTGGCGACGGTCATAGTCTAAATAGACAGACGTCCGAATAAAAAGTCAATGGAGGAGCCGATGCCCAAGATCGTCGATCACGACGAGCGCCGGCGCGAGGTCCTGTCAGCCGCCCGCCGGGTGATCGTCAGGGACGGCATCGACGCCGCCACCACGCGGGCCATCGCCAAGGAGGCCGGATACTCCAACGGCGTGCTCGCCCACTACTTCGCCGACAAGGACGAGATCCTGCTGTCGGCGCTGCGCCAGTCGCACCAGCGCATCCGCGACCGGCTGACCCGCAAGGTCGAGGGCGCGAGCGGGCTGGCCGCGCTGCGCGAGCTGCTGCTGGACAACCTGCCGCTGGACGCCGAGCGCACCCAGGAGTCGCGCCTGGAGGTCAGCTTCTGGAGCCGCAGCCTGGCCTCGGAGCGCCTGGCCGAGGTCCAGCGCACGGAGGCGGACGAGCTGCGCGCCGCCGTACGCGACCTGCTGGCGCAGGCGCGCGCGGCCGGCGAGCTGCGCACCGACGACAACCTGGACGACCTGACCGAGCACCTGCTCGCCCTGGTCGACGGCCTCAGCCTGCACCTGCTCCTCTACCCGGGCCGGCTCAGGCGCGTCGACGTCGAGCGCCTCATGCTCCAGGCGCTCGATCGCCTGTGACACCCATTGCTGGAATTCGGACGACCGACTAAATTGCCGGGCATGAGCCTGCGCGAGCAGTTGTGCGAGTACGGCCGGCGCGCGGTCGAGCTCGGCCTGGTCATCGGCACGTCCGGCAACCTGAGCGTGCGCGAGGGGGATCTGGTCGCGGTCACCCCCTCGGGCGTGGCGCTCGACCGGCTGACCCCGGAGATCTGCCCGGTCGTGGACGTCGAGGGCTACCTCGTCGAGGGCGACCTGCAGCCGTCCAGCGAGACCCCCATGCACCTGGCCGTCTACGCGGCCACGGACGCCCGGGCCATCGTGCACACGCACTCGGTGTTCGGCACGATCGTGGCCACCACGATGACCGAGCTGCCGCCCGTGCACTACAACGCGCTGCTGCTCGGCGGGGTGGTCAAGGTGGCCGAGTACGCCACGTACGGCACGCCCGAGCTGGCCGCCAACGTCCGGGCCGCGATGGAGGGCAAGAAGGCCGCCCTGATGGCCAACCACGGCGGGGTGACCGTCGGGGCGACGCTGGAGGAGGCGTTCGAGGCCACCCGGCTGCTGGAGTGGCTGTGCGAGGTGTACGTCCGGGGGCTCAGCGTGGGCAAGCCGGCCATCCTCACGAACGAGCAGCTCAACGCGGTGATCGAGCGCGCGCTGAACCCCCCGGCGTTCCCTCGCCGCCTATGAGAGCGCGGCCTGCTCCGCCAGGCCCAGCGGCAGCCCGCCCGACCCGGCGATCCGGTCGTGGAACTCCTTCAGCGACCCCTGGAACGACTCCCGGATGCGGTCGATCTCGATCGCGCCCGTGAGGTAGGAGGGCGCCTGCGTGGGCCACGCGCAGTAGCGGTTCACCTCGCCCTGAGCGGTGCCCGGCGACAGCGACGCCTTGGTCGCCATGAACGTCTCCGCCTCCTCGATCGACATGTCCTCGCAGTGCAAAGCGGTGTCCACGACGATCCTGGCGGCGCGGAAGATCCGGCAGTCCAGGTGGGCCAGCTCGGTGGCGGGGGTGTCGAAGTAGCCCTGCTCGTGCAGGAGCTTCTCCACGTACAGGGCCCAGCCCTCGGTGAAGTACGGGGTGCGGAAGACCTTCCTGACGGTACGGGGATTGCCCGCCATGTACGACAGGTGCCAGTGATGCCCCGGGTAGGCCTCGTGCACGGCGATCGAGGGCATCTGGGCCCGCGAGTTCGTCCGCAGGCGCTGGCGTACCTGCTCGGGGGTGAAGTCGTCGGGCGTGTAGGGAACGAAGAAGACGCCCCTGCGCGAGGCGCTCAGCGGGGGCGGCGCCAGGTAGTGGGCGACGGACAGCACGGGACGGGTGTACTCGGCGGACGGGAGCACGTCGCACTCCTCGCCGCCGGCGAACGTGACGAGGTCCCGCTCCCGCACGAACTCCCTGGCCCGCTGGGTCTCGGCCGCGTACTCGGCCCGCATGTCGGCCAGGGTCGGCGGATGGTCGTCCATGAGGGACTCCATCGCCGCCCGCCAGTCCTCGCCGCCGTTGACCCGCAGCGCCACCTGGCGCATCCGCGCGTCCAGCTCGGCCCAGGCGGCCTTGCCCTTCTCGTGCAGCTCGGCGGCTCCGTAGCCGAGCATCTCGCGTTCGCGCAGCAGCGTGGAGTAGAGCTTCTCGCCCATCCGCCAGGTGCCACCGCACTCGAAGCCCTCGAGGAAGGCGACCAGCTCGTCGAACGCCCGCGCGGCCGGCTCGGCGGCCTCGGCCAGCTTGGCGGCCAGGTCCGGGTCCTCGACCAGGGACGGGATCGTACGGGTGAGGAAGTTCCGGCCGGTACGGGCCTGGCCGAGCCCGCGCTTGACCAGCAGCGGGGCGGCCAGCTCGGGGTCGAGGTTGGCGCGGCAGGCGGCCAGCACGCCGGGCACCTCGGCCAGCCGGGAGAGGGCCGAGGACACCAGCTCGGGCTCCGGCTTGAGGCGCCGCTGGAACGGCGTGTACATGGAGGCGAAGATCGCGGACAGGTAGACGGCCGGGTCGCGCCGCCACTCGGGCCAGGAGGCGAGCGCGGTCGAGCCTCTCAGCTGGGAGAGGACCAGATCTCTGTCGATGGCGTCGTCGAGGGTGGCCGGCTGGAGCCCGGAGAGGCGGTCGAGCCAGCGGGCCTCTTCCCGCTCGCGGGCGGTCCAGGCGGAGGCGGTGAAGTCGCCGAGGGTGTGATCATAACCGTCGGCCCCCAATGAGCTGGCCACGACGGGACGGTCGGAAAAGTACCACTTGAGAAACTCGTCCACCGATGCACCATATCCTGTGGAAATGCCCCTGCAGATCACTGGCGCGCTAGGCGACCCTGACCTGATCCGCCTCCCCTGGGAGGTCCCCCTCCAAGACTGGCCGCAGTACCATCTCGTCGATCTGCCCCGGGGCATATCGCGGCACGTGGTGCGGTTCGCCCGGCTGTCCGGCAAGGTGTACGCGATCAAGGAGATCAGCGAACGGTACGCCAAGCGTGAATACCAGCTGCTGTGGGACCTGGCCCGCCTCGACGCGCCCTCCGTGGAGCCCGTCGCCTACGTCACCGGCCGCGAGGAAGGGCTGGACGCGGCGCTGATCACCCGGCACCTGCAGTTCTCGCTGCCCTACCGCGCCGTCATGTCGGGCACGCTGCGGCCCGACACGCTCACCCGCCTGCTGGACGCGCTGGCCGTGCTGTTGGTGCGGCTGCACCTGAACGGGTTCTACTGGGGCGACTGCTCGCTGTCCAACACGCTGTTCCGCAGGGACGCGGGGGCCTTCGCCGCGTACCTGGTGGACGCCGAGACCGGCGAGATGCACCCGATGATCAGCGAGGGGCAGCGGCTGGCCGACATCGACACCGCGCACACGAACATCTTCGGCGAGATGCTCGACCTGGAGGCCGGCGGGCTGCTGCATCCGTCCGTCGATCCCATGGAGACCGCCGAGGACATCGTCAACCGCTACCACCGCCTGTGGGACGAGATCACCCAGAGCGAGATCATCGAGGAGGTCGACTGGCACCGCGTCGAGCAGCGGATCCGCCGGCTGAACCTGCTCGGGTTCGACGTGGCCGAGATGATGGTGCGGCGCAAGGTCGGCACCGGGCGGCTCATCGTACGGCCCAAGGTCGTGGACGCCGGCCACCACCAGCGGCGGCTGCTCCGGCTGACCGGGCTCGACGTGGAGGAGAACCAGGCGCGGCGGCTGCTCAACGACCTCGACGGGTTCAGGGTGGCCAAGGGGCTGCGGCACGAGGACGAGGCCATCGTGGCGCACCGGTGGCTGGCGGAGGTGTTCCAGCCGACGGTCGACGCCATCCCCGCGGAGCTGCGCGGCAAGCTGGAGCCCGCGCAGCTCTTCCACGAGATACTCGACCACCGCTGGTACCTGTCCGAGGAGACGGGCTCGGACGTGGGGCTGGCGGCGGCCGTGAAGTCGTACGTGGACAAGGTGCTCGTCCACAAGCCCGACGAGAAGGCGCTGCTCCCGGAGGAGGCGGCTCAGTAAGCGGCGGCTCAGTAAGCGGCGGCTCAGTAAGCGGCGGCTCAGTAGGCGACGGTGATTCGCTTGCGCGGGTGGGCGCCGTTCTCCAGCTCGTCCGCGACGGCGACCGCGTAGTCCTCGGCCGAGATGAGGCTGCGGCCCTCGGCGTCGGCCAGCAGCGTGTCGCCGCCGATGCGGTAGACGCCGGTGCGATCGCCCGGCTCGATCTCCGCGGCCGGTGAGATGTACGTCCAGTCCAGGTCCTCGACCTCCCGGTAGAGGCCGAGGGCCGACCTCTGGGCCTTGGACTCCTTTTTGTAGATCTCCGGGAAGTCGGGCGTGTCGACCAGGTCCTGCCCCGGCGCGACCTGGAGGCTGCCGGCGCCGCCCACGACGATCAGCCTGCGTACGCCGGCCGCGCGCACGCCCTCGATGAGCGCGCGGTTGGCGTCCAGGAACGGGGGCTCGGGCTCGGTGCCGTCGCGGGGCGGGGCAATGGCGGAGACGACGGCGTCGTAGCCCTTGGCCAGGGTGGCGGCGTCGTGGACGTCACCCTTGACGGGGCCCTTGCGGCTGACGGCGGTCACCTGGTGGTTGCGATTCGTGAGTTCGGCGGCGATGCGCTGGCCGATCATGCCGGTCGCGCCAAAGAGCAGGATCTTCATGTGCGCAAGAGTATCCATTGGATACTGGTTACTTCATCGTGCTATAAGTACCTTATGGATACTGGCGATGTCTTCGACGCTAACTGTCCGACCCGGGTGGTTCTGGATCGGATTGGCGATAAATGGTCGGTGCTGGTACTCCTCAGTCTCTCCCGCGGCCCCATGCGCTTCACCGCCCTGCGGGGGCGGATCGGCGGGGTCACCCCCAAGGTGCTGACGCAGACGTTGCGGGCCATGGAGACGGACGGGCTGGTGACGCGGGAGGTGTTCGCGGAGGTGCCGCCGCGGGTGGAGTACGAGCTGACGCCCCTGGGGCGCTCACTGCACGAGCCGATCTCGGCGGTGGCGGCGTGGGCGGAGGACCACATAACCGAAATCCTCGCCCACCGCACCCAATCCGCCTGACCAGCACCCACCCCTCACCAGCGCTCGCCTGCACTCAGCGCTGCACTGCCCGCTCCTCACCACCCCGCCATCGCCGCTCACCACCACACCACTGCCACACTTCCGCCCCTGTCACGCCGTCACCCCTCACGCCGTCACCCCTCACGCCGTCACCCCTCACGCCGTCACCCCTCACGCCGTCACCCCTCACGCCGCCACACCTCATCTCGCCACCCGCGCACCCCTCAACCCGCCGCCCTTGCGCCGTCGGAGCGCCCGACCCCACGCGCCGTGCGCGTTGCGCCGAGTGCCGCCGTGCGCCTTCTCGCCGCACCGGCGCCGGAGAACGCCAGGCGGTGCGCACTCCTTCGCCCGTGCGGTGCGCTCGTCCGGCGGACCCATCTCAGGGATGCCCGTAGGCCGTGCTGCTCGTGCGCCGGGTCCCTCAGGGATGCCCGTAGGCCGTGCTCATCCGCCGCGCGCCCGTCAACGGCCGGCGTGCCCGTTCGTTGCACGCGGTTGCGGTCCGTCCTCGCATCGCTGCCCCTTCGTCGTTCGCGCCCGTGAGCCGGATCGCCCGTGAGCCGGATCGCCCGTGAGCCGGATCGCCCGTGAGCCGGCTCGCTCGCCCGGCCGAGGTGGCCGGTAATGGGGGCGGGATTCCGGACATGGGGTGAGTGGTGGTGAACCACACAGTGAGGAGAACGGATGGGAGTCGATCCCGAAAGCCGGTTCGAGGCGATCTACGAAGCGGCATACCCCCAGCTGCTCGGATACGCGTTACGCCGCTGCCCAGACCCGGACGACGCCGCCGACGTGGTGGCGGAGACGTTCATGGTCGCGTGGCGCCGGATGGAGCAGGTGCCCGAAGGCGACGAGGCGAGGTTGTGGCTCTTCGGGGTGGCCAGGAACGTGCTGGCGAACCAGCGGCGCGGTGAGCGGCGGCATGAGCAGCGCACCGCCGCCCTCCGCGAGCAGCTGGCCGCCTCGCCGCTCGTCGTCGAGTTGCCCGGCGACGACCTCTCGCAGATGGGCAAGGTGTTCCGGACCCTGTCCGAGGACGACCGGGAGTTGCTCGCCCTGGTCGCGTGGGAGCGGCTCGATCCGGGCCAGATCGCCAAGATCCTCGGCATCTCGCGCAACGCCGTGCGGGTCAGGCTCTTCCGGGCCAGAAAACGCTTCGCCAGGGGCCTGGCCGAGGCCGGGGTCGAGTACTCGAATGCCGTCGCGATCGAAGGGAGCAGCCTGTGAGCATCCGGAGGGAACAGCCCGTGAACATCGCCGAGCTCGCCCGCGTACGGGACGAGGATCTGGCCGGGGACCCGGTGGGGCAGGCGTCCGGTGCGGGGGCGCGGGCGCTGATGGAGTCGATCATGGCCGAGGAGCGGGTGCCGGTGCGAAGGCGTTCCCCGCGCAGAGGACGGTGGCTCGGGCTGGCCACGGTGGCGGTCGCGGCGTCCGTCGCGATCGTCGTCGGGGTGCCGTTCGGCGGCCCCGTCACCGAGTACGCCAACGCCGCCGTGTCGGTCAAGGCCGGCGACGACTACCTGGAAGTGGCGATCAACGACCCGGAGGCCGAGGCGGCGGAGTTCACGGAGGCGTTCCGGGCGGTCGGGCTGGACGCCGAGGTGAAGAAGGCGCCGGTGGCGCCGGAGGACGTGGGCAAGCTGGTCGGCCCGATCATGGACGGAGAGTTCCCGCCCGGCGCGGGCATGATGGGCAGTCGCAAGAAGCACTGTCCGTCCGCCTGGTGTGGCACGGTCTCCATCCCCGTCCACTACAAGGGCAAGGTCGTCTTCGGGATCGGCCGACCGGCCGCGCCGGGGGAGCCCTACGCCACACCGAGCATTGACGGCCGGAACATCGACGCGCCCGTAGACGGCTACAAGGCTCGAGGCAAGCGGGTCGGCGACGTCAGGGCCAACATGGAGCGGCTCGGGCTGAAGATCGACTATGTGGTGATATGGACCACCGGCCCCGACGGCAGCGGCGGCGGGTACCGCGTGGACGGCGCGCACATCAAGGACGACTGGACCGTCCAGAGCGCCCACAAGACGGCGTCCGACGCGGTCCGGGTGTTCGTCGATGCCGGTCCTGGCGTGCCGCCCGACTCGCTGCCCAAAGCCGCCGGCTCCTTTGAGACGTCCGAGTGGTGGAAGTAGTGAAACGGCACTTGTCGCCCTCGTCCCCCTTCCACGATGCTGTGGTCTGTTCAGGCGAGGGGATCACGGCAAGGTCACGTCTCGATTGCGCCCCCTTGACGGGTGTCGGCGGCCGTTCGTACGTTCGGGCAAACGTTTAGGAAACTTTCCTAATTCAGGAGCCCTCATGACCCCTCCGGGCGAGATCACTCGGCGTCAGTTGCTGCGCCGCCTCGGTATGACCGCGTTCGTGGCCGGCCCCGGTGCGGGCCTCCTGAGCGCCTGCGCCACGGGCGGCGCTGGGGGCGAGCCTTCGGCCGCCCCCAGCATCACCGCCTCCGCCGACACCAGGAACCCCTTCGGCGTCGACCCCAAGAAGCCGCTGGAGGTGGTCATCTTCAGCGGCGGGTACGGCGACGCGTACGCCAAGGACCTGCACGAGGAGCTCTACAAGAAGGAGTTCCCCGGCGTGTCGGTCAAGCACAACGCCACCCAGCAGATCGGCACCCAGTTACGCCCGCGCTTCGTCGGCGGCGACGCGCCCGACGTGCTCAACAACTCCGGCCCCGACTCGATGGACCTGGCCGCGCTGGCCGCCGAGAACCACCTCGCCGACCTGACCGTGCTCTTCGACGCCCCGTCGATCGACGACCCGGCCAAGAAGATCCGCGACACCGTCACCCCCGCCGTGATCGACAACGCCAAGATCAACGGCAAGGACCTCGTCCTGAACTACACCGTCTCCCACCGCGCGCTCTGGTACAACGCCAAGCTGTTCGCGTCCAAGGGGTGGTCGCTGCCGAGGACGTGGGCCGAGTTCACGGCGCTGGGGGACAAGGCCAAGCAGGAAGGCATCCTGCTCTTCGCGTACCCGGGGCAGAAGGGCCCGTACTACCAGCTCTGGAACGTCCTCTACACGGCCGCCAAGATCGGCGGGAACCAGGTCATCATCGACATCGACAACCTGGTCGACAACGCCTGGAACGCCGAGCCGATGAAGCAGGCGGTCACGGCCTGGGTGGACATCCAGGCGAAATATGGCGACAAAGCGTACTTCGGCCTCGACCACACCCAGACCCAGGTCAAGCAGCTGCAGAACAAGCTGCTCTTCTACCCCGTGGGCTCCTGGATCGAGAACGAGATGGCCAAGGACAAGCCCGACGACTTCGAATACGCCATCGCCCCCATTCCCGACGTCACCGCCGCCGACAAGATGCCGTACGGCGCCATCCAGGTCGGCGTCGGCGAGAACTTCGTCGTCGCGGCCAAGGGCAAGAATCCGCAGGGCGGCCTCGAATACCTGCGCATCATGCTGTCCAAGGAGGGCGCGCGCGGATTCACGGAGAAGACCCAGAACCTCACCGTGGTGAACGGCGCCGCCGCCGGACTCGACCTGCCCGCCGGACTGATGAGCGCCGCCAAGGCCCAGGACGCGGCCGGCCAGAACATCATCACCGACGCGCGTTTCGAGGGCTGGTACAAGGAGCTGTTCGACTACGGCACCCAGCAGATCAACGTGGTCATGGCCGGGCGCATCACCCCGGAGAAGTTCTGCGCGAACATGCAGAAGAAGGCCGACGACATCAAGAAGGACGACGCGGTCGCCAAGCAGACGCGGAGCCAGTGAGCAGATGGAGCGGCTGCGCAAGTACGGGTTCGTCGCCGGATTCCTCGTCGTACCCGTGGCGCTCTATTCGGTCTTCGTCATCAGCCCCTATGTCCAGGCGTTCCAGCTCTCCCTGACGAGCTGGAACGGATACAGCTCGATCGTGCGGTACGTGGGGCTGGACAACTTCGGCCGGCTGTTCGACGACGAGGTGTTCTGGCAGGCCCTGCGCAACCACGGGATCATGCTGCTCGTGCTGCCGATCGCGACGATCGTCATCGCGCTGTTCCTGTCGTTCCTGCTGAACCTGGGCGGCGGCACGCGCGGCGCCGGCATGAGAGGGGTCTGGGGGTCGAAGTTCTACCGGGTGGTGTTCTTCTTCCCCCAGGTCCTGGCCGTCGCCGTGGTGGGCGTGCTCTTCCAGGCGGTTTACCGCCCCGACGCGGACGGCGTCATCAACGGCGTGCTCGCCAGGTTCGGCGCCGAGCCCGTCGGCTGGCTCACCGAGCCGGACCTCGCCCTCTGGTCGATCATCGCGGTGATGATCTGGCAGGGCGTCGGCTTTTACGTGGTGCTGTTCTCGGCGGGCATGGCGGCCATTCCCAAGGACTATTTCGAGGCCGCCGCGCTGGACGGCGCCGGCCGCGTCCGGCTGTTCTTCTCGATAACGCTGCCGCTGCTGCGCGACACCATCCAGGTCGGCTGGATCTATCTCGGGATCGCAGCCTTCGACGGATTCGCGTTGGTGCAGGTGCTGGCCGGCGACAAAGGCGAGCCGGACGGCGCCACGACCATTCTCCCGGTCACCATCTACAAAACGGCTTTCGCCTACAACAAGGTCGGATACGCCTGCGCGATGGGCGTGGCGCTGTTCTTCCTCACCGTGACCTTCGCCGTGCTGACACTGCGTACGACCAGGCGTGAAAGGGTTGAGCTCTAGATGGCCAGAAACCGGCCGCGGCCCGGCGTGCTCAACGGGCTCTCGCACGCGGCGCTGGCCGTCTGGGCGTTGCTGATCGTCCTGCCGCTGCTGTGGACGTTCCTGGCGTCGTTCAAGAACAACACCGAGATCTTCGGCGATCCGCTGCAACTCCCGGGGGCGCTGCGGCTGGACTCGTGGGGTCGGGCCTGGGACAAGGCGCACATCGGGCAGTACATGCTCAACACCGTGGTGGTCGTCTTCTTCGGCACGGCGGGCACGATGTTGTTCGGGTCGATGGCGGCGTACGTGCTGGCCCGCTACACGTTCATCGGCAACAGGCTGATCTACTACTACTTCGTGGCCGGACTGGCCTTTCCGGTGTTCCTGGCTCTCGGGCCGCTCTTCTTCGTCGTCAAGCAGTTCGGCCTGCTGAACTCCCACTTCGGCCTCGTCCTCGTTTACATCGCCTATTCCCTCCCCTTCACCGTCTTCTTCCTGGCGGCGTTCTTCCGGACGCTGCCGGAAACCGTCGCCGAGGCGGCCATGATCGACGGCGCCTCGCACACCCGGACGTTCTTCCAGATCATGGTGCCCATGGCCCGGCCCGGCCTGATCAGCATCACCATCTTCAACGTCCTCGGCCAGTGGAACCAGTATCTGCTGCCCCTCGTGCTCCTGGCCGGCGACCCGGACAAATGGGTCCTCACTCAGGGCATCGCCAAGATCTCCACCCTGGCCGGGTACGAGGCGGACTGGCCGGGCCTGTTCGCCGCGCTGAGCATGACGATCCTGCCGGTCATGGTCGTGTACATCATCTTCCAACGCCAGATCCAGTCGGGGCTCGGCTCGGGGGCGCTGAAGTAACGTGGCGCCATGAGCGAGAACCTGCCCGAATGGCGGCGCGAGGGCGACGAGATCCGGCGCACGATCGAGGCGCCCGACTTCCCCACCGCCATCCGCATCGTCGACGAGATCGCGGTCAAGGCCGAGGAGCTCAACCACCACCCCGACATCGACATCCGCTGGCGTACCCTCCACCTGGTCCTGACCACCCACGACGCGGGCGGGCTCACCGACCTCGACTTCACGCTGGCGGCGATCATCGACGACATCGCGGCGAAACACGGCGCCTAACCGCCGAATACTCACCGTAGTAGCTCGATTACTCGTTAGAGTGGGTGCCCTCCCGGAGCCCTCCTGCCGTAGGGGCTCGAACCATGGAGGGTCTCATGCGCGTGCCCGCACTCCTGCTCATCATGCTCACCGCAGCCTGCGCGGGCCCGCCCGCCCCGCTCCAGCAGGTCATGGGCCCCAGCGAGGGCCCCACCGGCGGGGCGATCAGGCTGTCCGGCGAGGGGGAGTTCACCGCCTCCGACACCGCCGCCATCGTCTACGACCGCAAGCTGGTCCCGCAGGGGGCTCAGGGCAGCGCCCACGTCGAGTCGGCCGACGGCCAGACCCGCACCACCCTCGTCGTCGAGGGCCTGCTCCCCAACCGCCGCTACGGCGCCCACCTCCACGTCAAGCCCTGCGGGAAGAAGCCCGACGAGTCCGGGCCGCACTACCAGCACAAGGCCGGCGAGATCAGCCCGGCCAGCGAGGTCTGGCTCGACTTCACCACCGACGGAGAGGGCGCGGGCCGCTCGTCCGCCCGCAACGACTGGGTCCTCGACCCGGCCAAGCTGCCCGGCGCGCTGGTCATCCACGCCAAGTCCACCAAGACCTCGGGCCCGGAGGTGGGTATGGCGGGGGACCGCGTCGCCTGCCTGACCCTAAAAAAGGTGTCGTAACCACCCGGCCACGGGCATAATTACACAATTACATAACGGAAGGTGTAGTTGTGACCCAGTGGCAGCCACCCAGATTACGGCTGTTCGAAGACACGCATCGCAGGGCGACGTGGCTCGAGCTCCTGTACGACCTCGTCTTCGTCGTGGCCGTCGCCGAACTGGCCGATGTGCTCCCCACGAGCCTGCCGGCATTCGTGGGCCTGTTCGTACCGATCTGGTGGGCCTGGCTGGGCTACGTCTTCTACGCCAACAGGTTCGACACCGACGACGTCAGCCACCGGCTGCTCGCGCTGCCGCAGATCCTGGCCGTGGCGGCCATGGCGGCCAGCGTGAGCGACATCGACCAGCGCTCCGGGCTTTTCGCTGTCGCGTACGCGGTGGCCAGGGTGCTGCTCATCGTGGCCTATGTCCGGGCCGGCCGCCACGTACCCGAGGCCAGGCCCCTGACCACCCGCTACGCCATCGGGTTCACGGTCGCGGCGCTCATCTGGCTGGCCTCGCTCGCGGTCGACCCGCCCCAACGCTACGTGTTCTGGGCCGTCGCCCTCGCGATCGACCTCGTCACGCCCCTGCTGACCAGGGGGGCCCAGGGCAAGCTGCCGCCGCAGACCGAGCACCTGCCGGAGCGCTTCGGCCTGTTCGTGGTGATCGTCCTGGGCGAGGTCGTGGCGGCGGTCGTCCTCGGGCTGAAGGGCCACGACGTGACGCCGGGCACGCTGCTGATCGCCCTGGCCGGGGTGGCGATCGCGATGGGCTTCTGGTGGCTGTACTTCGGCCACACCGACGAGTCCGTCGTGCTGCGTACCCGGCTGGCCGGACAGGTGTGGGTCTACTCGCATCTGCCGCTTTCGCTGGGACTGGTAGCGTTCGGCATCGGGATCGAACACGCGATCATGCACCCGTCCTCGTCGAGCTGGTCCGTCGGGCTGCCCGCCGCCGTGGTGCTCGCCGTGCTCGGCCTGCAACACCTGTGCTCGTCCGACCGGCGGGCGGGCGTCATCCGCCTCGGCGCGGCGGCGCTCACGCTCGCCACCTCGGCGCTTCCCGTGGCCGCCGCGCTGCCCCTGATCATCCTGTACGCGGCGGCGCAGGTGGCGTACGACCTGTTCCGCCCGCAGCCGGAAGGTGCCGCATGACCGCCAAGGACCTGTTCGACCGCCAGCTGGCCGCCATCGCCGACCGCGATTTGGAGGCGCTGCTCGGCCAGTACCACGACGACGCCACGGTCGTCCGCTTCGACCGCGTCGCCCGGGGCCCCGCCGAGGTCAGGGAGCTGTTCACGGCATACCTCTCGGCGGAGCCCAAGGTGGAGGAGATCGTCTCGGTGCGGACGACCGACGACGTGATCTTCTACAACGCCCTGATGACGATCGCCGGGAACCGGGTCACCACGTACGGGACCCTGGTGATCAGGGACGGCAGGATCTGGCGCCAGACGGCGGCCGCCGCGCCGGTCACCTGATCGCGCCCGCCATCGGCTGCCACGGAGCGGCGTCGAAGATCAGCATGATCTCGCTGATCTTCCCGTCGCGGAGCCGGAAGTGCTCGGCCGTGCGCTGGATCGCGGCCGGCGTCGCCGTGTGCACGTCGTAGACCAGCGTCGCCTCCGACTCCCCGTACAGCTCGCTGATCATCTCCACCTCCGTCACCACCCGCAGGAAGCCTTCCAGCCCCGCCAGGTGACCGGCCGGGTCGGCGGAGGAGATGAACGGGCTCCTGAACGAGAACGGCTCGCCGACCAGCGCCGCCGCCTCCTCGACCGCGCCACGGAAGCGGGCGTCGTGATAGGCCCTGACGACCTCGCGCGTGCTCATCGGGCCTCCTGGGCGGCCAGGTGCTCGGCCAGCCGCTGCTGGTTGCCGGCCAGCCGCAGACACAGGTGGCGCAGCGACGCCAGCTCCTCGGGCGAGAACCCCCGGAAGATCGCCGCCATGGCGAGCTGCGACGGCCTCCGGAACGCCTCGATCCAGGCCAGGCCCTCGGGGGTGATCCGGGCCAGCACCGATCGCCGGTCGCGCCGGTCCTGGACCCGCCGCGCGAGCCCGTCCTTCTCCAGGGTGTCGACGAGGCCGGTCACGTTCCTCGGACTCACGCCCGCCGACTGGGCCAGCTCGCCGATGCTGACGCCGTCGTCGCCCGCCTCGCTCAATCGCAACAGCACGTCCATCGCCCCGGAGCTGAGCCCGCGGCCCTCGCTGCCGTGGGCGCGCATGCGCTCGATGGCCTGAAAAGCGGTGCGGACGGCGGCGGCGGCTTCGAAGGTGAGGGTGTCGTCGCCGGCGAGCCGGCTCATGGCGGCTCTGGCGTGGGGGTCGTAGAGCAATCCGGTGACATCATGTTCTAACTTCATAATGAAGCAGTACTTTATTACGTACTTCCATAAATCGCCAGCCGGTCGGCCACACTCCTCGGCGAGCAGGACCGGGCCGGTCAGCCGAAGACGGCGGGTGGGGGGACGGGGGCGAGGACCGGGTCGCCGTCCTTGATGGGGGCGGCGCCGGCGATGAAGTTCGTCAGCGCCTGGCCGTGCACGCACCTCGCCTGGGTCAGCCCGCCCGCCGCGCGCCGCGTCAGGAGGTCCACCGGCAGGGCCGTGCGGGACGCGGCCACGATCAGGTTGCCGAAGCGGCGGCCCCGCATGATGCCCGGCTCCGCCAGCAGGGCCACGTGGCCGAAGGTGCCGGTCACCGTGGCGAGCAGGCGCTTGGCGAAGGCCAGGCCCTTGCCGTCGGCCATGTTGATCAGGAGGGTCCCGTCGGGGCGGAGGATCCTGGTGAGGTCGCCCATGTACTCCGTCGTGGCCAGGTCGACGGGCATCGTCGCCCCCGTGAAGGCGTCCAGCACCACCAGGTCCGCCGAGTCGTCCCAGACCTTGGCGGTGCCCTCGCGGCCTCCGGCCACGATGACCTTCATGCGGGGCACCGAACGCAGGTCCAGCTGCTCGCGTACCAGGTTGACGAGGAGGCCGTCCGGCTCGATGACGATGTGGCGGGAGCCGGGCCGGGTGGCGGCGATGTAGCGGGGGATGGTGCAGGCGCCGCCGCCCACGTGTACGCAGCTCAGCGACCCTTCCGACAAAAGGTCGATCACATCCGCCATGAGTCGTACATACTCAAATTCCAGAAATGTCGGGTCTTGTAGATCAACATACGACTGAGGTACGCCATCTTTGGACAGCACCCAGCCGTCCGGCCTGTCCAGGTCACGGAGAAGCTCGACCTCGCCGAACGTCACCGGATACACGCCGGGCATCGGTTCCCGCTGTCCACGTCCCACGCTGATCCCCTCCTGGGAGAAACCGTATGCGACGGAGAAGGCTGATTGTGCTCGCTATCGCACTTGTCGCGGTAGTTGGGGCGGGTGCGTTCGCGGTCGTGGCGTCGAACCGGGTCAAGGGGAGCGCTTCCCAGACCGCCGCGGACTACTTCGACGCCTGGCGCAAGGGTGACGTGGCGCGCATGGCGCGCCTGGTCTACCAGCCGCCGGCCGACTTCGCCATCAGGCACCACCGGCTGACGGAGGAGCTGCACATCGAGTCCATCCGGCTGACCCCGGGGCGGTTGAAGAGCGTGGGGGAGGGGGCCGCCGAGGTGCCGTTCACCGGGGTGCGGCAGCTCGCCGACCTCGGGGCGTGGCCGTTCGACAGCACGTTGCGGCTCGGCGTACGGGATCGGGCCTGGAAGGTGCTGTGGGCCCCCGAGACGCTGCACCCCCTGCTCAAGGACGGCGGCACGCTGGAGCTGGACGAGGTCGACGCGTCGGCGACCGAGCTGGTCACCAGCGAGGGAGCGCGGATCCCGAACGACAGCTACGCGGACGCCTATCTCGACCAGCTCAAACCCGAGTTCGGATCGTCGTCCCGCGGCTGGGAGCTGGTGTCGAAGGTGCCGGGGCAGCCGGCCAGGCAGCTGCTGGCCCGCCGGCCCAAGGGGGAGGTCGAGCGCACCACGCTGTCGCGGCCCGTGCAGGCGGCGGCCGCCAGGGCGCTGGACGGGGTCGAGGACTCCGCGATGGTCGTCATCCGGCCGAGCACCGGAGAGATCCTGGCCCTGGCCGACCGGCTCGAGGACAACTACAGCGCGGTCCGGGACGTCTTCCCCCCGGGGTCGGTCTTCAAGACGATCACGGCGGCGGCGCTGCTCGGGAGCGGGCTCGACCCGGCGGCGGAGGTCCGGTGTCCCGGCACGTACACGATCCCCTTCCACGCGCCCTTCAAGAACGACGGCGAGGTGGACCGCGGGCTCGTCAGCTTCACCGACGCGTACGCGTACTCCTGCAACACGACGTTCGTCGAGCAGGCCACCACCAGGCTCACCGCGGACCAGCTGCGTGAGACGGCGGACGCGTGGGGGTTCGGCCGGCAGATAGCGACCGGCATCGGCGGCACCTGCGGGACCATGCAGGAAACCGACGATCCCGACATGTTCGGCCTCGACGCGATCGGACAGGGTCAGGTGGTCGCGACGCCGCTGTGCATGGCCACGCTCGCCGCCGCCGTGCAGAGCGGCACCTGGCGCTCGCCCCGGCTGCTGTCCGACGCGGAGGTGCGCCGGATCGACGGCATCCCGCACAAGGACGTGCGGATGGAGGAGGGGATCGTGGCCTCGCTCAGGGACATGATGGCCGCCGTGGTCGATCACGGCACGGCGAGCGACATGGGGCTGCCGGAGGGCGTGGCGGGCAAGACGGGGACGGCCGAGGTGGCGGAGGAGGAACAGTCGCACGCGTGGTTCATCGGCTACCGGGACGACCTGGCCTTCTGCGTCTTCGTACGGCACGGCGGCTCGGGCCGGCAGGCCGCCGTCCCGATCGCCGCGCGTTTCTTCAACGGCCTCTGACCTCGGAACGCCCGCGTCCGGCGGGCCCGGACAGGGGAGGCGGCGCTAACCTACGGTACCGTAGGTTTCATGACGACGATCACCCTCAAGCCGAGGCTGCGAGGCTGGTTGCACACTGGGGCGCTGCCCGTGACGCTGGTTGCGGGGTTCGTGCTCGTGGCGCTCGGCCCGACCCTGCAGGCGCGCATGGCCTCCGCCGTTTATGCCATCACGTCCGGTCTGTTGTTCGGGATCTCGGCGACCTATCACCGGGGCACGATGGGGCCGCGGCTGGCGGAGTTCCTGCGCCGGTTCGACCATGCCAACATCTATCTGATCATCGCCGGCACCTACACGCCTTTCGCCCTGCTCGCGCTGGACGGGGTGGCGAGGATCGCGGTGCTCTCCGTGATCTGGGGCGGCGCGCTGGCCGGGGTGCTGTTCCGGGTGTTCTGGATGGGCGCGCCGCGCTGGCTCTACACCGTCCTCTACCTGGCGCTGGGCTGGACCGCGATCTTCGTGATGCCGCAGTTGCTGGAGGGCGCGGGCGTGGCCGCCGTCGTGCTGGTGGCCGTCGGGGGCGTCTTCTACTCGGCCGGGGCCGTCGTGTACGGCCTGCGCCGCCCGGACCCGTCGCCCCGCTGGTTCGGCTTCCACGAGGTGTTCCACGCCTTCACCCTCGCCGCGTACCTGGTCCAGTACATCGCGGTGTCGATTGTGGTTTATTCGCACGTGTGATGAACCTGGGGACGGAGCAGTACATCTCGGTGACCACGTACCGGAGGGACGGCACCCCCGTCGCGACTCCGGTGTGGGCCGCGCAGGACGGTGACGCGGTGGTCTTCTGGACCGTCGCCGACTCCGGCAAGATCAAGCGGATCAGGAACAACCCCGAGGTCGGCGTGGCCGGCTGCGACTTGAGGGGCAATCTCAAGACCACGCCGGTCAAGGGCCGGGCCGTGGTGCTGGACGCGGCGGAGACCGAGCGGGTGCGCGGGCTGCTGCGGCGCAAGTACGGCCTCCTGGGGCGGATCACGCTGCTGGGCAGCAGGCTCCGCAGGGGGAGCGCCGGCACCGTTGGAGTGCGGATCACCGACATTTGACCCCATGCTGGTCTGTTTTCTGGCATTACCTGGAAATCAGACCAATATGGGAGATATCACACGGTCGTGGTGGCTTCTACTCATACGCGGCCTCGCATCGCTGATCTTCGGCATTCTGGCGCTCATCTGGCCGGCGATCACGCTCCTCGTGCTGGTGATCTTCTTCGGTGCGTACGCGCTGGTCGGCGGCGTGGCTGAACTGTTCGCCGGGTTCCGGCACGGGGCCGAGTCGCGAGCTTGGCTGATCTTCTCGGGAATTATCGGGATATTGGCTGGTATCGCGACATTTATCTGGCCGGGCATCACGTCGCTGGCGCTGCTCTACGTCGTGGCCTTCTGGGCCATCTTCGCCGGCGCCTCGGAGATCATCGCCGGCGTCAAACTCCGCAAGGCCATCGACAACGAATGGATGCTCATCATCGGCGGCATCCTGTCGGTGATCTTCGGCATCCTGCTGCTCGTCTGGCCGGGTGCGGGGCTGGTCAGCCTCGTCTGGCTGGTCGGGGCCTTCGCGATCCTGCACGGCATCGCCATGATCGCTCTGTCGTTCCGCGTGAAGAACTTCACCCACGGGGTAGGTATGCCGTAAATTTTGCGTAGATGCCCGTGTTCCTCAAAAGGAACATCCGGTCAGACCGACGCATGTGGAGTCGCCATGGACGTACACGCCCGCCTCGCCCGCCACCTGCTCGTCGACGGATACCGGCTCGTGCTCGATCTCGAGCTCAGCCGCGGCTCCTGGCTCGTCGACGCCCGAAACGGCCGCCGGTACCTCGACTTCTACACGTTCTTCGCCTCGGCCCCGCTCGGGGTGAACCCGCCCTTCGACCCCGACTTCTCCCTCCTGCTCGGCCAGGTCGCCCGGAACAAACCGGCGAACCCCGACATCTACACCGAGCATCTGGCGGACTTCGTCGACACCTTCGTCCGCGTCCTGGGCGACCCCGACCTGCCGCACCTGTTCTTCGTCGAGGGCGGCGCCCTGGCCGTCGAGAACGCGCTCAAGACCGCCTTCGACTGGAAGAGCCGCCGCAACGAGGCCGCCGGACGGTCGCGTGACCTGGGCACCAAGGTCCTGCACCTGACCAAGGCCTTCCACGGCCGCAGCGGCTACACCCTGAGCCTCACCAACACCGAGCCCGGCAAGACCGACCGCTTCCCCAAGTTCGACTGGCCGCGGATCGACGTGCCCGCCATCCACTTCGGAGACGTGGAGGCGGCCGAGGAGCGCGCGCTGGCGCAGGCCCGCGAGGCGTTCGAGCGGAATCCGCACGACATCGCCTGCTTCATCGCGGAGCCCATCCAGGGCGAGGGCGGCGACAACCACCTGCGGCCCGAGTTCCTGCAGGCCATGCAGCACCTGTGCCACGAGTACGACGCCCTGTTCATCCTTGACGAAGTTCAGACGGGCGGCGGAACGACCGGGACGCCGTGGGCGTACCAGCAGCTGGGCCTCGCCCCGGACGTGGTGGCCTTCGCGAAGAAGGTGCAGGTGGGCGGGATCATGGCGGGCCGCCGGGTCGACCTGGTGCCGGACAACGTGTTCCAGCAGAGCGGGCGGATCAACTCGACCTGGGGCGGCGGCCTGGTGGACATGGTGCGCAGCCGGGGCATCCTGGAGCTCGTCGAGCGCGACGGCCTGATCGCCCGCGCCGGCGCCCTCGGCAACGTGCTGCTCGAACGCCTCACCAAACTGGAGGCCGAGCGCCCCGAGTCGATCTCGAACGTCCGCGGCCGGGGCCTGATGTGCGCGTTCGACCTGCCCGACCAGGCCGAGCGCGACGCCCTGGTGACCCGCCTCAGAGAGGAGCACGGGGTGCTGGTGCTGCCCTGCGGCCCCCGCTCGGTCCGCCTGAGGCCCGCGCTGAACATCCCGGAGGCCGACGTCGACCACGGCCTCCGGGCCCTGTCCGAGGCTCTTACTGCGTGACGCTGGTGGCCGCGCGGCGCGGCCCGAAGTAGCGCCAGAAGAAGTTCAGCAGGACGGTCATGCGGTTGCGCCCGCCCAGCAGGTACGCCACGTGGATGAAGATCCACGCCAGCCAGGCGGGCAGCCCGTACACGATCATCCCGTTGGACAGCTGCAACACGGCCTCCGCCTTGCCGACGGTGGCCATGATGCCCGGATCGTGGTACTTGAACGCCGCCGGTGACCGCCCCTGGTGCACCGCGACGATCTGCCTGCCCACGTGCTCGCCCATCTGGATCGCCGGCTGGGCGAGCTGGGGGAGCGGGTTGGGCGGCCCCGCCAGGTCACCCGCCACGAAGATCTCGGGATGGTCCGGTACGTTCAGCGCCTCCGTGACCGTGATCCGCCCGCCCTTGCCCTGCGGCAGGCCCCAGTCGCCCGCCTGCTTGGGCGCGGTGACGCCGAGCGCCCACACGGTCACGTCGGACGGCAGCCGCGTGCCGTCGCCCAGCACCACGGAGTCCTGCTCCACGGACGCCACCGTGGCGCCCAGCCGCAGGCGTACCCCTCTCTTGCGCAGCGCGGCCGCCGCCCGGTCGCGCAGCCGCGGCTTGTACGGCGCCAGCACGTAGTCGAACCGCTCCACCAGCGTCACGCTGGTCTGGTCCGGCTTGATCTCGGGATGCGTCAGCGGCAGCGTGCGCCGCCGCAGCTCGGCCAGCGTGCCCGCCATCTCGACCCCGGTCGCGCCCGCGCCGACCACCACGACGTGCATGCTCTTGCGCCGGCCCGCCGCGGTGTCCTCCAGGTAGTGCTGGAACCGGCGGCGCAACACCGCCGCGTCACTGAGCGAGTAGATGGGCAGCGCGTTGTCCTGCGCGCCGTCGATGCCGAGCCAGTTGGTGGTCACGCCGGTGCCCAGCACGAGGTAGTCGTAGTCGAGCCCGCTGCCGTCGTCGAGCTCCACCCGCCGCTCGCCGGGGAGGATCTTGGTCAGCGCGGCCCGGCGCGTGCGCACGTTGGGCCACCTGGCGGCGAACGTGCGGATCGGGTACGACACGTCCGCGCTGCCCATGCTGGCGGTGGACACCTGGTAGAGGAGGGGCTGGAAAGTCGCGTACGGGTTGCGGTCGATGAGCGTCACCAGCGCTCCGGCCCTGGCCAACTCCTTGGTGGCGGCCAGCCCGGCGAATCCGCCGCCCACCACCACGACTCGCGGTCTCTGAACCATGCCAAGGGGTCTGCCCCTGAATGTGCTCATGGAACCGGCGGCCCGCGACGGCATGCCCGTGGCCGGCCCGCCGGGTCGTTCGGGCCGGCTCGCGGAAAGCGGGCTACTGCTGGCGGGACAGCCACAGGCCGATGGCGGTGACCCGGGAGTCCACCCCTAGCTTGGCGTAGATGCGATTGACGTGGTTCTTGACCGTCTTCTCGCTGAGGAACAGCCGTTGCGCGATCTGCCCGTTGGACTGACCGGTGGCGATCAGGTCCATGACCTCGGCTTCACGCTTGCTCAGGGACGTGAACACGCTATCGAACGCTGCGTCGTCGACTCTCATCCGGCCTCCGGGGGGCGCGCAGACGGTCAGATCGCCGATGGCCCCCGTGCTTCCGGCGTTAGCGGTAGACAGCGAGCATAACTCGCAATGTCATGATTTGGGGCCGTTGTTGGGAGAAAACGACAACGGCCGGTCCCGAAGGACCGGCCGTTGCTCGCTGGGGTGAGTGAAGGGACTTGAACCCTCGACATCCAGGACCACAACCTGGCGCTCTGCCAACTGAGCTACACCCACCATGAGCCACCGCTGTGTGGTGGCACAGGAAAAGTGTAGCGGGGTTCGGGAGTCTTTACGCCACTCCTTTAGCCGCTGACACGCTCTGCCAGGGATCTCGCGGTCGCCGAGTCGGGCCCCGGCTGGGCGACGAAGATCGCCGCGCGGTAGTAGCGCAGCTCCCTGATGCTCTCCGTGATGTCGGCCAGAGCCCGGTGCCCGCCCTGCTTTTCGGGCGCCGCGAAGTAGACGCGGGGGTACCAGCGGCGTACCAGCTCCTTGATCGACGAGACGTCGATCATCCGGTAGTGCAGATAACCGTCGACCCCGGGCATGTCGCGCGAGATGAACGTGCGGTCGGTGCCGATCGAGTTGCCGCACAGCGGCGCCTTCTTCGGCTCGGGGACGTGCCGCCGGATGTAGTCGAGCACGACCGACTCGGCCTCCGCCAGCGTCACGCCACCCGCCAGCTCGGGCAGCAGCCCCGAGGCGGTGTGCATCTCGCGCACGACCTGCGACATCTGCTCCAGCGACTCCGGCGGCGGCTTGATGACCACGTCGACGCCCTCGTCCAGCTGATTGAGCTCGCTGTCGGTGATGACGCACGCCACCTCGATGAGCGCGTCGTGTCCCAGGTCGAGCCCGGTCATCTCGCAGTCGATCCAGACCAGCAAGTCACTCATTCGATCTCCTCGCCCAGCGGCTCGGAGCAATCCGCCCGCTTGTTACCCCACCAGCCTAGTGCCACTGATTAGGCGGGCTTGAGCGAGCCGAGAACCTTGGCCAGCACGTCGGTGCCCAGATTGTCGGGAACGGAGGCGTACATGATGGCCGGCCGCTGCCCGGCGCCGCGGTCCATGAGCACGATCGCGCCGTTCTCCTTCTTCCACTTGTAGCCCTTCTCCTCCGAGACCTTGGAGAAGTCGAGCTGGAACTGCAGCACCCAGGCGTCCTTGTCGCCGATCTTCATCGCCTTGTCCTCCACGACCTTGGTCTCGTGGGTGACCTGGTAGAACCTGGTGGAGAAGTCGACGAAGACCGCCTTGGCCGTGTCGCCCATGCCGGAGGCGCCCGAATAGGGATAGAGCTCGTTGAGCACGCCCGTGTAGATGTTGCCGATCCAGTCGCCCTCGCCGTCGTACTTCGCCTGCGAGAGGGCCTGCACCCCGCCCGACCACAGCTGCTGGGTCGGGGTCGGGCTGGAGCCGTTGACCTCGGCGGCCTTGGGCACCGTCCAGCTGTCGGGCGCCTCGAAGGAGAGGCCGGCCTGCGGGTCGGTGATGCGGCCGCCGACCGGCTGGGGCAGCTCGGTGACGCCCTGGGAGGGCGGCTCGCTGGACGGCGGCTCCTGGCTCGGCGGGTCCTCCTGCCCGAACGTGTCGGCCGGCGTCGGGAGCGACGCCGTCGGCGTGGTGCTCCGGTTGATGAAGAAGATGCCGGCCACCACGATCAGCGCGACCACGACCAGGGCCGCCAGACCCCCGAACACCCAGGGCAACGGGTTGGACTGCTTGGGCGGCGGGCCGTAGGTGACACCGGGCAGGGGCGGGCCGCCCCACTGGGTGGGCCCCGTGGGCTGGCCGTAGGCCCCCTGCCCGTAGGTCGGCTGGCCGAACTGGAGCGTGGGGTTCGCGGGCGTCGCCGACCAGTCGGGACTCGACTGCGGCTGCGGCTGCGGCTGCGGCCGCGACTGCGGCTGCGACTGGGGCTGCGGCTGAGGTTGCGGCTGCGACGGGGGCTGCGGCTGCGGCCCGGAGGGCTGCTGCGGGGGGCCGCCCGGCCCGGCCTGCCGCGCGTGGAGGGCGTCGGTCCACTGGGTGCCGTCCCACCAGCGGAGCTGGGGCTCTCCGTACGGGTCCGGGTACCAGCCCGCGGGGGTCTGCGTGGTCATGTTCGCCAGATTAGTAAGAACCTCATTGATATGCATTGTCGCGAGGGCATCAGCACTTGTACGTGAAGCTGGCCTTGTCGCTGCGGACCGGGCCGGGAGTCAGGATCCGCAGGGTGGCGGTGGCCTTGACGTTGCTCCTGCCCTGGAGCGTCCACCGGAGCGGCACCTCGTACGTCGTCTGGTCCGCCTTCGTGTGCAGCGTCCCCTTGACGATCTCCTTGTCCAGGTTCTTGCGCCATTCGTAGGTGATCTCGCCGGCCGCCCCGTTGGTGACCACCGTTCCGGTGATCAGGACGGCCTTGTTGCAGCCCTGGGTCTTCTTCGGCGCCACCACGTCGATCGACTGGACCGCCAGCTCCTTGGTGTTCCCCGCGTAGAGCCAGGCCAGGATCGCCCCCGCCATGATGACCGCGAAGAGGGCCGCGGAGGTGATCGTGCGCCGCCGGCGCGCCCGCGAGGCCTTGGCCAGCCGGACGCCGGGGGCGTGCTCGGTGGCGGCCTGGTCGCGCCCGGCCCGCCAGATCCGCTCGGCCGTCGTCTCCGGCCGCTGCTCCTGCGTGCCGACCCCCGGCCCGAACTGCACCGGTCCCGAGGACCGGCCCGGGACGTGCAGCAGCGTGACGATGTCGCCTTCGTCCCTGGGCGGCAGGACCGGCGGCGGCGCGTACGCCCGCGACTGGGCGAACGCCGACCTCCCGCGGGCGGCCTGCGCCAGCCCCTCCCGGCCGGTGGCCCGGCCGGCCAGCATGTCGCGGGCGGCGGCCAGGCCCAGCGTCCCGGCCGTGACCGCGGCGCGTTCGAACAGCTCGGCCTCCTGCCGGCCCTGCCCGAACGACGCGGCCAGCCCGCGCGCCAGCGACGCCCACCCGGCCGCGTCCCGCTCGCGAGGCGCGACCCGGCCGCGGATGGCGTCGGACAGCCCGCGCTCGGACAGCAGCGCGGCGCCCTCCGCCGTGATCACCACGGTGCCCGGGTGCACGGACCCGTGCGTGACCCCGGCCGCGTGCAGCGCGATGAGCGTCTGGGCGGTCTCCACCAGTACGGACGCCGCGCCCGGCGGGTCGATCGGCCCGCCGGCGAGCAGGTCGGACAGAGTGGGGCTGACCGCCTGCGCGGTGAGCAGCCACACCTGGTCGCCCGCCGCCACCACGTCGGCCACCGGGATCAGCCCGGTCAGCCCGCCCAGCACCAGCCGCTGGTCGGTCATGACCACGTGCACCACCCGGTCGCGCACCCCGGGCAGAGCGATGATCTTCGGGTCGAACAGCAGCGCCCCCGCCCTGCGGCCATCGGGTGAGATCGCGTCGATCCAGTTGCCGAGCTCGGTCATCCAGGTGTGCTCAGTGAGCCGGAAACCGGCGATCCCATGTTCGTTCATCCGCCGTCCCCCCGGCGCGTCTCAGCGCTTCTTCCTGTGGCGTCCCGCCATACGGCGTCTCACCGCAAGTGTGACCGGAACCGCGCCGGACGTCATCAGCCCGAAGGCGATCAGCGCGGCCTGCGCGTCACTCCCGCGATCGACCCGGGGCTCCTCCGGCGACGGCTCGCCGCCGCCTTCGCCACCGCCGCCACCGCCGTCTCCGCCGTCTCCGGGCGGCTGGCTGGGGGTGGGCCGGGTCGGCGGGGCCGTGGTGGCACGGGGCGTCGGTGTGGGCGCGGCCGTGGTCGGCGGGGTCTCGCCCTCGGGGTCGTGGGGCGTGCCGGTGACCTGGGACTGCTCCGGAGACGGGGTCGGGGTCGGCTTCTTGATCTTGGAGGGCGTCTTGACGGGGGTCGAGACGGGCTTGGGCGTCGGCTTGCGCGTCGGGCGCCGCGTGTGGAGCGTGGTGACGGTCGGCCGCACGGGCGGCGGCGCGGCGCTCTGCGTCGGCGTCGCCTCCGGGGTGGTCGCCTCGGCCGAAGCGGTGGGCGTCGGCTCCTCGTCCGTCCCGTCGGTCTCCTCGGGCTCCGGCGTCGCGGGCACGGCCGTGGTCGGAGAGACCGTACTGGTCTGCGCCCGCAGCACCGGCTCGTCCGACGAGGCGTTGGCGATGATCACGGCCACGGCGACCAGCACGCCGACGGCGGTCGCCCCGATGGCGATCTTCGCGGGCAGCTTGCCGAGGACGCGCGACGGGTCGCGGAAGCGGGTCTCGGCCAGCGAGGTCTGCGTCTGGGCGGGCTCGTCCAGGGCCATCGGGAAGAGCAGGACCAGCAGGCCGGCGAGCGCGGCCAGGCGGCGGCGTCCGCGCTCCTCCCAGTCGGGCCCGTACCCCTCGGCCGCGGCCGCCTCCAGCTCGCTCAGGAACGCCTCCGCGGACGGCGGCCGCTGGGCCGGGTCCTTGGCCAGGCCGCGCTCGACGAGGCTCTGCAGCGGCGCGGGCACCTCGTCCACCGGCGGGGGCGAGCTCTGGTGCTGGCGGGCCAGGGCGGCGATGTTGGGGGCGCGGAAGGGCCGGGTGCCGGTCAGGCACTCGAAGAACACGACGGTCGCCGCGTACACGTCCGTCGCGGGCGCGGGAGGACCGCCCGCCCACTGCTCGGGCGCCATGTACGGCGGCGTGCCCGCGGCGCTCGCGCCCTCGCCCGCCTTGACCGCGATGCCGAAGTCCACGAGCTTGCTGGTGCCGTCGCCCTGGACCATGACGTTCTCGGGCTTGAAGTCGCGGTGGACGACGCCGAGCGCGTGCGCCGAGGCCAGACCCTGGAGCGAGCCCTTGAGGACGGTCAGCGCCGCCTCAGGGCCGGTCGGGCCCTCGGACCTGAGGATCTCGCGCAGCGAGACCCCGTTGATCAGCTCCATGACGATCGCCGCGCCCCGGCCGGACTCGACGTAGTCGATCAGCCGGGCGTGGTACTGGCTCTGGAGCGTGCCGAGCAGCCGGGCCTCGTGCCGGAAGCGCGCGACGAACCCCATGTCGGACTTCAGGTCGTCGCTGAGGTACTTGATCGCGACCTCGACGCCGTCGTGGTCGCGCCTGGCCAGGACCACGCGCCCGGACGCACCCGAGCCCAGGTCGCGGATCTCGGTGTAGCCGGGGACCCCCCACTGGCCTTCACCGTGCATAACGGTCTCCTCTGGAGTCTGCCGGGCCCCCACCCTCATCAATCGGCCGTAGCTTAACCAGAGGGAACCGCTTTCCCGCTACCGATATCCCTATTAGTCAGCAATGTCACCCAATGTTGTCGTCTGTACCGGGGCTGGGTGTCTTGCTGGGCTCCTCCTCTTTGGGGGGTTCCTCTTCCCTCGGGCACTCCTGCGTGGCCCCGCTCGCGCTGTCGCTCCCGTTGGCGGCCGCCGGGTCGGTGGAGGCCGTCACGGACCACTTCGTGCCGCAGGGGAGCTTGAGGGAGCGGCTCAGGGTCCTGGTGTACGAGGTGTCGCCGGACAGGGTGACCGACTCCGTGCCCCCGCCCTCGCCGGCCGAGAACGACACGACGAGCCGTACCGGCTGGGTGTTCGACGTGGTCACCGAGACGGTCGCGACGAGCCCGCCCTCGCTCGGACCGGCCCTGACGATCGAGACCCGCTGCACCTGCGGCGGGCAGGGCACCGAGGCCCGCGCGGTGGCGGTCCGGTCACCGGCGCGCACCCGCACCGACAGGGTCGCGCCGCACGGGCGGGACCTGAAGGTGTGGGCGAACGAGCGCGCGTAGGAGGTGCGGCCGGACAGGGTCGCGGTACGCGTGCCGACCGGATCGCCGTTGACCGCGAACTGGGCCTCGACGGGGATCTCCCCGGTGCCGCTCGCGCTCACCCGCACCGCCGCCTGCGCGGTGCGGCCGGGCGCGGCGGGCAGGTCCAGCGAGACGCGCAGGCCGGTCACCCTCGTCGGGCAGGCCGGAACGGCCAGCGAGGCCGTCCTGGCGCCTCCCGGGGCCGCCGGGGAGGTGGCGACGGTCAGCGTCACCGTGCTGCCGCACGGGCGCTCGCCGATGGACCAGGAGAGCGTGCGGGTGTAGGACCTGGCGCCGGCCAGGCGCAGGCGCTGGGTGCGGCCGTCCGTGCCGGGGGCCGACCAGGTCGCGGTGGCGGTGACGGCGCCGGCGCCGTTGGTGCGCACGGTGACCGTGGCGGCGGCGTCGCCGTCCTCGTCGACCGTGAGGCCGCCCACGTTCACGCCCAGCACCTCGGTCACGGGCTCGGGGGTGGGAGTGGGGGTGGGCGTCGGAGTCGGGGTGGGGGTCGGGGTGGGGGTCGGGGTGGGCGTCGGCGTCCGCTTGGGGGTGGGCGTTGGGGTGGCCTTCTTGGTGGGCTTGGGCGTCTTGACCGGTTTCGTGGCGGTCGGCGTGCTGGCCGGGGTCTTCACGGGGGCCTTCGCCGGGGTCTTCGCGGGGGTCTGTACGGGGACGACCGCCTTGGGGGTGTTCGCGGGCGTCGCCTCCGGGGTGACCTCAGGTGTGGTCTCGGGTGTGGTCTCGGGGGTCGGCTCCGGAGTGGTCGGGGGATCGGCCGCCGGTTCCGTCGTGAACTGCGACGGTGGCACGGCCGCCGCCGCGCCGAGCTGCTCCGTGGGCGGCGACTGGCGGTTGGCCAGCACGACCACCACCGCCACGGCGGTCGCCACGGCCACGGTGCCGGCCATGGCCACGCGTGCCACGTTCGAGCGCAGGCCGCGGAAGACCGTCCGGGCCAGCGAGGTCGTCACCTCGGGGACGGGCGTCTGGGCCGTGGGCAGGAGCAGGGCCAGCAGGGCCACGAGCGCGGCCAGGCGGCGCTTTCCGCGCTCCTCCCAGTCCTCGCCGTACGCGGCCCTGGCCGTGGCCTCCAGCTCCGCCACGAACGCGTGCGCGCTCGCCGGCCGCCGCGCCGGGTCCTTGGCCAGCCCGCGCCTGACCAGCTCGCGCACCGGCTGCGGCGCGTCGTGGAACGGCACAGGCGCGTGCACGTGCTGGTAGCCGAGCACGCTCGGCTCGGTGGAGCGGTAGGGCCGGTGCCCCGTCAGGCACTCGAAGAAGACGGCCGTGGCCGCGTACACGTCGGTCGCGGGGGAGGCGGGCAGCCCCTCCCACAGCTCGGGCGCCATGTACGGCGGCGTGCCCTCGGGGTGCGTGAGCGTGCCCTGCCGCACCGCGATGCCGAAGTCGACGAGCTTGCTGACCCCGTCGTCCCTGACGATCACGTTCTCGGGCTTGTAGTCCCTGTGCACGAGCCCGAGATCGTGCGCCCTGGCCAGCCCGAGCAGCGACCCCTTGAGCACCACCAGCGCCGCCTCGGGCTCGGTCGTGCCGTTCTCGCGCAGCAGGGCCCGCAACGAGACGCCGTTGACCAGCTCCATCACGATGGCCGCGCCACCGGTGTCCTGGACGTACTCCCACATCGTGGCGATGTTCGGGTCGCGCAGGGTGGTCAGCAGCCGCGCCTCGGCCTGGAACCTGCCCAGCGCGGCGGGATCGCGCAGCAGTTCCTCGGAGAGGTACTTGATGGCGACCTTGACGCCGGTCTCATCGTGTACGGCCAGCGTCACGCGCCCGCTGGCGCCCGCGCCGAGCTGCTTGACTTCCGTATATCCGGGAGCGCTCCACTCCATCGCCGTCTCCCATCACCATCAGGAGCAGGTGGTGCCTGCTCAATGGAACTACTCCCGATGGAGGATGTGAACAGGCGCATCGATACCTTCTTGGAGCATCGGATCCGGCTCGGGTTCGCCCCACGTGGTGACCAGGGGCAGCACCCCGGCCCAAACCGGCAGGTCGTAGTCCTCTTCCTCATCCTTGGGCGCCCCGCGCCTGATCTTGACCGACGCCTCCTCCAGCGACAGGGCCAGCACGGCGGTGGCGGCGAGCTCCTTGCGGTTGGGCTGCCTGACGTAGTCCCACTGCCCGGGCGCGAGCTGCTCGGACAGGGCCCGCAGCCCCGCCATCCGCTCCTCCGGGTCCGTCACGAGCCTGGCGCGGCCGTAGATGACCGCCGAACGGTAGTTGACCGAGTGGTGGAAGACGGAGCGGGCCAGCACGATCCCGTCCACGTGCGTGACCGTGACGCACACCTCGCCTCCGTCGGCGGCGCGCAGCGTCGTGGCCCCGGTGGAGCCGTGCAGGTAGAGGGTCTCGCCGATGCGGCCGTAGCCCGTGGGGACGACCATGGGGTGGCCGTTCACGACCACGCCCAGGTGGCAGACCAGGCCGGTGTCGAGCACCTCGTGGAGATCGTTCCTGTCGCTGCTGCCCCGCTCCTTCGAGCGGCCGAGCGTGGTACGGGAAGTGGTGGAGAGCATGATTCGACCGTAACCGCGAAGTGGACCTATCCTGTAGGGCCACTATCGAGCCCTTCGCGGAGACCACTTCCGTGCGTATCCATGTTGACCTGCCCGTTTCCCTTTCCCGTGACGCGGACGCGCCGCTGACCGCGCAGCTCGCCGACTGGCTGCGGCGCGCCATGCTGGACGGCACGCTGGCGCCCGGCGAGCGGCTGCCCTCCACGCGTTCCCTGGCGACCCAGCTCGCGGTGAGCAGGACCGTGATCACGGAGGCGTACCAGCAGCTGTACGCCGAGGGGTGGCTGGACGGGCGGCACGGCTCCGGGACGTTCGTGGCCGACATGGAGGTCTCCCCGCCGCCGCGCGAGCAGACGCCGTACGTGCCCGCGCCGCCGCCCGCCCCGGCCGACTGGATCGACCTCACCCCGGGCCAGCCCTGGGTGCGCGACTACGACCTGGCCGCGTGGAAGCGGGCCTGGCGCAAGGCCGCCGACCTGCCGCCGGGCGCCGACCCCACCCCGTACGGCCTGCCGCGCCTCAGGGAGCTGCTGGCCGACCACCTGAGACGGGCCAGGGGCATGGCCGTCGGCCCCGAGAACATCCTGGTCACCAGGGGCACCGGCAACGGGCTCGACCTGTGCGCGCTGGCCCTGCTCGGCAACGGCACGCGGGCCGGCGTCGAGGACCCCGGCTACCACGTGGCGCGCACGGTCTTCGCGGCCAGGGGCGCCGAGGTGGTGCCGTGCCCGGTGGACGAGGACGGCGTGATCGTGGACGGGCTGCCCGGCGACCTCCGCGTGCTCTACACCACCCCCGCGCACCAGTACCCCCTGGGCGGCCGGCTCCCGATCCCGCGCAGGGAGCGGTTGCTGGCCTGGGCCAGGAGCACGGGCGCGACGATCGTCGAGGACGACTACGACGCGGAGTTCCGCTACGACGTCGCCCCGCTGCCCGCCCTCTACGGCCTGGACCCGGCGCGGGTCGTGCTCCTCGGCACGCTCTCCAAGACGCTCGCGCCCGACGTGGGCGTCGGCTGGCTGGTCGGCGATCCCGAGCTGGTCGCCACCATCGCCCGCCTGCGGCGCAGCGTCGGCGACCGCACCAGCGGGCCCGTCCAGCAGGCTGTGGTCAACCTGCTGGAGTGCGGTGACCTCGACCGGCACCTGCGCCGGATGCGCCTGGAGTACGCCCGCCGCCGCGCCGCGGTCGTCGAGCTCCTGGGGCCCGTCTGCCGTCTGCGCGGCGACACGGCGGGGCTGCACGTGGTGGCCGAGCTGCCCGCGCCGGTCGAGCCGTACGTGGTCGAGCGGGCCAGGGAGCGCGGCGTCCTGCTCGACTCCATCGGCCGCCACCACCACGGGCGGGCGCGGCTGCACGGCGTGGTGATCGGCTACGGCTCCGCCTCGCTCGCCGACGTCCGCCGCGGCTGCCGCATCCTCGCCGACCTCATCCGCTCCACGGGTGCTCAGGGTGGATTTGAGTAGCCGAGCTCTCGCCCTCCACCACGCCCCCGAAGCATGCTGAACCCCATGAAATGGTGGCTACTCCTCGCGTCCCTGATCGTCACGTTGCTCACCGTCTGGCTGATCCTCTACGCAGGCGTGGCACCGTCCACGCTCCTCTCCCTTGGCGCCGGCGCGATCAGCCTGCTCTGGCTGGTCGTCGTCCTGACCGTCCCGTGGAACCTGTGCCTGACCGCCCGCCAGGTCCTCCACGAGATCCAGTTGTCCAGGGAGGCCGGCATCGAGGTGGCCCAGCACCGCGAGGACGAGGCGCGGCACATCGCCCGGCGCATGCTCGTGCTCGCGATCTCCGGCCACCTCGTCTCCGCCGCCGTGATCGCGGTCGTCACGTTCTTCGCCGGAGCCCAGCTCGGCTACTACTTCTCCGGCTTCTACCTGCTCGCCACCGCCTTCCGGCCGATCGCGGCGTACACGAAGCACCTGCGCGACCGGGTCGGGACGCTGGGGCAGGAGGTGCGCTACCCGCGCGAGGACGTGATCGCCCTGCGCCGGCGGGTGTCCGAGCTGGAGACGGTCACGCAGGCCCTCAGAAGGGACATCGAGGAGCTGCACGCCGCCCGCCAGGGCCTGGAGCTGGCCGACCACGATCTGGGCCGCCGGATGACGCTCATGGCCCGCCGGTTCGACGAGACCGTGGACGGGCTGAACGACAACCAGGAGGTGATCACGGGGCTGAAGGCGTTCCTGCGGTTGATCAGGGCGGACCCGGCGTAGGGGGTTCGAGGTCGCGCAGGACGGGCAGGGCGCGGGCGGCGTACACCGGGTCGACGGGCAGCACGTGCCGCGCCCACCAGCGCGCGGGCCCCGGGTCGGGGGAGGGCTCGGTGAAGGCGGGGGCGTAGTCGTCGTACGGCGGGTCGTACAGGTAGCCCGTGGCCACCCCGCGCCGCTCCAGCTCGGCGATGGCCGCGTCCCTGTCGCGCACCAGGAGCGGCACGCGGAACAGCGGCCGGCGCACGTTGTCGCGCACGGCGGGCGCGACCGTGGGCAGCTCGGCCAGGGCGGCGACGCCCGCGAGCCGCCGTCCGCGGTCGGCGGGCACCTTGGCCAGGCGCCTGGACTGGTACCAGCGGGCCACGCGGCCGCGGCGGGCGCGGTAGTCGTGCAGGTCGGCGCGTACCCAGGGGTCGAAGGGCGGCAGCTCGGGGATCCGCTCGAGCGCCTGCTTCAGGGCCTCGGGCTCCAGGGCGATGCGGTAGCCCTCGCGGTCCTCCTGCATGCCGAGTGCCCGCATGAGCCTGAGCGCGGGGCGTACGAGGTCGAGCCTGAGCGCCACCTGGCGGGCCATCGAGGTGGCCACGCCGGTCAGGTCGGCCTTCAGGGAGCCGGGGGCCAGCAGGGCGTCACGGGCACGCTGGAGCGCGCGCAGGTCGGACTCGTGCTCGACGGCCAGGACGCCGCCCGAGCCCGCCCCCGGGTGCTTGGAGAGGCTGAACACCCCGGCCTGGCCGAAGGTCCCCAGCGGCCGGCCGCCGACGCTCGTCTCCATGGCGTGCGCCACATCCTCGATCAGGATTTTTCCGGACAAGGAGGGGGCGTCGTCGGGCAGGCCGTACAGGTTGGTCGTCAGGACGGCGTCCACCGCGGAGAGGTCGACGCGGGAGACGTCGATGTTGCCGTCGCGCGGGGACAGCGGCGCGATCACCGGGCGCAGGCCGGCCGCGAGCACCAGGAAGAGGATCTCGTCGGCCGAGATCGGCGACATGAGCAGCCGCTGGCCCGGCTCGCACCAGTGGCGTAAGGCCAGGTAGAGGCCGAGACGGTTGGAGGGGAGCGCCAGGCAGCGACGGCCTGTGCGCTCCTCGACGAGCCTCACCCCTGCAGGACGGTACGGAGCCGTCCGTAGGTCTTCAGCGCCCTGTCGGCGGTCTTGAGCAGGAACGGGTTGGCCATCACCGTGGCGCGCGTCTTGCGCACCGGCACCCGCATCATCCAGTGGACCCCGGCCGCCGCGCCGATCCTGGCCACCCGGCCCTCGGCGACCTCGAACTGCCCCGTCTTGAGCTTGTCCTTGTACTCCTTCTCGCCCCGGCCCATGTCGATCACCTCGATGCCGTTGGCCGCGGCCTGCTCGGCCATCGCCAGGTGGTGGATCAGGCCGGGGGAGTACTTCGCGAAGTGCGTGTCGTAGGCGGGGAACCACCCGGCGAGCGTCGTACGCGTACGGAGCCCGAAATGCCCGGCCACCGGCCGCCCGTCCACGTAGACCATGTCGAGCACCCCGGCGAAGCTCTCCGACTGGGTGGCCAGCAGCCGCTCGACCAGCTCCACGATCCACCGGTGCGCGAACCTGTCGGTGCGCCCGGTGCGGCGATATTGGTCGGTCTTCCAGCCGAGCAGCGTGTGCAGGGGCGCCAGGTCGGTGGTCGCGTAGTCGTGGTGCATCGTCCCGGCCTCGCGCTGCAGCTTGCGGGACTTTGCCAGCGTGGTCTTGTACGTCTTGCCGGAGTGCTCCCGAAGTATGTCGGTGTAGTGCTCGTAGCCTTCGCGCAGGTCGATGATCGGCGACGGATGCTTGTCGTGCCGCTCGTTCAGCAGCGGCTGGCCGGCGACCATGTGGTCGAACTCGTACACCGCCAGCCCGCACTCCTTGATAAGGCGGCGCGGGTCGAGGGAGAAGCCTTTGGCACGTACCATCCCCTGCGCGTCGGTCAGCCCCGCGGCGACCGGTTTGCCGATGCCGAGCGGATGTCGTTCGAAGGGGAAGAAGCCCACGATGTCGGGGCCGTCGTAGAGGACCGCGACCCGTACGACATCTCGGAGTTCGCCTACCGTGATGGTGAATTCCGGAGACAGGAAGGGGCTGTTGAGCGCGGGGTCCGCCTCCTGCAGCTGCCTCCAGCGGCTCACTTCGGATTGTCCCAGCTCATGGGGCAGGGCAAGGGTGACGCGCATGGGCTCCTACCGTCGGCATGCCACTGTGATTCAAGCTTGAGGGGGGACCTGTACAGCCAGGGTAAAGGTTATTACCAGAACAGGCGTAACCGCAGGTCCCGAACGTTACCGAACTCTCAGGTGGTGTTCAGGACCGAGTGGCGTTCTAATGTGTGTTCATGACCGTACCTGGCATCGACTGGCCCGCTCTGATCGCGTGGATGGGCCGGAACGTGCCCGGCGCGGGCGAACCGCTGTCCGTCTCGCTGATCTCGGGCGGCAGGTCCAACCTCACCTACCTGATCGAGGCCCGCGACCAGCGCCTGGTGCTGCGCCGGCCGCCGCTCGGCCACGTCCTGCCCACCGCCCACGACATGCGGCGCGAGTGGCGGGTCATCTCGGCCCTGGCGGCCACGCCCGTGCCGGTGCCCTCGCCGGTCGCGTTCTGCGATGACGAGTCCGTCGTCGGGGCGCCGTTCTATCTCATGGGGTACGTGGAGGGGGCCGCCGTACGGAACCGGGAGGAGCTCGGCTCGCCGTCGCAGGCGCAGACGCGGCGGCTGTCGGAGCGGCTGGCGGAGGTGCTGGCGGCCATCCACGCGGTGGACTACCGCGAGGTGGGGCTCGGGGACTTCGGGCGGCCCGAGGGCTACCTGGCCAGGCAGCTCGAACGGTGGGGCCAGCAGTGGGAGCGGTCGAAGACGGCAGACCTGCCCGAGTACGACCGGCTGGTTGAGCGGCTGCGGGAGCGCCTGCCCGCCGCCTCCGACAGCACGCTGGTGCACGGCGACTACCGGCTGGACAACACGCTGATCCGGTTCGGGGACCCGATCGAGATCGCGGCCGTGGTGGACTGGGAGATGTCCACGCTGGGGGATCCGCTGGCCGATCTGGGGCTGACGCTGACGTACTGGCACGATCAGGGGGACGAGGAACGGGCGCGGATCCCCGTGGCGGGGGACGTTACGGTGGCGCCGGGGTTCATGAACGCGGCGGAGTTCGCCGCACACTACGCCAAGGTCTCCGGCCGTGATATTTCGGATCTTGGGTTTTATGTGGCTTTTGGCAACTTCAAGCTCGCTGTCATCGTGGAGGGTATCCACGCCCGGTTCCGGCAGGGTAAGACCGTTGGGGAGGGATTCGACCGCATCGGGTCCGCGGTGCCCACGCTGATCTCCCGTGCGCACCGCATGCTCGACCAGCCCTGACGGTCCGGCCTTCGCGAGGACCCCCGACGCAAGGAGCACGCCATGAGCACAGTTGCACTCATCACCGGAGCGGCCAGTGGCATCGGGGCCGCGGTGGCGCGGCGGCTGTCGGCGGGCGGCGTCAAGTGCGTCCTCGTCGACCTCGACGGTGAGGGCGCCGAGCGGCTGGCCAAGGAGGTGGACGGCGCCTGGCTGGTCGCCGACGTCAGCCGCGAGGAGGCCTCGCTGGAGGCGGTGGCGCTGGCCGAGCAGCGTTACGGCCGGCTCGACCTGGTCCACCTGAACGCGGGGATCCCGGGCGGCGTCGACCTGGCGGACTTCGACCCGGCGCGTTACCGCCAGGTGGTCGGGGTGAACGTGGACGGCGTCGTCTTCGGCGTGCGGGCCGGCGTCCCGCTGCTCAAGCGGTCGGGCGGGGGCGCCATCGTGGTCACCGCGTCGCTGGCCGGGCTCGTGGGCTTCGCCGGCGACCCGATCTACACGATGACCAAGCACGCCGTCGTCGGCCTGGTCAGGGCGCTGGCCGAGCCGCTGGCAGCGCAGAAGATCCGGATCGGTGCCGTCTGTCCCGGATTCACGGACACGCCGCTGGTGGCGGAGTCGCGGGAGATGTTCGTCAACGCCGGGTTCCCCCTGCTCACGGCCGAGGACGTGGCCGCCGCCGTCGAGTCCGCCTTCTACGCCGAGACCCCCGGCACGCTCCTGGTCGTGCAGCCCGGCCGGCCGCCGGTCCCGTACCGCTACGCCGGGGTCCCGGGCCCCGCGGGAGGCCAGCGTCCCCCTGTCTCCTGAACGGAAACCGGGGGATCCCGGGCCGCGCGGGAGGCCGGCGTCCCCCCGTCTCCTGAACGGAAACGGCAAGTACCTTGCAAGTGGGGCGATTAGCGTATTTAGGGTCAGCCTCTTGTACGTTTGCAGTCTCTGGAACGTTCGCAGCCCTCGCAGAATCCTGAGCCCTTGTAGGTTCGTGAGTCCTTGTACCTTCGCCGCAGCATGAGGAGCGTTCGGTGATTCCGACAGACGGCCGGCACGCGCGAAGACGATCGCCGTGGCCGCTCGCGCTGGGAGCAGGCGTCCTCGCCGTCGTACTGGTGGCGGGCATCATGGTCTACGCGTCGATGCGCGGCAAGTCCCGGGAGGTGTTCAAGGGCGACGACGTCGCCACGACGCTCCCCAGCGAGCCCGCGCCGCAACTGGAGCAGCCACCCGCCCTCGACAACTGGCCGCGCTGGGGCGTCACCCACACCCAGTACAGCGCCGACAACGAGCCGCCGCAGGTCGTGGAGGAGGCCAGGGGCGTGCTCGGCCGGGTCCCCATGCTGCAGAACCAGCACATCATGGGCTGGGGCGTCGGCAACCCGGAGCCCAGTCCCGGACAGTTCAACTTCCGTGATCTGGACCGGCGGCTGAAGTTCATGGCGTCGTCGCGGGCGGTGCCGGTGATCACGCTGTGCTGCGCGCCGGACTGGATGAAGGGCGGGCAGGCCGGGCGTACGGACTGGAGCAAGAACCACACGGTCGCGCCCGAGCGCGAGCATTTCGACGACTACGCCAAGCTGGCCGCCAGAGTCGCCAAGCAGTATCCGACGGTCAAGCACTACATGGTGTGGAACGAGTTCAAGGGCTTCTGGGACCCGTCCACGAACCGCTGGGACGCCGAGGGGTACACCGAGCTGTACAACAAGGTCTACGCGGCCTTGAAGAAGGTGAACAAGGACATCCAGGTCGGCGGCCCGTACATCCCCATCGAGACCAATTCCAAGGGCGGCCCTTCGGAGCTGAGCGGCCCCTGGGGCACGGTGGACCAGCGGGCGCTGGACGCGATCACGTACTGGCTGGACCACAAGAAGGGCGCCGACTTCGTCGTGGTGGACGGCGCGTCCATGACGAACGACCGGGGCAACGTGCCCGACGATTTCGCCGCCCAGGCCAAATTCGCCGCCATCACGACGTGGCTGCGGCAGAAGAGCAAAGACCTGCCCGTGTGGTGGGCCGAATGGTACGTCGAGCCCGAGAACTCCGGCTGGTCGGAGGCCAAGCGCACGGCGGTGCAGGCGACGGCGCTGATGGAGTTCGCCAAGAGCGGCGTGACGACGGCCCTTTACTGGAACCCGCAGCAGAAGAGCGAAGGCGAGTGCGCCGGCTGCCTCTGGAGCCCCAAGGTGGGCGGGGAGATGCCGATGGCGGGCCTGCTCAGCGGTTTCACCAAGTGGTTTCCCGCAGGCGTACGCGTCGAGTCCGTGACAACCTCGGACCCCAAGATCAAGGCGATCGGCCAGGAACGCCAGGTGGTCATGGTGAACACCTCGGACCGCGAGGTGACGGCCACGGTGGACGGCCGCCAGGTAACCCTGAAGCCCCACGAAATCAAATGGTCCGGCCGCGGCGGCACCTGAAAGCACGGCCTTCCACGGGGGCCCCGCCCCCTCGACCCCCGCGCGCTCACCCAGTGGGTCTTTGGAGATCAGAGGCGGGACGGGCACCGGCGGATCGACTGCCGCCCTTGTAGCCGGGCAGTGGCACGCGATAAACGCGTTGTGACGTCGGTGATGATCTCCTGATAATGGCCGGCATGGAGCAAATTGAGGTCGTCGTCGCCCATGGCGAGCGAGCGACCCTGCGCGTCGGCGATGTGTTCCTGAAGGTCGACGTCGATCAGACGCGCACCGATGTCGAGGTCGAGGCGATGGCCATGGTGCCGATCCCGACTCCGGAGGTGCTGTGGCGCAAGCCGCCCGTGCTCGCGCTCGCCGCCCTGCCCGGCACGGCACTCGGCCACCTCGGTGAGCCGTCGACCGCGTCGTCGGCGGCGTGGGCCGCGGCGGGTGCCGCCGCACGGATGCTGCACGACGCGCCGCTGCCGCCCTGGCCCGGCCAAAGCCTCGACGAGATCGTCTCGCGCCTCGACGGCGAATGCGAGTGGCTCGTCACGAACGGCGTCCTTCCCGCCGACCTGGTCGCGCGCAACCGCCAGGTTGCCGAGGCTGCGCTTCGGCCATGGACACCGGTGTTCGTGCACGGTGACTTACAGGTCAGCCACGTGTTCGTCGACGGTGACGAGATCACCGGCGTGATCGACTGGTCCGAGGCGGCCCAGGGCGATGCCCTGTTCGACCTCGCCATCTTGACGCTCGGACACGAGGAGCACCTCGGCGACGTCGTCGCCGGCTACGGCACCGACGTCGACCTCGACGTGATCCGTGCGTGGTGGTCGTTGCGAAGCCTGCTGGCGAGCCGCTGGCTGATCGAGAACGGCTTCGACCCGTCCTCGCCAGGCTGCGAGTTCGACGTGCTGCGAGCCCGGATGTGAGACCCGCACGAGTCCGAGTACGCGTCCGTGACCAGGCATAGAGGCTGACGCGAAGACCGGCGGGCGGGTGGTCAGCGGCGCGCCGTACCCCGGGCTCGCGATCTTCGTACGTCAAGACGTGTGATCGGTGCGGGCCAGTAGGAATCGGCGGGGCCCCGGTTCAGGGCCCCGATCGAGAGAGTCGTCATGGCAGCCGCACCGAGACGTTGCCCCGGTAGGAGCCCTGGAGCAGGGACAAGAAAGCCCGCGGCACGTCATCGAGCTTGCCCTTGATGGCCGTCTGCGGGTAGACGAAGCGGCCCTCGTCCAGCCAGGTGCTGAAGTGTTCCCGCCAGGCGGCGATCTGGTCGGGGGTGTGGTAGCAGGAGAACGGCAGCAGCTCGACACCCCTGGCCTGGGCCGCGGCATGGTCGGGCTCGGGGAAGCGCTCCGCCGCATCGCCGAGCTGGCTGGACAGCGAGCCGCACAGCGCGAAGCGGGCGCCGGGCCTGGCCGCCTGCAGCGCGGCCTGATACTGCTCGCCGCCCACGACGTCGAAGAACACCGAAATGCCCTCGGGCGCGAGCTCTCGGAGCCGGTCGACCGGCGAGCCGTCGTGATAGTCGAACGCAGCGTCGTAGCCGAGCTCGTTCACCAGATAGTCGACCTTGGCCTGGCTGCCGGCGCTGCCGATCACCCGCGCCGCGCCCAGGCATTTGGCGATCTGCCCGGCCAGTGAGCCGACCCCGCCCGCGGCGCCGGAGACGAACACCACGTCGCCCTCGCCGACGCCCGCCACGTCGGCCATCCCGTAGTAGGCCGTCGGTCCCTGACCGAGGTAGTAGCCGGGGTCGGCGATGGGATCGAGCTTCACGTACTGGGCGGCAGGCCCCGCCGAATACTCGCTCCAGCCGGTCATCGACTCGACCAGGTCCCCAACCGCGAGCTCGGGGCTGTCGGACCGGACGACGGTGCCGATGGCGGCCACGCCCACCCGCTGACCCGGCTGCCAGCCCGGTACGGGGAGGGTGCAGTCCGCGCGCATCAGCTCCAGGTAGGTCGCGGCGAGCCCTACCTGGTCGGTTCGCACCACAACCTCGCCGTCCACCTCGGTGGTGGCGACAATGAAGTGGTCGAGCGTGGGGGTGCCGACGATCTGTGCGGTCAGCTGGATCTCACGGGTGATCATTTTTGGTCCTTTGTCGGTGGGGGCCTTCGAAATCGACCCTAAAGAGGCTTCCGGTCACTTTTTGACCGGAAGTCAGGCGAGGATGGCGGTATGGCGAACACCAGCTCACGGACCCTCCGGCTGCTCTCGCTGCTGCAGACCCACCGCCACTGGTCCGGCACGGAACTGGCTGATCGGCTCGGGGTGTCCGAGCGGACCCTGCGCCGCGACGTCGACCGGCTGCGCGAGCTTGGTTATCCGGTCAGCGCGGCCCGGGGAACCGACGGCGGCTACCAGCTCGCGCCCGGCGCCGTCCTGCCGCCGCTGCTGCTGGACGACGAGGAGGCGGTGGCCCTCGCGGTGGGCATCGGCGACGTGGCGCAGAGCGGGATCGCCGGGATGCAGGAGGCGTCGCTGCGTGCGCTCACCAAGGTGATCCGGGTCCTACCGCCCCGGCTGCGGGCCAGGGTGGACGCCCTGCGGGAGATGACCCTCTCCGTCGCCGCGTCCGGGCCGGTCGTCACGGCGCAGGTGCTCACCGCGGTCGCCCAGGCCTGCCGGGACCAGGAGCGGCTGCGCTTCGGCTACACCGCCAGAGGCTCCGCCCCCACCGAGCGCGAGGTCGAGCCGCACCGCCTGGTCGCCCTCGGCGGACGCTGGTACCTGGTCGCCTACGACCTGACCCGGCACGACTGGCGAAGCTTCCGCCTCGACCGGCTGACCGAGCCGGCCGGGACCGGCACGCGATTCCGGCCGCGTCCACTCCCGGCCGAGGACGCCGCGGTCTTCGTCCAGGAAGCCAGCGGAGCCCCGGCTCCGTACACGGTTCAGGCGCTTGTCCACGCCCCCGCGGCCCGGGTACGGCAGGCGGTCGGCCAGTGGGGCACGATCGAACCGCTCAACCACGACACCTGCCGGATCACCATGACCTCGACCTCTCTCGATTGGCCGACCCAGGCGCTGGGCAATGTGGGCGCGGAGTTCGAGGTGCTGGGGCCGCCGGAGTTCGCCGCGCACGTCCAGGAGTGGGGTGCCCGCTTCATCCGGGCCGGCAGCGCAACCGACAGACCGTCACTGCCGTAGGCAGATCGCGACGGTGGCGCGACCTTCCGCCGCATCCTTGAACGCCTCTTCGGCAGGACGCTCGCCCAGGAGGTGCGCGACCGGCTGAGGCCGCTCCTCGAGGCTCGCCCGCCTCGGGAGGCCGCGGCGGCGCGGCGCGGCAGGTCGCCCGCGGCGCCGAACGCGACCGTGCGCCGGCTGAAGGACCTCATCTGCCCCGACCTCGACCGCAGCGCGCTGAGCCGGGGAAAGACCGACCACTACGCGCACCTGCCGGACCACAGGCTGCTCGAAGCGGTGTTCAAGCCGGGCGGCGACATGTACATCACGGTCAGGGGCGGGTCGTGCTCGACGGCAACCACCGTACGGAGGCGCTGCTGCGGCGGGTGACCAGGTCTGCTCGTGTCAGCGGCCGTATCAGCACGGCAACGGCCCGGCATCAGAGCGGTCGGCGATCGTGGATGCCATGAACGGTTCAGAGCCTGTCCGTTCAGTCGGATCTCGTAACAGCTTGAAGGAGCTCACCGCCATGTCGATCACCCTTACCGACCAGGACAAGCTCACCCTGCGGATCGCCGCGTGGGGCGCCGTGTCGCTGATGTCCGCCGCCGGCGCCGCCGGTTCGGCCCACAAGGTCGCCACCGAGGGCTCCATCGCCCTGACCTCCGCGACCGGCCTGGCCGGACACGTGCTCACCAAGGCGCCCAAGGGCGTGAAGTACGGCAAGTCCGTGGCCGAACTCGCCGACCAGGTCCTGCCGGCCCTGACCGCAGCCATGAGCCTGCTCAAGCAGCAGGATCCGGCCGAGGCCGACAACTTCCGCAGCACCGTCATCGTCGCCATCGACGCGGCCGCCGGGATCCACCGGGGTCAGCCCAGCCCCACCCTGGTGGAGATGGCCCGCAAGATCACCGAAGCCCTCGACGCCGCTTGATGGATGTCGGCCTCACGGGGTCCTCTCCGCCGACAAGATGTCGAGTCGCCCATCGTGCCCGGGGCCGAGCATCAATGACCTCGTACGTTAAGCGAAATGCCCGTGGATAGGGTGTGCTGGTGGAATTTTCTGGTGCTTCTCGTGTGCGGGTGCAGTATTCCGTCTCTACGTGGCAGCAGCCCTGCCCGGACCCGGCCTCGCCGGAGCGCTCCGCGCTCGTGAGCCAGGTGGCCGAGCAAGCGCTGGCGCGCGGCGGCGGCGGACGGGTGCTGGTGGGGATCGACGGGTTCACCGCTTCGGGCAAGACGAGCTTCGGGCACGAGCTGGCCGAGGAGATCGTCAAGGCGGGGCGGCCCGCGCTGCGGGCCACCCTGGATGACTTCAAGAAGCCGTGGAAGGACCGGCACCTCTACGACCGTGAGTCGGGCGAGGGCTACTACCGGAACGCCTACGACTATGAGGCGGTCAAGAGGCTGCTGCTGGAGCCCGGCCGGTCCGCCGAGGCGGTGGCGTGTGCGCTGTGCGGCATCGACCCGCTGACGCAGATCGATCATTCCGGGACGACGACGCCGCTGGCGGCGGACTCGGTGGTGATCGTGGACGGGGTGTTCGCGTTCCGGCCGGAGATCGACAAGTACTGGGATTTCCGGATCTGGATGGACGTGGACGCCGAGCTGTCGGTACGCAGAGGGGCCGAACGCGACCAGGACTGGGCCGGGTCCGAGGCCGAGTCGATCCATCGGAACCGCTATCTGGTCGCCGAGCGCATCTACCTCGAGGAGGCCGATCCGCTGCAGCGGATGGACGTCGTCATCGACAACACCGCCTTCGACCGGCCCCGCATCAAGTGAGTCCGAAGAGCGGCAGGCAGGGCTCCAGGCCGTCGATCCGCACGGGGACAGGGTCGGTGAAGTCGGCCCGGTCGAGGCGGAGGCGCTGCTGGACCGCCCGCTTGCCGCGTACCTCGTCCACCATCAGCCCGTCCGGCCGGTAGCCGAGCCTGCGGGAGACGCCCAGCGAGGCCGGGTTGTCCAGGAACGCGCTGGAGACCGCCGTCAGGGCCCCGAGCCCGGTGAAGGCCAGGTGGAGGACGGCGGCGCGCATCTCCGTGCCGAGGCCCTTGCCCTGATGGGCGCGGCCCAGCCACGAGCCCGTGTGCACCTCGCGGGTGACCCGGAAGCCGTACGCGGACAGATCCTGGGTGCCGACCACCCGGCCCTCGTGGACGACGACGAAGTTGCAGCACCACCGTTCGGGCTGCCATCGCGAGATCACTCCGAGCTGGAACCGGACGACGTTCCCCGGCAGCTCATCGGCGGGGACGTCCGTCCATGGCACGCCGAACGGCATCAGGTCCGGATCGTGCACGCCTTCCGCGGCCCGGTCGGCCAGCTCGTCGAGATCGTCCAGAGAGGGCATGCGGAGCTCGAGGCGGGGCGTGGTGAGGCGGAGGTTGAGTACGGGCCAGTTGCGCATACCGCGTCATTGTTCCAAAGCCTGGCGCGGGCGGCTGGAGCCTGGTTTGCGCCAGTACGTGAGGAAGCGCAGGACCCACTCCACGGGCCCGTACCGGTGCCTCTTGAGCCACCAGTGGCTGTAGAAGACCTGGCAGACGAAGACGCCGAGCGCGATCAGCACCTCCAGCGGCGGGCTGACCCGGTCCACGAGCGCCAGCCCGTACCCGGTGAAGATCAGCGAGCAGATCAGCGACTGCGCCAGATAGTTGGACAGCGCCATCCGGCCCGGCGCCGCGAGCGCCCGGGCGATGCGCGGCATGTACGGCAGCAGCCGCAGGAACGTCGCCGCGTACGCGGCCGCCAGCAGCGGGGCCGTCACGAGGTCCACGGCCTCGCCCCAGAACTTGTGCATCGTGCCGTGCCAGGCCGACGTCGTGTAGACGAACGCGCCCGCGAGCCCGACCGTGAACCCGGCCCACTGCAGCTTGCGCAGCGTGCTCGTGTGGGCCGACAGGTCGCGCATGGCGCCCAGCTTGCCGATCGCCAGGCCGATCAGGCACGCCGCCAGCACCGCCGGCCCCTGGAACAGGACGCGGAAGACGATGATCAGCGACAGCTTCCTGAGGTGCTCGGAGATGATCTGCAGGGCGGAGGCCGCCAGCGCCGTGTCCGCCTTGGTGGCCTCCGCGGCGGAGTCCGCCACCGTGCCGCCCATGTCCAGGCCGAACGTGGCGAGCAGGGCCAGCAGTACGAAGCCGAGCGCGAGCATCGCGGTCAACATGACCGCCAGCACCACCGCGGCCTTGGGCCGGAGCTTGCGGAAGATCAGCAGGGCCAGGCCCACGGCCGCGTACGTCGTCAGGATGTCCCCGGGGAACAGCAGGACGGCGTGGGCCAGCCCGATCAGGAGCAGCCCGGCCAGGCGGCGCAGGAACATCGGCCCGAACGGGCGCCCCTGCCGCGCCGCCGAGTCGACCTGGAGGGTGAAGCTGTAGCCGAACAGGAAGGAGAACAGCAGGTAGAACTTGTTCTCCACGAGGAGCGTCACGCTGAACCGCACGGTCCAGTCGAGCGGGGACTGGAAGGCTGGCTCGGCCATCCCGGCCATCCGGTAGCCGGAGGCCAGGAAGGCGATGTTGACAACGAGGATGCCCAGGAGTGCGAAGCCTCGTAAGGCGTCGACGGAAGCGATCCTCGCAGCCGCGAGTCGTGCGTTCGGCATGACGGGGAGTGTCTCCTGTGTCCTCATATGGAGAACATCATCCCGTACAAGCTGAGTGTTTCCTGTGAATTTAGTTATTTTGTGCGATGTAGATGAATCGTTCGATGATCACTGCCAGCGCGACCACGAAAGCGGGCACGGCCAGGAAGAGCAGACGCTTCCTGGTCTTGCGTGCGCGGTTGGGGCCGTTCAGCCGGATGACCTCGTACGCGAAGAGCGAGACCCATGTCACGGCCAGCGCGCCGATGCCCACGGGTGTCCACGGGGTGGTGGGGTCGCCGCGTCCCTTGTAGGGCTGCGGTGCGGGAATCTCGGTGCCCCGGACGAACTTCTTCCAGGTGTAGAGGGCCGCGTCCTGGTTGGAGAACACCCGCTTCAGATCCGGCGAGGCGTCCAGCGCCGCGCGGAACTTCGTCCCCCAGTCCTCCGGGAAGCCCTCGTTGAGCTGCAGGTAGCTCACCTGCCCGCGGCTCACGATCAGGTACGAGTTACGCGGTTGCTCCTTGAGCGCCGCGACCGCGTCCGCGATCTGCGTCGGGTCCTTGTGCACCAGGGCCTGCACGCCGAAGTTGACCAGCTCGACGTCCTTCTCGCCCCACGGCAGGGTCGGCGTGACCTCCGGGCCCTTCTTGGGCACCAGGTAGAGCACCTTGGCGCTCGGCTTGTCGTGCGCGTAGACGTAGTGCAGCGCGGCCACCTCACCCGTGGTGACCCGCTCGAACTTCTCGTTGCCGTACCTGGCCAGCAGGAACGCGAACGCGAACAGCACCGCGAAGCACGCCGCGAGCACGACCGAGAGCTTCTTGGTGAACTGCGGGTTGAAGCGCACGTTCCGCTTGCGCAGCGGAACGGTCTCCTCGCGCACGTCCACGCTGTCGGCCGGCAGGTTGGGGAAGAACGCGTACGCGGCCAGCAGACAGGCTCCGGGCAGCGCGAACATGTAGATCCGCAGCCCGATCTCGCCGCCGTAGCTCTGCAGCCCCAGCGCCAGCACCGGCACGCAGAGCAGGATCAGCGCCGACCGGTCGAACACCCCGCGCCGGAACCGCCTGACCAGCCCCGTGGCCGCCAGGCTGAGGATCACCACGAGGATGCCGAGCCGCGCCTGCAGCACCAGCGCGTGCGCGGGGTCGCTGCCCTCGATCCGGTCGCCGGTGCTGTTGCCGATGTTCTGCAGGATCCGGCCGAAGCCGCCGAAGATGGCGCCGATCTGGCTGGACCAGAAGCCCACTGTCATGTAGCTGATCCAGGCCAGCACGAGCAGCCCGAGGAAGAAGGGCAGCCCCCAGGTCAGCGACGTCCGCTTGAAGATGAGGAACGCCGTCACGACCCCGAGCATCATGAACGGGGTGATCTGGTGCGAGGCCACCGACGCGACGAACAGCGCCAGCAGCATCATCAGCATGAGCAGCTTGTCGGCCCGGTACGTGCCGGTGTTGGCCAGCTCGCCCGGGGTCATCGAGTCCAGCTTGCCGAGCAGCTTGCGCAGGCCCTTGGGCGGGATCGGCTTCGTACGCTGCTCGACCCGCCCGAACCATCTGAGCAGGATCGCGATGAACGCCAGATACAAGGCGAACGTGAAGCCCTGCGGCGAGAAGTAGTCCTGCCCGATCCACTGCACCAGCACGAACAGCAGCGCCGCGAACCACCGCGCCCGCGTGGTGGCCACGACCTGGCGCAGGATCAGTACGAACGGGAGCAGGTAGAGCAGGTTCGAGACGAGCGGCGTCCACTGCAGGATCGGCGTCAGGTCGGTGATCCCGGCGGCCTTCGTCACGAAGGCGAACAGCGCGAAGAAGCCCGGCCAGCCCATGCGGGCGTCGATGCTGATGGCCGACTCGCCGGTCCTGCTGATGAACTCCACGAAACCGGCGTGGATGTACGCGGTGGGGAAGCGCGGCGCCGTGGCCACCAGGGCGCCCGCGCCGTGCAGGGCGAAGGTGATGGCGGCGATCTGGAACAGCAGGAGGAACTTGCGGTCGGTGCTCTGGGCGACCGTGACGAAGAACGACACGATCATGATGAGGATGGCGATGAACGCCGTCGTCGGGAGGGCCGAGATCAGGCCCAGGCCGTCGATGTTGTCGGGGTCCACGCCGCGCAGGGGGCCTGGGGCGACCTTGAGGGCCAGGATGTACATGGCCAGGCCCTCGAGGACCAGCAGCACGGGCAGCCACTGGGGCGCATTGGCGACGAGCGCGCCGATGCGACCGCCGAGCGTGCGCGGCTTGCCGGGGGCCGGCTGAGGGGACGGCTTGGGGGTCGCCTGCTTCGTGGCGGCCTGGGGGGCCGCGGTGGATTGGGAGGTCGCGGCCTGCCGGGGCGCCGTGGGCGGGGCTGCGGCGGGCACGGGCGAGGCTTGCTGCGGCGCCTCCGCAGGCGCGGCAGCGGCCGACCCACCGGCGGGCGCTGCTCCGGCGGAGGGCGCCGGGGTGGGACGGACTATGGGCACAGGCACGGTCCCGGCGGCCGCCGTCTCGGTGACCGGCCGCTTGGCGGGCGCTTCGGCAGGGGATGCGCCCTTGGCAGGCGCCTTCCCGGGCGCCGCATCCTTCGCGGGCGCCTTCTCGGCCGCGGCATCCTTCGCGGGCGCCTTCTCGGCCGCGGCATCCTTCGCGGGCGCCTTCTCGGCCGCGGCGCCCTTGGCAGCGCCGGGCGTGACGGTGCCGGACGCGGCGGCACCGGGAGCGGCAGCGCTGGGCGTGGCAGGGCTTGAGGTAGCGGCGCTGGAGGCAGCCGCGTCGGAGGTGGTGGCCTTGGGCGTGGTGGTGCCGGGTTTGGTGGCGGCATCGGACGTGGTGCCCGTCGCCTCCGCCGAGGCCCCACGCTGCCCATCGCCGTCGGCCCGCGCGCCATCGACGGGTTGCGGCCCGCTCGCAGGCTGCGGCCGGACGTCCGCCTTGGCATTCGCGGTCGGCTTCCCGTCACCGGTCGGCTGCGGGCCGCTCGCAGGCTGCGTGCGAAGGCCGGGTTTGGTGGCGGAGTCGTCAGCGGGATCGGCGGACGGGGCGGAAGCGGCCCCCTGCGCCGGGGTGGTGACCGTGCCCGTGGCGTCCGGGTCGGCGGCCTCCTCCACGGTGGGCGGGTGCCCGATGTGCAGGATGGCCGGCAACCGGATCATCGTCGTCGTGTCCGAGTCCGGCTCGGCGTCCTCCGAAGCCTGATCCTCCGAAGCCGGGTCCTGCGAAGCCTGGACCTTCGAGGCCTTGTCCTCCGAAGGCGGGCCCTCCGGGGGAGCGGTGTCGAACGTCAGCTTCGGGATGACCCCGGTAGCCTCCGGATCGAAGGGCACGTCTGACTCCTCCTTGTCTCCGCGCACGGCCCCGCGCACCTCCGAGGAGCTTGCAATGCCATCGCCGTCCCGTTGCTTCACGTTGACCATCATGCGGCCCCGGACGACCCCTGGGTGACAACCGGCGTACGGGTTTCGCCGAACTTGAGAATTTTACGTAGATTGCCGAAGATCAAAACTGCCACGAGAAGCTCGCTGAAGAGCAACCCGTACCCCACCGCGTTCACGCCGGCGTACGGGAACAGCACGACGGTGGACACGAGCACGAGCACGGCCAGCCCGATCTGCACGGTCGCCAGCGTGCGGGCCCGGCTCTGCGCCCGCAGCGCGCTCAGGTAGACCTCGATCAGCACCCGCGGCAGCACGGCCAGCGACATCAGCCGCAGCAGCGTCGTGCCCTCGGCCGCGAAGTCCGAGCCGAAGACGGTCAGGATCAGCGGCGCCGCCAGGATCGCCACCGCGATGATCGGGGTGACGATCATGAAGGCCCGCCGCAGCGCCCGCCGGCAGTTCTCGGCCAGTTTGGCACGGTCGAAAGAGCCCTCGACGGTCAGCGACACCGCCATGTTCATGGCCAGCAGCTCGATCATGCTCGCGAGCGTGTGCGCCATCGAGAAACGGCCGAACGTGGCCTCGCCCACCTGCGTGGCGATCACCACGGGCACCAGGTAGACGATGCCGAGGATGGACAGCGTCCCGGGGAAGTCCCCAGCTAGGAACCTTCCAATTTCACGCAGCCGAGGAGGCTGCTGCTCGGCGTCGCTCTTCTCCACGTGCCTGGGCACCACGACGGCGAAGATCAGCCAGTTGACGGGGATCAGCGCGAGAGCGGTCGGGATGACCCACGAGACGAAGATCCCGCCCGACGGGAGCGCGCCGGCCAAGGCGACCAGCAGCCCCATCTTGACGATGCCGAAGATCAGGTTGTTCAGGGGCACGAACGTGGCCCGCCGCAGCCCGGTCAGCACCACGTCCTGGAGCGTGAAGACGGCCCACACCAGCACGGACGCCAGGAAGAACAGCCCGGGCCAGAAGCCGCTCAGCACCGAGTACGTCTTGCCCCACATCGGCAGCGTCAGCAGGAAGCCGAGCGCCGCGACCCCGCCCGTGGCGGCGGCCAGGCCGTACCCGCGCAGGGCCAGCTCGGGGGTGCGGCGCCCGGCGACCGGCAGGAAGCGGGCCAGCGCGCCCACGAACCCCAGCGCCGTCAGCGACGCGAACAGCCGCATCGCCGTGATCACCGCCTGCCCGCGGCCGAACTCCTCCGGGGAGTAGAGGCGGGCGGCCAGCAGCCAGTAGCCCATGCCGAGCACGCCGGTGACCACGGTGTTCGCCATCAGCGCGTAGCCCTGGCGGAACAGCGGGTTACGGAGGTCGTGGAGGATCTTCCCCCAGACGCTAGACATTTCCGCGCACCCGCTGCAGCCCGTACCTCGTCCTGCGCACGACCGCGTACCCCTTGGTGAGGATGCGTTCGCGCAGATAGATGAGGGGTACGGCGGTGCCTTCGACGGCGCGCTTGAACATGCTGATGGTCGTGTGCTTGCCGACCGTCAGCCGGGGGATGGCGAGCATGTCGTGCCGGTCGGCGGCGATCGTGTTGCTCACGGCGCAGGCGGCGAAGTAGCCGGCTTTGCGCACTTCGCGGCGGACCCGGGCGCTGGAGTAGCCGTAGGGGTAGGCCATGGTGGCGACCGGCGCGCCGATCTTCTCCTCCAGCAGGCCCTTGTTCTTGCGCAGCTCCTGCCGCAGGTCCTCGATGCGCAGCTGGTCGAGCTGCGGGTGGCTGTGGCTGTGGCCGCCGATCTCGATGCCCGTCTGGGCGATCTCGCGGGCCTGGCCCCAGGACAGCATGTCGTCCAGGGGCCGGCCCGCCGCGTCCCTGCCCGCGTCGGACACCCAGCCGCTGGTCAGGAAGACCGTGGCCGGGAAGCTGTAGCGCTCGAGCAGGGGCAGGGCGTGGCTGTGGAAGTCGGCGTAGCCGTCGTCGAAGGTCACCACGATCGGCTTGTCCGGCATCGAGCGGCCGTTGTTCTGGTTGAGGGAGGCCACGAGGTCGGCCAGGGTGAGCGGCGTGAAGCCGCTCTCCGACAGGTACGCGAGCTGCTCGGCCAGGTCCGAGGGCCGCACGGAGTGCGGCTTGGTCTCGTCGTTGGGCGTGTCGGTGACCGAGTGGTACATCAGGATCGGGATCCGGGTCATGATCGTGCCGCCTTCAGCCGTACGGAGCCCACCACGTAACCCCAGGTCGTCCAGGCCAGCCCGATCACGATCGCGGCGGCCCGGCCGAGCCCGCCCACGTCGCCGCGGACGGCCTCACCGACCCCGCGCAGCGCGCCGAGCGGCAGCGTCTTGAGCGCGTGCGCCCGCTCGCTGGCCAGCCCGTCCTGGGTGCCGACCTCCTTCGTCACCAGGGCCTTCGACAGGCCCTCGGCATAACACCTGGATCTGAAGTAGGCGAACCGCTCGCGCTGCTTCGACACCTTGTGCCCGATCACGGCACGCGGCTCGAACAGCATGACCGAGCCGGGCTTGCGCTGGCTCAGCCGGATGCAGAACTCCGTCTCCTCGCACCCCAGCGGACGCGACTTGCGCCCCTGCACGCTGCGCCCGATGCCGCTGTGGAACCCGCCCACCTCGGACACGACGTCGCGCAGGAACGCGGCGTTGCCGCCCATGACGTTGCGGATCGGCGCGCGTACCTCGGGCATGCCGCGGTACGTGCACCCCACCGTCCAGTCGAACTCGTACGGGAACCACCGCGGGCGTCGCTCGGACGCCCACAGCGGATCCGTGCGCCCTCCGACGCCCACCACACCGGATTCCTGGAAGCCCTCCTCCAAAGCCTCCAGCCACCCGGGGTCGGCGACCGCGTCGTCGTCCAGGAACGCGACAATCTCACCGCTGGCCGTGGCCACGCCGGTGTTCTTGCCTCCCGACAGCCCCTTCTCATGCGTGTTCTCCACCACAATGGCCTGCGGATACGCGCGCTTGAGCTTGAGGTGCAGGTCGGTGTTGTGGTCGACCACCAGGATCAGCTCGTGTGCCGGGCGGGTCTGGTTCTCGACCGACTCGATTGCCTGCCTGATGTCCTCCCACCGCTCGTCGGTGTAGACGCAGATGACAACAGACGTGTTCACAGCGTTCCTTCTTAAGCGACGCCTCGGTCAGCGGCGGGAGTGGCGGTCGGCTCAGGCTGAGCGGGAGCGGGCTGGCGACGCCACTCCCTCAGGATGGTCTTGAGCACGCGGAAGCCATCTCGTACGGCGTGCAGGTTGCTCTCGCCGTGAATGCGGTTGCGCTCGTGGCTGGGCACCTCGTGCACCTTCAACCCGGCCTTGGCCGCGCGCACGTTCATCAGCGTCTCCACCTCGAAGCCGTCGCAGTCGAGGTTGAGCGCGTCGAGGTGACGGGCCCAGAAGGCGTTGTAGCCGTAGCACAGGTCGGTGTACTTGGTGTTGTACATGACGTTGACCATGCCGGTGAGGATCTTGTTGCCCAGCCGCCGGTTCAGCGTCAGGTCGTCGCTGCCGCCGCCGGAGGCGTAGCGCGAGCCCTTGACGAAGTCGGCGCCGGTCACCAGCGCGCCCACGAAGTTGATGATCTCGCGGCCGTCGGTCGAGCCGTCGGCGTCGATCATGACGATGATGTCGCTCGTGCACGCGGCGAAGCCGGCGGACAGGGCGTCACCCTTGCCCTTGCCGGTCTGCGTGACGATCTTCACGTTCGGCCGCAGCCGCTTGGCCACGGCGACCGTGTCGTCGACGGAGTTGCCGTCGACGAGCACGATCTCGTCGACCCACTGGGGGATCGTGGCGAAGACGTGCGGCAGGTTCTCGGCCTCGTTCATCGCCGGCACGACGACGCTGACCGTCGGCGAAATGGCCAGGTGCGGCGTGACGGGCGTGAAGCTCGAAGGGGGCGGCATGGACCGCAAGGGCGAAGCTTGCAGTTTGCCGTTGTGCTTGGCTATCTCGGGACTCATGGCGAGGGAAATCCTTCCGGGACCCCGCCCTGCTGCGGCCCGGTCGGAGCCACTCCCGGGTGCTGCGGGAATGGCGAAGCCGGTGAACGGTGCATTGAAGGGTCCTGTGCTGTGAGGGTGTCTGCCGGGACTTGGGAGCGCTCAGCGCGCTCCCGTTGGTTCTTTGACTACTCCGTTGGGTGACTCCTGCTGCTGCATCGAGCTGCGCACCCGACCGAAGCCCTTGAGGACACGGTCGGCCGCCCTATAAAGAGACGGCCGGTCCATGACAATTGTTCGGGCTTTGTTGAAAGGAGTTCGGCCCATCCAGTGAACGGCCGCGGCGGCGGACGGTCGCGAGATGCGGCCTTCGGCAACGTACAGGACCCCGCTCTTCAGCCAGTCTTTGTACTCCTTGCCGCCCTTGCCCATGTCCACCATGTGCAGGCCGTCGTTCGCGGCGGCCTCGGCCATCTGCAGGTGATGGACGATGCCCGGCGAATAGCGGCCGAACTCGGTGTCGTAGGCGGGGAACCACCCTACAAGCGTGGTGGCCGTGCGGAGGCCGAAATGTCCGGCTACCGGGACGTCCCCGGCATAAAGCATGGTCAGGACGCCCGCGAAGTCCGATGACTTTTCGGCATGCATCATGTCCGTCAATTCGACGATCCACGGCTGGGCGAACCTGTCCACGCGGCCAGTTCTTCGATACTGGTCCGACTTCCAGGCCAGCAGCGTGCGGAGCACCTCGGGGTCGGCCGAGGCCCACTCGAAGCGCAGCTCGCCCTGCTCCCTGCCGAGCTTGCGCTCCTTGTAGCGGACGGTCTTGAGGTTCTTCGGGGAGTTGGACTTCACCTGCTCGATCCAGGCGTCGAACCCGGCGGTGAAGTCCATGACCGGCGCAGGCCGGACATCCTGCTCGTACGGGGCGAAAGTGGGCTGCCCCGCCACCAGGTGGTCGAAGTCGAACACGCTGAGCTTGCAGGCCCGCAGCAGGGCCTTGGCGTCGAGCTTCAGGTCCGGGCCCGCGATCAGGCCGTGGCACGTGGTGAGGAAGCCGCCGAGCGGCTTGCCGATGCCGAAGCTGTGCCGCTCGTACGGGAAGAACCCCACGACGCCGCTCGCGTCGGAGATGACCGCCACCCTCACGTAATCGCGCAAGCGGTCCATCGCCACGGCGAACTCGACTGACAGGAACGGGTTGTCCAGACTCGGGTCGGCCTTCTGCAGCTCCCGCCATCGTGCCCGCTCGGAGTCTCCGAGCTCTCTGGGCCGAACTACCTGGATGTTCACCTGGCCCCCTGTTGGGTCTGCATGCTCTTCCCCCGGTACAACACGCGAAGCACGTACATGAACCCTCCGAGCACGGCGACCGTCGCGACGCCCGCCCGGGGCGACCATGCGCCGAAGAGCAGCATGGCCTGGGCGAGGAGCACGTTCAGCACGAGACTTGCCGCGGCTCCTACTGATAGTGCGGCAAGGGGGTCACGATCACGCAACAGTCCCACCACTGCCGCCCCTGGGACGACCAGAAGGAACAGAGAGATCAAGAACGGACGTAGCGGTGTCTCTATGTCGAACAGCGCGACGACCGCCCCCGCTATGCAGGCGAGCGCCACCAGCCAGGCCAGCGCTCTCCGGTGCTTGAGCATCTCCCTTATCTCTCCTGCTTCTGCTGGTTAAAGCACGATTGATCGCAGTTCATGGGACCAATCCGCGCCAGGACACGTCAATGCCGACGCTTGAGGGCGCATCCCGGTTTACCGGCAGGCAGAGATTTCTAGTGTGATGTTAAACACACGGTCAAGTGACTCCGGCCCGGACGTGACCCCCAAGCACACCAGAATGCCCTATGTGACCGAGGTTCTTCGAGCCAGGGTCCGATTTATCCGGGTTTGTGGGCAAGAAAAGTTGATCTACTCGCGCTTGGCGTCCGTTTTACCCCTCCAGCGTCTCCGTATTCTCGGTCGACACGGTTACGGAGGGTGACGGAGTGGGTTCGCTGGAGCTCGTCGGCTCGTCGGTCGGGTCGGACGTCTCGGGCCCGTCGCCGTCCCAGGACAGCGAGCAGCTCGCGCTCCCGCCGTTCGAGGTGAACGCGACGCGGCCGCGGCCGGCGGCGCTCGGGTCGACGATCGTGACCCAGATCGCCACCGACCCGCCCGCCTTGATCGATCCGCTCGCCGGGAACACGTCCAGTCCCTGCGAGGCGGTCGCCACCCACGAGACCGCGGCGTTGCGGGCGCCGAGGCCGATCTTGGCCGCGCCGTCGATCGCCTTCGGGCAGGACGTGCGGAGCCTGGCGGGGGGCACGGGCCTGCGGCGGGTGGGCGTCGGCCCGGCGGCGTGCCGGGCGCTCGGCCGCTCGACCGGCGTGGCGCGAGCGCTGGGAGTACGGCTCGGAGTGGGGGTGTGGGCCGGCGTGGGCTCGTCCTCTTCCAGCACGGGATCGGGCGTCGGGCTCTCCTCGGCCGGGTCGGACGGGACGGCGGGGGAGGAGGGCGAGGGTGCCGAGCGCAGGGGAGCGCCGGTCGAGGCCTCGCGGCCGTTGATCACGACCATGGCCCCCGTCGCGGCCAGCACGCACGCGCCCGCCAGCAGCACCGGCGCCAGGCGGCGCGGCCTGCGCCGCCGCGAGCGGTGCTCGACGGCCGTGGGGAACCCGGTCCGGTCGAAGCTGTCACCGCGATCGGTGATCAGGGTCCGGGTCTGATCGTGCTCCGGGTTGACGCACGTGTCGATCACCCGGCGGCGCAGCGAGATGGGCGGGAACGCCAGCGGGACCAGGTCCAGGAGCTTGGCCGCCGAGACCTGCCGGTGCCGCCCCTCGGTGCACACCTCGCACCCGCTGATGTGGCCCGACAGCCTCCGCCGCAGCAGCGGGGTGAGCGGGTACTCGCACCCGTCCAGCATCGCCGACAGGTCGGGGCAGTGCGCCCGCCCCGTCCTGGCCAGCACCACGGCCGCGGCGGCGTTCTCCAGCTGGTCGCGGGCCCTGGCGAGCCGGCCCGCCGCCTGCCGCGAGGTCAGCCCGAGCACCGCGCCGGCCTCGGCCGGAGTCAGCCCGTGGCGCAGCGACAGCTCCAGGACCTCGCGCTTGTTCCTGCCCAGCTCGCCCAGCGTCTCGTGGACGAGATCGGCCAGCTCGGGGTCCTCCTGGGCCTCCAGCTCGGGCAGCGGCACGCCGTCCACCGGGGTCCGGCGCGCCATCCTGGCCCGCACCTGGAACCTGGTCAGCGCGTACAGCCAGGCCCGCATCCTGGCCGGCTCCTTCAGCCGGTGCACGCACCCCTGCGCGGTGACCAGGGCGTCGTGGACGGCGTCGGCGGCCAGGTCCTGGGCGAAGGAGGCGGCATAGTCGTGCAGCCGCTCGCCGTAGCAGTCGTACAGCTTGGCGGGAGCGTCGGTGTCCGCGCGCCGCAGAGCCTCGACCAGCTCATGATCCTCGGCACGATCGACGGACGGCCATCCAGGCACGAATTCCCTCCCCACGGGTAGAACGGGCACTCAAGCCCCACGCGGAGAGGACGCATCCCCTTTCCGGCTGGTTCGCCCCCTATGCCCATAAGGCATGGGGGTGATCCTGCACCGGCTCTCAGCCGTCGCAGCCCGGCATGCAGAGGCGGCGTTCCATGCCCTGGAGGAAGAAGTCGCGCACCTGCAGGACGTTCTTGGCGATGTACGCCTCGCCGCCCGCGGCCTTGGCCAGCGCGTCCATCTGCTGCTTGCCCTTCTCGGCCTCCGGGCCGAAGGCGATGAGCAGGATGCTGATGGGCCGCTTCGGGTTGTAGGTCTTCTTCAGGAACTGGATGATCTCGCTGTTCTTGACGCCGCCGTCCGGGTCGTCGTTGCCGGCGCCGTCCGTGAGGACCAGCAGCGTGTTGATCTTGTCTTCCTGGTACGTCTTCGTCAGCTGCGTGTACGCGGCCTTGATCGTGTCGTTCAGCCCGGTGTCGCCCGTGGGCTTGGCCTGGATCGAGGCGAACGCCCGGCCCAGCATGTCCTTGCGCAGCGTGCCGTTGACCGACTCGCTGACCGGCCCGAGGGAGACGAGCTCCTTCCAGTCCTTGCCCTGTCCGTCCAGATGCGTGGAGAACGTCCACAAGCCCAGCTCGGAGTCGGCGGGGAACAGGCCCAGGCCCTCGGTGGCGATCTTGTTGATGGCCTGCATGCGGGTCATGCCCGTACCGGGGACCGGCAGCGCCATCGTGCCCGAGACGTCGAGCAGCGTGAGCAGGCGGCTGCCGAGGTTGAGCCTGGACCAGGTCTGCACCATCCTGGCCACGGTCTTGCCGTCCGGCGGCTCCAGCGCGGTCGGCGTCTCCTGCTTGAAGCCCTTGTCGGCCGCCAGCGCGTCGCCCGCCTTGCCGTCCGTGCTGCGGAAGCCCGCGTCGCGCAGGGCCTTCTTGGCCGACTCCGTGGCGAGGTCCTGCTTGAAGTCCGCCGCCGCCTTGAGCACCGCCGCGTCCTTGGTCAGGACCGTGACCGGGTAGTCGAGGTTGAGCGTGCCTTCCTTGGGATAGAGCGCGACCACCGGCGCTTCCGGCTTCTTCGCGTTGTGGGCGTAGATGGCCTGCTCGGAGGTGACGCCGATGGGCACCCTGCTGCCTGACTTGACGGTGAGGCTGGCCAGCAGCGCCGTGGGGTCGGAGGCGAGCTGGCCCGACAGCTCCTTCATCGCGCCCACCAGCGCCTTGTCCAGCCCGGCCTCCTTCGCCGTGCCGGCGGCGGCCAGCAGCGCGGCCAGCCCGGCGGAGTTCTTCTGCGGGTCGAGGGCGAGGACGCGGACCTTCTTGCCCGGCCCGTCCACGTTGGCCACGTTCGCCGCCGAGATCATGGCGGCCCAGCTCGGCTGGAGGGCACCGCTCAGCTTCGACGCGAACGACTTGGCCGTCGCCAGCACCACGGGCGAGGTCGCGACCGACCCCTCGATCTGCGGCAGGGCCTGGCCGGCCGGGGTGTTGCGCAGGCTCTCCATGAGGAGGCTGGAGTCCGCCACCCAGAAGTCCGCCTTGGCCTTGCCGGCGGCCACCGCGTTCGCGGTCCTGGCCGCGGCCTCCTTGGCCACCGTCACCTCGACGCACTTGCTGTCGATCGAGTGCATGGCCTTGTTGTAGTTGCCCGCGATCTTGTTCAGCGCGGGCTGGATGTCGGGCGTCGCGACGACCCGCAGGGCCAGCTTGCCGCCCGAGCAGTCGTGGTCGCGGTTGAAGATCACGAAAGCGGCGACACCGAGGAGCACGGCCAGCGCCACGGCACCGGCCAGCGGTACGAGAACCCTGCCGCGGCCGTTCGACCTTCTGCGGGCCGGGGGTTCGTGCGCTCTGTATCCGCCATCAAGCTCGTCTGTGCGGTGTCGCCCCACGATGTCCTCTTAGGTGTGCTTGAGACCTTCCGGAGACCCTAGCGGGAGATGCTCCGCAATACTCCGGGAACGATACTCGGTGTGGCGAGTGCGGGAAAACAGCCCTTTTGGTGCGGTGATTACCGTTTGTGAGCGGGGTTGGCCATGTGCGTGACGGTTTATGAGAGATATGCATGATCGGCGCATCGGAGATCAATGGCAGCACTGATGGCCGCGCCATGCCCGGCTTCCCTCCCGTACGGCGACCGCTGCCAGCGCCACCGCCACGGCCGGATCGACCCACCACCACCCCAGCGTGTTGAGCCACAGGCTCGCCAGCACCCCCGCCGCCATGGCGGCGCAGATGAGGTTCTGCGTCCCCTCGCCGGAGGTGGCCTCGGACGCCAGGCGCGCGCCGAGCCGCCGCTTGGCGATCCCCAGCGCCGGCATGCTGATCAGGCTGAACGTCGTCACCACGATCCCCAGCACGCTCGGCGTGGACCGGTGTCCCGCGTCCAGGTCGTACGCCACGTGCAGGACGAGGTACGGCGCGAGCAGCCAGAAGCTCACCGCGACCGCCTTCCTCGCGGTGTGCTCGGCGCTCGGCGAGAGCGTGCGGGCGCCGGTGAACCGCCAGACCACGATCAGGCTGGCCGCCGCCTCCACGAAGGCCGACAGGCCCCAGCCGATCAACGCCAGCGAGTGGGCGGCGAAGCCGGCGGCCAGGCCGAGCGTGCTTTCCACGCTCAGCCAGGCCAGGGTGGCGACGGAGAGCGACCGAGCGGCGCGGGCTGCGCGCAGCCAATCGGCTGACGCGGCCGGACGCTCATGAATCCGCTGGTCAGGCACCATGACCCCCCGCACTCCCGGCTATCCGGCCGTCGACAGCGATACGTACCGTACCCGTTACAGACCGTAGCGTAGTTTCGCCCGGGCAAAGAATGGTCAAGCTTGCCCGCATAATGAGCGGTGATCGCCAGGTCGCGAAGGTTGCCCGGATCGCCGAGGGAGGGCCGGTTGCCGTTCACGCCCAGTCATATGGCCGCGATGGTGCCGCTGATTTCGTCACAGCGCGTACGCAGGTTCGCCGACCCTTGGGCGTTGGCGTTGGGGGCGATGGTGCCCGATCTGCCGATCTTCCTGCCGTTCCTGCCCGACTACGGCAACTGGCACTCCTGGCTCGGCGTCGTCACCATCGACCTGGCCGCCGTGCTGGTGCTGCTGCCGCTCTTCCACGCCGTCTTCAGGGACCCGCTGATCTCGCTGCTCCCGCCCTCGCTGGCCGGCCGCGCCGCGCTCCTCGCGCCGTCCCGGCTGCGCCTGCTCCCCATGGTCGTCGGGGGCGTGATCGGCGCGGCCAGCCACGTCCTGTGGGACTCCTTCACCCACTCCACCGGCCCGGTGGAGTGGGGCGGCTGGCTGGCGGTCTCGGTCATGGGCGTGATCAGGCTCTTCCGGCTGCTGCAGTACGTCTCGTCCGTGATCGGCCTGGCCGTCGTGGTCTGGTGGGCCTGGCGGGGTCTGTCCCGGATGGCCGCGGCTCCCGTACCGGAACGCCTGCGGATCAGCCCGCGCGTGCGTGTGGCCGTCATGGCGCTGGGCTCGATCGGCACGGTTGCTGGAGCGTTCCTCTGGCCCCTCGTGGACGAGCCCGTCCCGCACCTGGGCCTGCCCAGCGTGATCACCAAGACGGGCGCCGGCACGGTGATCGGCCTGTGCCTGGTGCTCACCTGCTATGCGACGGTCTGGCAGGTCAGGCGGCGCATGGCAGTATCGGAAGGTGCTTGAGTACGTAACCGACGTCGACGACCCCCGCCTGTCCGACTACACCCGGCTTCGGGACGTGGAGCTGCGCAAGAGCCTGGAGGCGTCGCGCGGCCTGTTCCTGGCCGAGGGGGAGAAGGTGATCAGGCGGGCCATCGGCGCCGGCTACCCGATCCGCTCGGTCCTGACGACGCGCCGCTGGCTGGCCTCGCTCGAGGACGCCCTGGGCGAGGCGACCGTCTATGTGGTGAGCGACGAGATCATGTCGGGCATCGCGGGCTTCCAGGTGCACCGCGGCGCCCTCGCCTCGATGGAACGCCTCCCGCTCCCCGCCGTCGAGAGCCTGCTCAAGGGCGGCGCCCGGCGGCTGCTCGTGCTGGAGGACCTGGTCGACCACTCCAACATCGGCGCCATCTTCCGCAGCGCCGCCGCCCTGGGGGTGGACGGGGTCGTGCTGTCGCCCCGGTGCGCGGACCCGCTGTACCGGCGCGCGGTGAAGGTGTCGATGGGGGCGGTGTTCTCGATCCCGTACGCGCGGATGGACGACTGGTTCGGCGGGCTGGCGCAGCTGAGGGAGGCGGGCTTCCAGACCCTGGCCCTGACCCCGGACCAGGGGGCCACGCCGATGGACACCGTCGAGCTGGCGGACCGGGTCGCGTTGCTGCTCGGCGCCGAGGGCGACGGGCTCTCCTCCCACTGGCTGCACGAGGCCGACCGGGCGGTGTGCATCCCGATGAGCCGGTCGGCGATGGGGGCCGGCGTCGACTCGCTCAACGTGGTGGCCGCCGCGGCCATCGCGTGTCATGGGTTGATGCGGTCTGCGGGCTGATCGAGCCGGTTTTGTCCGTCTTGTGTACTGTCGAGACGCCGTTTTCATGATCGGAACAAAGGAGAGCCGCCCGAGATGTCCTTGTGGAAGGCGCTGGAAGGAGCGCGTGTCCTGGATCTCGCGCAGCCGATGCGCAAAGGCATGCCGCAGTCACCGAACCATCCCCCGTTCCGGATGGCGCTCGAACGCAGGCACGGCGACATGGTCAGATCAGACGGCGGCTCCGCCGCCAACGAGATCATCGTCACGGGCGGCCACGTCGGCACGCACGTCGACGCGCTCGCGCACGTCTCGCAGGAGGGGCTCCTGTACGGCGGGCGGCCCGCCTCGGAGGTGATGTCGCACGAGGGGTTCGGCGCGCTGGGCATCGACACGTTCGAGCCGTACGTGGGCCGGTGCGTGCTGCTCGACGTGGCCGCCGTGCACGGCGTGGACACGCTGCCGGCCGGCTACGAGATCACCCCCGACGACCTGTCGCGGGCCGCCGGCGACCTGGAGATCCGCGCCGGTGACGCCGTGCTCATCGGCACCGGCTGGTCGCGGCTCTGGTCGTCGGCGGAGGAGTTCGTCGGTCAGCGGGACGGCGTCCCCGGGCCGGGCGCCGAGGCGGGGCGCTGGCTGGCCGAGCGCCGGCCGCGCGTGGTGGGCGGCGAGACCATCGCCTTCGAGCGCATCGCGCCCGGTCGCGGGCACGCCACGCTGCCCGTGCACCGGATCATGCTGGTGGAGTCGGGCATCAACATCGTGGAGACCATGCGGCTGTCCGAGCTGCTGGACTCGGGGGCCCGGGAGTTCCTCCTGGTGCTCAACCCGCTGCCGGTCGTCGGCGCCACGGGCGCCCCCGTCCGTCCGCTCGCCGTGATCGACTGACCTGGGAGGGACCATGACAACCCATGTCCAGCGGCTGGCCGAGTTCGCCGCCGCCTGCCGCGACAAGGGCGTTCCCGACCCGGTGCGCGACGACGTGACCGGACGGGTGCTCGACGTGCTGGGCAACTGCGTCGCCGCCTATGCCGAGCCGGAGGGCGACGCCGGGCCGGCCGTGCTGCGCGCCGTACGCCGGTGGGGCGGTGTCGAGGAGGCGAGCGCGATCGGCAGCGGCGACCGGCTTCCCGCCCCGGCGGCGGCGCTGGTCAACGGCACGCTGGCGCACGCGCTCGACTACGACGACACGCACCTGCCGTCGGTGCTGCACCCGAGCGCTTCCGTGGTGCCCGCCGCGCTGGCCGTCGCCGAGGCGACCGGGGCGAGCGGGGCGGCGCTGGCCGCGGCGATCGCGGCGGGCGTCGAGGTGTGCAACCGCCTCGGGATGGCCTCCTACCTGCCTGAGGCGCGCAATTCGCTCTTCTTCGAGAAGGGGCAGCACGCGACGTCCATCTGCGGCACGCTGGGCGCCGCGGTCGCGGCGGGGCTGCTGTTCGACCTGACGGCGGACGGCATCGCGCACGCGGTGGGCGTTGCGGCCAGCATGGGCGCGGGCGTGATCGAGGCCAACCGCACGGGCGGGACGATCAAGCGGGTCCACTGCGGCTGGGCCGCGCACGCCGGCGTCTCGGCCGCGGTGCTCGCCCTGGAGGGCGTGACCGGGCCGCCGACCGTGCTGGAGGGCCGGTTCGGGTTCTTCCAGGCGTGGCTCGACGGCCGGTACGACGACTCTGCGCTGCTGTCCGGCCTGGGCGATCGGTGGGAGCTGCTGCGTACGGTCTACAAGCCCTACCCGACGAACCATTTCACCCACCCGGCCATCGACTGCGCCCTGGCGCTGCGGGCCGGCGGCCTGTCCCCGGACGACGTCGAGGACATCGAGCTGGGGGTGCCCGCCCCGGTGCTGCGCACGATCGCGGAGCCCAGGGAGGAGAAGATCGCCCCGAGGTCGCCGTACCACGCGAAGTTCTCAGGCCCCTACACGGTGGCGGCGGCGCTGCACGGCGGCGGCGGGCTCGGCCTGTCCCTGGACGACTTCGCCGCCCTGTCCCCGGAGCGGCTGGAGCTGGCCAAGCGGGTGCGCTGCGTGGCCGACGAGCGGGCGTCGGAGATCTTCCCGCGCGCGTTCGCGGCGGTGATGCGGGTACGGCTGCGTGACGGCTCGACGCTGGAGCACCGCGTGGACTCCTCCCGGGGCGGGCCTGAGCATCCGTTGACGGCGGATGAGCTGGGGGTCAAGTTCCGCGCCAACGCGGGACGGGCGCTGCCGCCGGACAGGGTGGACGCTCTCCTGACGGCGGTCGCGAACCTTCCCTCGGCGCCTTCGGTCGCGCCGCTGCTCCGCCTGACCGTCGCCGAGTGAAGTCGAACGTCAGGCGCGGCTGGGCGCCGGCGGGGTGGGGCGGCCTTCCTGGCGCGGTCGACGCTCAGAGCCAGTCGGGGTAGCCGTCGGCGTCGGGCGTGACCGGCCGGCTGGTGACGGAGCAGCCGTCGTCGGTCTCCCTGATGCGCCGTTCGAGCGTGGGGACCTGCCCGCCCGTCGTGATGAGCGTGAGCTCCCAGACGGTCGTGCCGTGGTGTGGGGACGGCACTTCGGCGATGTCGATCGAGGCCGCCAGGCCCGCGCTGAAGATGCCGTGCGCCAGGGCGGCCGCCCTCTCGTGGCCCTCGACCGTCGCTCGGACCTCGATGAATTCCGCCATAGAGCTGTCCTTCGGGAGGGGTGTGAGGGAAACCTTACCTACGTGACCCGCGGTCGGTAACCGATTCCCGCGGCCGGGCCGGACCCGGCCGAGCACCCGTTTGCTAGCGCCGCTAGACATTGAGTCATCGCTAGGCTAGCGTTGCTAGCACTTCTACCGATGACTCTCATTTGGAGTGCACACAATGGTCACCACCGCATATGTGATCGCAGCCCTGGTCGGCGTCGCCCTCGTGGTGGTCAGCCTGCGTTTCTTCCTCGTCCCGGAGGCTGCCGCCAAGGCGTACGGAGTGCCGGGCTCGGCCTCGGGCATGGACGCGGGGGCGTACTTCTCCGTGAAGGCCGTCCGTGACCTCGCCACCGCCCTGGCCCTCTTCGTCCTGGTCGCCGTGGGGGACGCGCACGCGCTGGGATGGGTCATCCTGGTCATGAGCATCATCCCCGTCGGCGACGCGCTCATCGTGGCCAGGCGTGGCGGCCACCCCAGCCTCTCGTGGGGCGTGCACGGCGGCACCGCCCTGGTCAGCGCCGCGGCGGGCGTGCTGCTCCTCCTGGCGTGACCCGGTTCGTCAGGCGTGCGCCGGGGGAGCGGTCGAGGCGCGGACGATCAGCTCGTGCGGGAACACCAGCCGCTCCGGCTCCGCCGCGGCCCCCGACAGCAGCAGCCGCCCTGCCGCCGCTCCCATCTCCTGCTTGGCCTGCCGGATCGTGGTGAGCCCCGCCTCCTCGGCCGCGCTGTCGGAGAACCCCACCACCGACAGCTCCCCGGGCACCTCCAGTCCCAGGTCGGCGGCGGCGTCGAGGACCCCCAGCGCCAGCACGTCCGTGTTGGTGAGGATCGCCGTGGGGCGCGGGTCCCGCCCCAGCAGCGCGTGCCCCGCCTTCTTGCCGGCCTCGCGGGAGTTGCGCGCCACCTCGTAGAACGGCACTCCTGACCAGTCGATCCCGGCCTCCTCGCACGCCTGCCGGTAGCCGCCGCACCGCCGCCGCATGGCCTCGAACACCGCGCCCTCCTGGCGTTCCCGGGACGCCCAGCCGGTGTAGCCGTCGTCGTGCAGCCCGACCATGGCGACTCCGATCCGCCGGTGGCCCAGCTCGAGCACATGCCGAGCCGCCGCCGCCCCGGCCGCCGGCTCGTCGGTCCCCACGAACGGGTGCCCCGGCACGTACGGCTCGTCCACCACGACGACGGGCAGCTTTCTGGCCAGCACCTCCGCCAGCGCCGGATGCCCGTCGGGCAGCGACATCACGCAGAACGCGTCGACCACCGCGTCCCTGACCGTCTCGCTCCGGCGGTCGCCGTGCGGCAGCGGCAGGATGAGCAGCCCCACCCCCGCGTCCTCGGCCGCCGTCGCCAGCCCCTGGAAGAACCCGATCGCGTACGGGTCGGCGAACGCGTACGCCAGCGTCTCGCTGAACAGCAGCCCGAGCGCCCCCGCCCGCCCCAGCCGCAGCGATCGCGCCGTCGGGTTGGGCCCCGCGTAGCCGAGCTCGTCGGCGACCTCCATGATCCTGCGGCGCAGCCCGTCGCTGAGCTGGTCGGGCCGGGAGAACGCGTAGGACACGGTGGCCCGGGACACGCCCAGCCGGTCGGCGATCGTCTGCAGTGTCACCCTGGCCATCGTCCCACCGTACCGAAGAGCTTGCCGAACCTGTCTTAATCGATTAAGGTCTTAATTGATTAAGGAGGGTGTATGGACGCCATGCAAGTACTCGCTCACCAGACCGCGATGGGCTACCAGGAGTCGCTGGGCGAAGCCCTGCCGGGCGCGCCCCGGCGGCCGCACCGCACGAGGACCAGGGTGCGCGTACGGGTGGCGCACTCGCTCAGGTGGACCGCGGATCGGCTGGATCCGGCATGCCGTACGGCGTGATGCAGCACAATGTGAGGGGTCGATTACGTACAGCGGCCCACGGGGAAGGCTCATGTACCTGGACTGGATCATCGCGATCGTCACCTCGGCCCAGGAGGGCCTCCCGGGCCCGGCCTTGACCTGCGCCGTCGCCACGCCGTCCGAGCGGCCGCTGGCCTTCACGCCGCAGGTCGGCCTCACGCCGCGGCGAGTCGCCGCCCGGGGCAACCTCCAGCTCACCGGCTGCACCTCGCCCGACGGCTCGGCCACGTCCCTGCGCTCCGGCTGGGTCGCCGTCAAGGCCACTGCGGAGGCCTCCTGCACCAGCGCCCGCCAGGTGCGCGGGGGTGCGCTCATCACCTGGTTCGGCGGGGACGGCCGCCCCGTCGGCATCTCGAGGCTGCGCATCAAGGCCGACCGGCTCGCCACCCAGCGCCCGGCCGACGCCCTGCTCACCGGCACCGTCGCCGTCGGCGCGCTCAAGGGGGAGCGGGTCCGGGGCGGCCTCTCGCCGGCGGCGGCCGTCCTCGGCTGCGCGACCCGGGGGATGAGCGCGCTGCCCGGCAGCGGCCAGATCACCTTCGGCTGAGCCCGCCGGTTCGGCCTTCGGAGGGCGGCCGGGGGCATGGCCGGCTCTTGGAGGGCGGCTGGGAAATGGCCGGCTCCTGGAGAGCGGCTGGGGGATGGCTGGTCCTTAGGGCGCGCCGGGGCGTCACCTGAGCACCGCGGGTAGGGGATGTGTGGCGGTCGCCTCCGGGGCGGTCTCGGTGGTGGGCCGGGAGGGACCGGGACCGGGGGTGACGGTCGTGTGGTCGCGGTTGGTGGGGGTCGGGGCGATGAACTCCCCGCGCTACCGCCCCGCCGGGCTGCTGGTCGGCTGGCGTGGGCACCGCGTCCTCCTCGACGGCGGTGGCGACGCCGCGCCCGGTGAGCGGCTCGACGGCTGGCTGGTCTGCGATGAGCGGGCCGAGTTGATGCCCCAGATCCGCCGTACGGCGCGGGCGCTCGGCGTGACCGCCGCGGTGGCGGCCTTCGAGGCCGCGGGCGTGGAGATCGTGCCGCTGCCGGTCAGCCACACCTCTCACCCCACCTACGGCTACCTGATCAGGACGGCCGGGGCGCAGGTCGTCTGGGCGCCGGAGTTCTGGGTCTTTCCGGGCTGGGCGGCCGGTGCGGACCTGATGTTCGCCGACGCCGCAGGGTGGGACCGGCCGATCCGCTTCGCCGGGGGCGTGGGCGGGCACGCGAGCGTGCTCCAGGTCGCCCGGGAGGCATGCGATCGCCGGGTGGGGCGGCTGGTGTTCGCCCATATCGGCCGCCCTTCCATCCGGGCGATCGACCGGGGTGAGCGGTTGCCGTTCGGGGAGTGGGGCGTCGAGGGGTGCGCCTATCGAGTGTGAATATGGAAACGGTTATCATATGCTAATGTCTCGTCCCGCTCATTCCCCCTGAATTTGGGACAATTCGTGCAACATCGCAGCTTCTGGCTTGCCCTCATGACAGTCCTCTCCCTGTCCGCGTGCTCCGCCCCGGCGGGCGGGCAGAGCACGGGCCGGATCAAGGTGGCGATGCTCCAGCCTCCGCGTTCCGGCCTGTCGCCCTTCAGCGACGACGCGTTCAAGCTCTCCCGCTGGTCCACCGCTGAGACCCTGGTCAACCTGGACGCGAGAGGCGACGCGCGCCCCGCCCTCGCCACCGCGTGGACCCGTACCTCCGAACGGACCTGGGAGTTCACCGTCCGCGACGGCGTGACCTTCCACGACGGCAGCCGGTTGACCGCCCAGGTCGCCGCCAACGCGCTGACCCGCGCCACCCGGGCCACGCCCAAGCCGCGCATCCTCGACGGCGTCGAGCTGACCGCCAGGGCCGAGGGCGGCAAGGTCGTCGTGACCACCCGCGTGCCCGACCCGCTGGTCCCGCACCGACTGTCCTCGCCGCAACTGGCGATCCTGGCCGAGCGCGCGTACGGCACCGACGGCAGGGTCGATCCGGCCGGCACCGGGAGCGGCCCGTTCAAGCTGGTCAAGGTGAACGGCACCACCACCGCCACCCTCGACCGCTACGACGGCTACTGGGGCACGAAGGCCAAGGCGCCGGGCATCGACGTCTCCTTCGTCCCGGACGGCGCCGCCCGCGCGGCCGCCATCCGCAGCGGCGAGGCGCACATCGCGGAGGCGGTGCCGGTCTCGCAGGCCGCGCTGCTGGCGAAGGAGACGATCAGCGAGGTGCCGATGCCGCGCACCAACACCCTGTACCTGAACACCGCCAAGGGGCCGTTCAAGAACCCCGGCCTGCGTGCCGCCGCGCGCGCGTCCATCGACGCGGGACAGCTCGTACGGGGGGTGTACGAGGGGCGTGCCGACGTGGCCTCGGGCCTGCTGGGGCCCGCCCTCCCGTGGGCCGCCGAGGGCCGCAGGACCCTGGGGGAGCGTACGGCCCCCGCGAGCGCGAAGGGCGTGGCGATCACCCTGGCCACCTACTCCGACCGGGCGGAGCTGCCCGAGGTCGCCTCCGTGCTGCAGCAGCAGCTCCAGGCCGCGGGGTTCGGGGTCGAGCTGGTGGTACGGGAGTACGCGCACATCGAGGAGGACGCGCTGGCCGGGAAGTTCGACGCGTTCATCCTTTCCCGGGCGACCGTGCTCGACTCGGGGGATCCGGTGGCGTACCTGCAGGCCGACTTCACCTGCGACGGCTCCTTCAACCTGGCCCGCCTGTGTGACGAGGACGTGGACCGGGCGGTGCGCGAGGCCGCTGCGGCGGACGCCGGGCCCGCCAGGCACGCGGCCACCCTTGCGGCCGAGGCGGCGATCCTGCGTACCGACGCCGCCATTCCGATGCTGCACGAGCGCGTGATCCAGGGCGATGCCACCACGGTGCTGGACTCGGCCAAGGACCCGCGCGAGCGCGTCCTGATCACGGCGGAGACCCGCCTCAGATGACCCGGCTCCCAAGGCGCGCCGACGGGCCGCCCTCGCGGGCCAGGACGACGCGCTTCCGCGGGCTGTTCCCGCGTGCCGCTGCGATGAGCGTCCGCGGGTTGTTCTCGCGTGCCGCTGCGATGAGCGTCCGGGGGTTGTTCCCGCGGGCTGCGGCGATGAGCGTCCGGGGGGTGTTCTCGCGGGCCGCTGCGACGCGGCTCCGCAGGGCGCCCTCGAAGGCTGCGGCGAGGGGTGGCGGGGTGCTGTTCTCGCGGAGCGTCGCGCTCGTTGCGATCATCGGCGTGGTCGGGTTGTTGCCCTGGTTGTCCGGCCGTGATGCCGCTCTGTCGCTGTTGCGGGCCCGGTCGGCCGAGCAGGAGCCGACGGCCGAGGCGCTGGAGGCCATCCGCCGCGAGCTGGGCCTGGACGGCGGCCCGCTGCCGCTGCTCGGCGGGTGGCTGGGCGGCGTCCTGCGCGGCGACCTCGGCCGCTCGTGGGCGGACGGCGGCGCGGTGCTGCCCTCGGTGCTGTCCGGTCTCGGCGTCTCGCTGACGTTGATGGCCGCCGCGCTGGCGGTGACGCTGGCACTGACGTGCGCCCTGTGCGCACCCACCCTGGTGCGCGGCGCGCGGGGCACCCTGCGGGGGCGCGGCACGGGCGCGGTGGCGGCGGTGCTGGGCGCCTTGCCCGAATTCCTCATCGCGACGGTGCTGCTGGTGACGCTGTCGGTGTGGCTGGGCTGGCTGCCGCCCTACGGCTGGCAGGAGCCGCGGCACCTGGTGCTGCCCGCGCTGGCCCTGGGCATCCCGGCAGGCGGCGTCCTGGGTCGGTTGGTGGACGACACGCTGCCTGCGGCCTTCGCCGAGCCGTGGGTGGGGCTGTGGCGTTCGGCGGGCTGTGGTCCCGGCGCCATCGCGCGGGCGGTGCTGCGCCGTGCGCTGCCCGCGTTGGTGCCCCAGCTCGGGCTGGTCGCCGTGGGGCTGGCGGGAGGGGCGGTGGCCGTCGAGACGGTGTTCGCGGTGCCCGGCATCGGCCGCACCGCACTGGGCGCCGCGGAGGCGCAGGACCTTCCGCTGCTCCAGGCCGCGGTGCTCGCGCTGGTCCTGCTGGGTGTGCTCGCCGGGATCCTGGCGAGCGCCGTCCGGCACTGGATGCTCGGGCCCGGCCTCCGTGACGCCGCCCTCTCGCTGCCCGCACCGGTCATCGGCGGCCAGGGCAACAGCGAGCGGCGGCTGGGCGGGCCGGTTCCCGGCGTGTGCGGGGCCGTGCTGGTGATCACCGTCGGCTGGGGGTTGCTGCTCGACCCGCTGGCCGTGGACGTGGCCGCGCGGCTGGCGGGGCCGAGCTGGGATCACCCGCTGGGCGCCGACGCGCTGGGCCGGGACGTGCTGGCCAGGGTGGGCCACGGCGCCGCGGCCACGCTCGGGGTCTCCGCGCTGGTCTGCGCGGGCTCGTACGTCATCGCCCTGACCCTCGGACTCCTGCCCGGACTGGCCTCCGGAGCGGCCGAGGTGGCCAACGCCGTGCCGCCGGTGATCGCCGGGATCCTGGTCGCGGCGGTGCTCGGGCCCGGCACGCTGGGCGCGTCCGTCGCGGTCGCCCTCGTCTCGTGGCCCGCGCTCGCCGCCCACGCCGCGGCCCTCGTCTCGGAGGTACGCGCCGCGGCCCACCTGACCGCGCAGCGCGCCATCGGCTCCTCGCCCGCCTGGATCCTGACCCGCCACGTCCTGCCCGCGGTCGCGGGGCCGGTCGCCAGGCACGCGGTGCTGCGGCTGCCGGGGATCGCGCTGGCCATGGCCTCCCTCGGCTTCCTCGGCCTGGGGGCCCGGCCGCCCGCCCCCGAGTGGGGCCTGACGCTGGCCGAGTCGCTGCCGTACGTGGAGCGCGCGCCATGGGCGGCCCTGGTCCCCGCGGGAATGCTCCTGCTGCTGGCCGCCCTGGCGGTCTCTCTCTCCACGGCGGGCCGCCGGACCGGGGGTGCCGCATGACGCTGCTGCGCGTACGGGATCTGCGGGTCGGCGTGGCGGGCACGGAGGTCGTACGGGGGCTCTCGTTCGACGTGGCCGAGGGCGAGACGCTCGCCGTCGTCGGCGAGTCCGGCGCGGGCAAGTCGCTGACCGCCCGGGCCGTGCTCGGGCTGCTGCCGCCCGGCGCGCGCATGTCCGGCAGCGTGCGCCTGGACGGGCGGGAGCTGTCCGGCGCGCCCGAGCACGTCTACCGGCAGGTACGCGGCTGGCGGATCGCCTTCGTGCCGCAGGACGCCCTGTCGGTGCTCAGCCCCGTGCACCCGGTCGGGGACCAGCTCGCCCGCGCCGTGCGGCGGCTGGGCCGCAAGCAGGCATGGGAGCGCGCGGTGGCCGCGCTGGACCGGGTCGGCATCCCCGACGCCGCACGGCGGGCCCGCGCCTACCCCCACGAGTTCTCCGGCGGGATGCGCCAGCGGGCGGTGATCGCCATGGCCACCGTCAACGACCCCGCCCTCATCGTCGCCGACGAACCGGCCACTGCGCTGGACCCCGTCGTCCAGGTCAGGATCCTCGACCTGCTGACGGAGCCGCGCGAGGGGGCGCGGCCGGCCGTGCTGCTGGTCACGCACGACCTGGGGGCGGCGGCCGCGTACGCGGACCGCGTCCTGGTCATGTACGCGGGACGGCTCGCCGAGTCGGGCCCGGCCGGCGCGGTGCTGCGCGGGCCGCGCGCCCCCTACACCGGCGGCCTCGTCGCCTCCCTCCCGCCGCGCGAGGTGACGGGACGGCCGCTGCCCGCGATCGCCGGTGCGCCGCCCGCGCCAGGAGCGCTGCCGCCCGGGTGCGCCTTCGCCCCCCGCTGCCCGGCCGCCCTCGACGTCTGCCGCGAGCGGGAGCCAGAGCCGCGGGCAGCCGGGGAGAACAGGCTGGTCGCCTGCCACCGGCTCGGCGAACTGCCCGGTCAGGCCACCGATCTCTACCAGGAGCCCGCATGACGACACCCCTGCTGGAGGTGCGCGATCTCACCGTGCGCTACCCCGCGAAGGTTCTGGCGGTGGACCGCGTCTCGTTCACCCTGGCCGCCGGCGAGACGCTCGCGCTGGTCGGCGGGTCGGGGTCGGGCAAGTCGAGCATCGCCGCCGCCGTCCTCATGCTGCGCAGGCCCGAGGCGGGGTCGGTGCGCTTCGAGGGCCGCGAGCTGACCGCGCTCGACGAGCGGGCCCTGCGCCCGCTGCGGCCCGCTCTGCAGCCGGTCTTCCAGGACCCGTACGGCTCGCTCAGCCCGCGCCTGCGGGCGCACGACGCGATCGCGGAGCCGCTGCGCGTCCAGGGCCGCTGGGACCCGCTGACCGGCCCCGCCCGGGTGCGCGAGCTCCTCGACCTCGTCCGCCTGGATCCCTCGCTCGCCGGGCGCAGGCCGTACGAGCTGTCCGGCGGGCAGTGCCAGCGCGTCGGCATCGCCCGCGCCCTCGCCTGCGAGCCCAGGCTGCTCGTGCTGGACGAGCCCGTGTCCGCGCTGGACCCGTCCGTGCGCGCCGGGATCGTCAATCTGCTCACCGAGCTGCGCGACGAGCTGGGGCTGGGCCAGCTGTTCATCGGTCACGACCTGGCCCTGGTCCGGCACGTGGCGCATCGCGTGGCGGTGCTGCGCCACGGCCGGATCGTCGAGACCGGTCCGGCCGGTCAGGTGTGGGCCGCCCCCGCCGACCCGTACACCCGGGAGCTGCTAGCCGCCGGCGATCTGCTCGCCCGCGTAGTCCAGTAGCCGCTCGGCCGTCTCGAAGCGGCGTTCGTTCTGGTCGCCGAGCAGCACGCCGATCACGCGCTTGCCGCCCCGCTCGCCGGCGAAGAGCAGGCAGTAGCCGGCGGCGCGCGTGTAGCCGGTCTTCACGCCGAGCACGCCGTCGGCACGCGAGAGCAGCTTGTTCGAGTTGCGCCAGGTGTGCGCCCGGTGCAGCGCGGTCTTGGCCACCTTGTGCACCTTGGTGCCCGTCACGGCCGCGAAGGTGCTGTCGTCCAGCGCCCGCTCCGCCAGCTTGACCTGGTCGACGGCCGTCGAGTAGCCGCCGTTGCCGGGGGTGGGCAGGCCGTCGGGGTTGGTGTAGCGGGTGTCGGACAGCCCGAGGGCGCTGGCGGTGCGGTTCATCTTGGCGACGAACGCCGTCTTGCCCGGGCCGTAGCGCCGCGCCAGGGCGTTGGCCGCGTCGGCCCCCGACGGCAGCATGAGACCGTAGAGCAGGTCCCTGACCGTGAGCCGCTCGCCCTTCTTCAGCGCCGCCGTGGTCGCGCCGTTGCTGGTCGCGTGCTTGACGTCGGTCGCCGTGATCGTGATCGTGTCGCTCAGCCGGGCCTCGCGCAGCACGACGTACGCCGTCATGACCTTGACCAGGCTGGCCACGGGCACCCGTCGAGTCTCGCGCTTGCCGAAGTGGATCGTTCCCGCTGAGTCGACCACGTACGCCGACTTGGCCGCGACCTCCGGCGCGTCCGCCGCCGTGGCCGGGGAGGCGACCCCCACAACCAGCGCGAGTACGGCGGAGCCAATGAAACCCCCAATACGCATGGCAATCATGTTGGCAGGAGATCAAGGGTTCGTTTGCCTAACTACGCCATAAAGCCAGATCAGATGGGGGTAAATCAATGCCAGGTTAGAGAGGAGCGGCCGTGGCGGGCAGGTTCGTGATCAGTGAGGACGGGCAGGGCGGGTTCCGCTTCGCGCTCGTGGCGAACAACGGGCAGACACTCGCGGTCGGCGAGGGCTACCCGAGCAAGGCCGCCTGCGTGAACGGCATCGAGACGGTGCGCAGGAACGCTCCCGAGGCCGTCATCGAGGACCGGACCGGGCGGGGCCTAGGAGACCAGAGCCTTCTCTGACGAGGCCGCGCGCCGCTTCCTCCTGCGCCGCACCACCAGCCAGAACGCCGCCGCGACGGCCAGGACGGCCACGACCCCCGCCGTGACGGGTGAGCGCGCGGCCAGTTCCAGCCAGCCCCACACGAGCGCCGTGATGCCGAACCACCAGATCGGCGCCCAGGTCAGGCAGCCCAGCGCGCTCGCGACCACGTACCAGGGGTAGGACACCCGCAGCGCCCCCGCCACCCACGGCAGCGTGTGCCGGAGCATGGGCACCCAGAAGCAGCCGTAGACGGCCAGCGCGCCCCATTTCTCGACGACGTGCTCGATCTTCGCGATGCGCTCGCGGCCCACCCGGGCGCCCACGCGCGAGTCGTAGAGCTTCACGCCGAGCCTGCGCCCGACCCAGTAGTAGACCTGGAACGCGCCGAACAGGGCCAGGATCAGGATGGCGCCCACCAGCCAGTAAGGCAGACCGAGCCAATAAGGCCTCGTGGGATCGGCGATGCCGGTCATGTCCCACCCCTCCCAAGCCTTAGGTCAGGCTTACCTTAGTTCAAGTTGCAAGCTTTCGCCATATCGGCTTGCAAGCCACCGCAACCAGCCGACAACCAGGACTCAACCACCCGAGCTCACTCTATGGGTGAGGCAAAAGGGGTGTTGAAGATGGCGTCGAGAAGCGCGGCCGTCCTGGCGAGCGGCACTGCGAACGCGGCCAAGCTGTTCGTGGCCGCCCTGGCGTTCACCAGCGCGTACATCGGCTTTTCCGCCTACAGTGCCGCCGGCGACACGCCGGCCGCCGTGACGACCATCACCCTGTCGGCCCGCGAGGTCCCGGTCGCCGAGGAACTGGCCCCGGTCGCCGAGGAGCTGGCCCCGGCCGCCCAGCCCGGCGAGGTCACCCTCGGCGGACTGGCCGGCGCCTGCTCGGGACCGCTCGTCGCGCGCAGCGTGCTCGTCAGCCCCGAGCCCGGCCGCAGCGTGCACTACGGCTGGAAGCTCACCCGCTGGAGCCCCTCGACCAAGTCGTGGCGCACGTATCTGGTCGACTACGACGGCTTCATGGGCGCCGCGGAGACCGTCGAGTGGCGGCCCGAGATCTCCGGCGACCCCGGCTGGTACCGCGTCGAGCTGTCGGCCAAGGGCCTCAAGACCGTCACGAGCGACCGTTTCCAGGTGAGCTGCTGACCGAGCGTCGCGCCGCCTCCACCCAGCGCGGCACGCCGACCCGCTCGGCCACTTCCAGGGCCTTCTCGTAGTGGTCGCGGGCGGCGTCCGGCTGGCCCAGGCGCACGGCGAGGTCGCCCAGCGTCAGCGCCACCGGCCACAGCGCCACCACGCCGGTGCCCGCGCCCGCCACCCGGTCGGCGAACGGCTTGAGCTTGTCGTAGCAGTCGACCATCCGCTCCCGGTCGTCGAGCAGCATGCCGGCCAGCGCCCGCCAGGTCATCGCCAGCTCGTAGAGGAAGTCGGGCCGCACCGGCGGGCGGGTGGCGGCCACGGCCTTGGCGTCCTGGAGGTGCCCGGCCGAGGCCAGGGCCAGCGCGTACGCGTCGAGCGTCCACTTGGCGCCCCGCTGGTGCTTCTCGCCGAGCAGGTCGACCATCTCCGCCGCCCGGCCGTCGACCAGGTGCAGGCAGAACGCCGTGATCAGCGGGAGGTCCTGGCGGCCCTCCAGCATGCCCGCCCGCGCGGTCATCCTGGCCGCCTCGCGGTAGGCCCGCTCGGCGCCCGCGTAGTCACCGGCGATCATCAGCCGCTGGCCCGAATACCAGACCACGACCGCGGCCGGCGCCGACAGGTCGTACTGCCTGGCCAGGCGGTCGGCGGCGGCCGCGTGCTCGTCGGCGGCCGCGAACTCGCCCCTGGCCGCCGCGCACTCCAGCAGCACCAGGTGGGCCAGCGCCTGCGTGGCCATCTGCCCCGAGCGCTGCGCGACCTCCAGCAGCTCCCTGCCGATGCTCTCCCGGGTGTCCACGGCGGGGATGTCGTACGACTGCCGCAGCCGCCCGCTCAGCGCCGCCGCGATCAGCGTCGGGTCGCCGCTCTGCCTGGCCAGCTCCAGCGCCTCCAGCGACGCCTGGCGCCCGCGCTCCGGCGAGGAGGAGCCCTCCAGCTCCAGCGCCAGCGTGGTCAGCAGGCTGGCCCGCAGCCGCTGCTCGCCCTCGGGCAGCTCCATGAGCGCCTTCTCGGTGACGTCCACGATCTCCCACGCGGTGCGGGTGAAGTCGCGCGCCATGCCCTTGTGCGGCACGGCCAGCGACGCCGCCACCTTCGCGGTCATCTCCAGGTCGCCCAGCGGCAGCGCGGCGTCCATGGCCTGGCGGCGCAGCAGCCGGGCCGCGTGCATGTCCCCGCACAGCGCCAGCGCCCTGATCTGGCGCAGCATGAGCCGCAGGCGATCCTTGCTGCGCTCCGGCGTCTGCGCGCCGCTCTGCTCGTCGCGCGAGCGGTCGAACGCCGCGATGGCCTGCTCCCACAGGGTGGCCGCCTCGCGGTGGGCGAAGCGCCGCTCGGCCTGCTCGGCCGCCAGCCCCGCGTAGTGGACCGCCTTCCCGGCCGCGTCGGCCAGGAAGTAGTGGTGGGCCAGCGCGGCCACGTCGGACGGGGTGTGCTGCTCGATGACCGCCGCCACGGCCGCGTGCAGCCTCGTGCGGCGCAGCCTGGAGGCGTCGGAGTAGATCGTGTCGCGCACCAGGTCGTGGTCGAACCTGAGCAGCCCGGGCCCCGGCTCGGTCACCAGCCCGGCCAGCAGCGCCGCCTCCACGGCCTCGATCACCGCGTCCTCGTCGCCCGACACGGCGATCAGCACGTCGAGATCGACGTCGCGGCCGATCACGGCGGCCTGGAGCAGGATCTGCTGCGCGCCCGACGGCAGCCGCGAGATGCGCCGCCGCAGCACGTCGCGCACTCCGGACGGCACCTGCGAGAGCACCTCGGTGGCGCTGGCCCGGTCGGCCGCGCCCTCGGAGTCGAGCAGACGGACGGTCTCGCGGACGAAGAACGGGTTGCCGCCCGTGCGCTCGACGATCGACTCGACGGCCTCCTCGTCGATGTCGCGTACGCACGTCGCCTTGACCAGCTCGGCCACGGCCTTCGGGTCGAGCCCCGACAGGCCCACGCGGACCGGGCCCAGCCTGGCCAGGGCGGCCAGCACGTCGGACTGGCGGTCGTCGAGCTCGCTCTCCCGGCACGTCACCACGAGCAGCACGCGGCTGGTCGCCAGCAGGCTCGGCAGCGCGCGCAGCAGGGCGAGCGTCTGGTCGTCGGCCCAGTGGAGGTCCTCGAGGGTCACCAGCACCGGCGCGCGGCGCGCGACCCCGGCCAGGTAGCCGCCGACCGCGCGGTGCAGCCGGAAGCCGCCGGACGCCTCGTCCTCGTCGGGATCGGGGGCGGCGTCATCGAGCAGCGGCGCGAGCAGCTGCGCGTATTCGCCCGCGCCGGTCACGCCGGTGAGGGTGCGCAGGATCTCCACCCACGCCCAGCCCGGCGGGGTGGCGCTGGAGTCGGGGCACGCGCCGGACGCGGTGATCCAGCCGTCGGTGCCGAGCCTGCTCTCCAGCTGGCGCAGCAGCGTGGTCTTGCCCGCGCCCGCGACCCCGGCCACGATCGCGACCTGGAACCGGCCGGTGCGCGAGGCCGCCGTGGTCAGCCTGGCCAGCTCGGCGTCGCGGCCGACGAACGGCTCGGGCTCCAGCGGCGGCGGCTCGACGGCCGCGGCCGGCCTGGGCGGCCAGGTGTCGGTGACCGGCGCGGCGGGCCGCGCGGGGCGCGCGGGGACGGCCAGGTCGAGCTCCGGGGACTGGGCCAGGATGTCGGACTCCAGCTTGCGCAGCGCGGGACCCGGGTCGATGCCCAGCTCGTCGGCCAGGATGTTCCTGGCCCGGCGCAGCGCGGCCAGCGCGTCACCCTGCCGGCCGCAGCGGTAGAGGCCCAGCGCCAGAAGCCGCCAGCCCTCCTCGCGCAGCGGGTTTTCGGTGGTGAGCGCCTCCAGGTCGGGAACGGTCTCGGCGTGCAGGCCGAGCCGCAGCCCGGTGTCGGCGTGCCGCTCGCGCGTCACCAGACGCAGCTCCGCCAGCCGGTTGACCTCGGCCTCCGCCCACGACTGGTCGGCGAAGTCGGAGTAGGGAGTGCCGCGCCACAGGCCCAGCGCCTTCTCCAGGCGGCCTCGGGCGGACTGCGGATCGCCCTCTTCGAGGTGCTCGCCCGCCGCGCGGACGAGCTGCTCGAACTTGAGCGCGTCGACCTGGTCGGGGGCCACCCGCAACGCGTAGCCGGACGCGACCGTCACCAGCAGCCGGTTGGGCCCCCCGCGCGGGCGGCCGGGCTCCAGCACCCGGCGCAGGCGCGAGATGTAGACCTGCAGGCCCGACTGCGCGCCCTTGGCCCCGTCGTCATCCCACAGATCGTAAAGAAGCGTGTCAACGGGCACGACCTGACCTCTGGCCACGAGAAGCCGGGCGAGGACGGCCCGCTGCCGCAACCCGCCGAGGTCGAGTTCGTCGTCGTGTTCGTACGCCTCGACTGGCCCCAGAACTCGGAACGCCACCATGTCAGCCGCCACGCTATGCGGGCCTATGAATCACGCACAAGGTCTTTGATGGGTTTGGGATTGTCACTACTGGGCCTTCGAGATCGCGGACGGGGGCTCCGCGCCGGCGTTCCGGCCGTTGCGCCTGCGCAGGAACGCCCATGCGCCCAGGGCCAGGCCGCCGAACGGGATCTCGATAGTGTAAGTCCAGAAGCCGAAAAGCAGTGCGGTCGCGGTGGCCGGAGCGACTCCGACGCCGAATCCCTCGGTGAGGAGGAGCACCACGCCGCCCTCCATGATCCCGGCCCCGCTGGGCGTGATCAGGATGGCGGTGAGCACGCGGGAGAGGGCGAAGACGGCGATCGACTGGGCGAACCCCGGCCAGGCGCCCGTCGCGTGCAGGCACACCGCCATGATCGACCACTGGAAGCCGAGGAAGAACACCATGGCGAGCGACAGCCCGGGCCACCTGGTCCGGACGACGCCGGCGGTGTCGGCGCGCAGCTTGTGGAACGCGTCCGAGGCGTGGATCTTCAGCCGCAGCAGCCGGCTGACGCCGTCGAGCGCGCGGCCGAGCACGACGGCGGCGCGGTCCCAGTAGAGGGCGACGGCCACGATCGCGCAGAGCACGAGGATCGAGATCGCGCCCGTCCAGCCGGCCCTGGCGACGGTGGCGTTGGGCGCCTCGCCGGCCGCCAGCAGCGCGATGATCCCCACGGCCGGCAGGATGAACCTGAACATCGTGTTCCAGATGCCGCTGACCAGCGTCATGACCACGATCGACCGGGTGGAGAAGCCCCAGCCCCTGGTCATCGCGTACGACACCGCCACGCCGACCGCCCCGCCGAAGGGCAGCAGGTTGCTGACCGCGCTGCCGGCCGCGTTGAGCGTGAGGCCCTGCAGGTTGTTGAGGCCGGGCAGGGAGTTGGTCAGCACGAACGTGTACGCCAGCAGGCTCAGCAGCCACAGCGCGGTCATCAGCGTGATCTCGCCGCCGCCGAGCGTGCCGAAGACCCGGCCGATCTCGTGCCAGGAGACGGGCTTGCCGGTGAGCGTGCGCACGATCTGCGGAAGGTAGACCACGAGCAGCACGGCCAGCCCGAGCGACAGCACGGACAGCGTGATCTGGAGCCACTTGTTCTTCATCGGGGTCCAGTCTGACGGGTCGCCGGACGAGGGTCCTCCTCCGGAGGAATCATTTCGTGCTCATTCTTTTCGGCACCGGTCGAAGGGATGCGTGAGCCGGGTGCCCGGCGGCAGGTCGCGGCGGACGTACCACTCGGTGCCGAAGACGAGGCGGTAGAGCGGGCGGGGGACCTTCAGCATCACGGCGAGCGTGCGGTCGCTGTCGCCGCCGCTGGCCTGGGAGGCGTGCGCGGCCATGGACGCGCGTTTCTGGCGGGTGTATTTCCTGACGTTGACCCGGTGGGTGATCGTCTCGCTCGACGAGTACGCGCTCTCGAACGTCCGTACGTCGAACTCCGGCGGGAACTTGTAGAACCGGCCCGCCAGCCGCAGCAGCCTGACCAGCGGATCGCGGTTGACCGTCGCCTCCAGGACGATCTCCGTGCCGGCGATCTTGGCCGCCCGTTTGCCCACCCGGTGCACCTGCACGTGGTCGGGGTGCCCGTAGCCGCCCGCCGGATCGTAGATCGCCAGCAGGTCGGCCTCCTCCTCCTGCAGGATCGCGGCCAGCGCCTTGGCCGCCGCCTCGGTGTCGGCGTCGATGAAGGCGTTGTCGGGCCGCTCCTCGGCGATGCCGCCCTTGGGGCTCAGCCCAGAGTCGCCGTAGCCGAGGCACTCCACGCGGGCGCAGCCCAGCAGCGCTGCCGACTCGTAGAGCTCCTTGAGCCTGGTCTCGCCGAGCGCCTCGCCGGGCTCCATCTCGGCCAGGCCGCGCTCGCCCGCGGTGGCCACCACGAGCACCACGCGGTGTCCCTCGGCCGCGAGCATCGCCATGGTGCCCGCCGTCAGCAGGGCCTCGTCGTCAGGGTGGGCGTGAAAGAACACTGCGGTACGTGGAGGCACACGCCCAGATTAGTCTGGGAGGGGTGCGGATCTTTCACGTGAGCGACTGTTACCTGCCGCGACTCGGAGGGATCGAGGTCCAGGTGGCCGATCTCGTGCGGATGCAGCGGGAGGCGGGACACGACGTCTCCGTGGCCACGGCGACGAGGGGCGAGCCGCTGCCCGGGGTCCACCGGATCGTCGCGAGGATGCCGTTCGACCTGCCCGTTCACCCGTTCGGGGTGGGGCATCTCACCCGCCGGCTCACGTCCCTGCGCCCCGACGTGGTGCACGTGCACACGGGGGCGGTCTCGCCGTTCGCCTGGATGGGCGTGCGGGCCGCCGCGCGGGCCGGGCTGCCGTGCGTGGTGACCGTGCACAGCATGTGGGACCCGGTCACGCGGGCGCTCTACCGGCTGCTGCGGCTGGCGTTCGGCTGGCAGCGGTGGCGGCTGGTGGCGACCACGGTCAGCAACGCCGCGGCGGTCCCGATCCGCGCCGTGGCCGGGCCCGAGGTGCCGGTCCGGGTGGTCTCCAACGGCCTCGACCTGTCGGGCTGGGCGCCGGTTCCGGGGACGCGCGACCGGCGGGAAGAGGTCCACATCGTCGCCGTGGGCCGGTTGGCGCCCCGCAAGCAGCCCGTACGCCTGCTGAGGCTGCTCCAGGCGGCCAGGCGGCGGGTGCCCGCCAGGATCCCCATGCGCGCCACGATCGTCGGCGACGGACCGGCTCGCGGCCAGATGGAACGTTTTCTCGCCCGGCACGGCATGGCCGGCTGGGTCTCCCTGCCGGGCCGCTACACGCGGGAGCAGATCGCCAAGGTGCTGGAGTCGGCGGACGTGTTCGTGGCGCCCGCGCCGCGCGAGTCGTTCGGCATCGCGGCCCTAGAGGCCCGCGCCGCCGGGCTGCCGGTGGTGGCCAGGGCGCAGAGCGGGGTCGCCGACTTCGTCGCGGACGGCACGGAGGGGCTGCTCGGCCACACGCTCGGCGACCTGGCCCGCGCGGTGGCCCGGCTCTGCACTGACGCGCCGCTGCGCGAGTCGATCGCCGCGCACAACCGGGCGACCCGTCCGGCGGCGGGCTCGTGGCCGTCGGTTCTCGCCGGGTTCGACCGGGCCTACGCGGAGGCGCTTCAGCCGCGCCGGAGCACCACGTAGCCGTCGCGCTCGAACACCTTCGCGTACCCCTGGCCCTGCAGCGCGTCGACCGTGGCGCGCTGCTCGTCCGCCGAGCCGAAGGGGAACTCCCAGCGGGAGGTGTCGGCCACCACCCAGGGCGCGCCGTGCGACTGGGCCGTCCAGAGCAGGACGGTGGTCCTGGAGGTCAGCGCGGGGCCGACGGAGTTGACCGCCTCGACGGTGACCCCGGAGGGCACCTTGCTCACGGCCTCGGCCGCGGCCGCCGCCTTGGGCTCCTGGTAGAAGGGCGGATGGTAGAGCTGGTCCAGCGCGAACTTGGGCACCAGGGTGAGCGCGACCGCGCAGACCGCCGTCGCCCAGGCGAGTTTGAGCGAGGTGTCGTCGGTGCGCTTGATCCAGCGCAGCAGCCTGGACAGCCCGTCCACGCCCGCGCAGAAGAGGATGACCACGGTGAACGCGCTGTACTGGAAATCGGCCTGCCACCACTGGGAGCGGTCGGACAGCATGCGCTCCAGCACGTGCGGCAGCGCCACCAGCGACAGCGGCGAGAGCAGGCACAGCAGCAGCGTCGGCCACACCAGCAGGAACAGCGTGTCGACCTTGGCCTCCTCGCTGAACGGCAGCAGCACGGCCGCGATCGGATCGCGCAGCAGCGCCAGGATCGCGCTCGGCACGTCGGGGCCGAGATGGTTGTAGGCCCAGAAGTCCTTGGAGTCGCCGCCGAAGGCCGTGATCGCCAGCCCGCGTACGAGCAGGACGGCTCCCAGCCCGAGCCCCATGCACAGCAGCCCCCGCAGCCGGTCGCCCAGGACGAGCAGGCACAGCCCCGCCCCGATCACCATCAGCCCCATGTCCTCCTTGACCAGCAGGAGGTCGATCATCGCGATGAGGGCGGGTAGGCGGTGACCGGCGTGGTAGCGCTCGATCATGATCGCGGTGAGCACGGGGACGAACATGACCTCGTGCGCGTCGAACGCGACGGCCTGCGCGACGGGCCACGACAGCGCGTACGCCACGGAGACCAGATAGGCGGGCGCGACGCCCAGCACGCGCCGGGTGAACAGCCAGATGAACGGGATCGCGGCGGCGAACAGCAGCGCCTGCGCGACGATCAGCGTCTCGGGCCCGTCGTGGATCCAGTAGAAAGGCGCGAGCATCGCGTAGACGGGCGAGAAGTGGTCGGCGAGCTGCACGTATTCCATGCCCCGCCCGTGGAACATGCCCAGCACGGGGATGTGCGGCGGCCGCAGCGCCGCGTAGTTGCGCACCGCCTGGTCCACGATCACCAGGTCGAACGACGTGGCCCGGAACGTGGCCAGCTTGACCAGGCCGAGCACGGCATAAGCCACCGCGGCGACGAGCGCGACGGCGCCCACACGCACGCGATGGCCGGAAAGCCGGATCCTCCAGAGGGAGGCGGCGGCGGACGCCCCCTGTCGCACCGCCAGAGTGTCACCCGTCACGGGCAGCAAGGGTAGAACGAATCCACTCGAACGTGGCGCGGCCGCCGCGCCGTCCTGCCCCCCACAGGCGGAGCGGCGACCGCGGGCTCAGCGTCAGGTGCAGGCGGAGGTGATCTTGGTCGAGAAGCCCTGCATCTTGCCCGTGAACCCGGAGACCTCGGCGAGGTCGCCCTTCTCAAGGGTCTCGAAACCGGCGGCGAGGTCGTTCAGGGCGGCGGCGACGTCACCGTCGTACTTGCCCGCGAGCTCCTTGGTCTTGGCAGCCGCGTCCTTCGAGGCCGTGCCGATGGCCTTCGTGTCGGTGGCGTTCTTGGTGATCGTGGTGGTCCACTCATTCATGATCTTGGTGGCCTCCTGGGCGGCCGTGTTGCAGTCGACGGCCTGGCCCAGCGCACCACAGCCGGTGCTCGTGAGGACGGCAAGGGTCAGCGTCGCGGCCGCGACGGCCAGGCGACGGCGAGGGGGAGTCATTTCTAGCCCTTCGGTGGTTTGATCGAACGAAGGGAACATTATGGAGCAACCCTTGACCGTCGCTTGCACCCCGCTAACACCACGGGTATCAAGCCGGCGTAAAGACGGGACCGGAAACGGCCCGCCGGGTCTCAGCGGGCGAGCCAGCGTTTGCGTGGATAGCGGACGGCCAGGCTGCCGTACTTCGTCCGGCCGCTGATCACCACGTGGACGGCGCCGGCGCGGGGCCTGCCGGGCACGTCGGAGGTGTGGACGTGACCCCAGTCGCTGCGGAAGGCGTCGACGTTCGCGACGGCGCCGTCCGGCAGGATGATCTTGGCGGAGCCGTAGGCGAGGTCGAGTTCGATGTCCACGACGGGGTGGGTGATGACGGCCTCGGAGAGATCCAGTTCGACGCTGCCGTACTTGGAGGCCGCCCGCAGTCGCCGGGGGACGGCCCAGTCGCCGGCGCGCTTGATGTGGCCGTTCTTGGACTCCAGCTCGACCACGTCGTCCTGCGGCTGGTCGACGGGGAGATCGTCGATCAGGCCCAGCAGGTCGCCGTAGGTCCTCGCGGTGAGGGCGATCTCAAGGCGGTCCTCGAGCTCCAGCTGGGTGAGCCGGCCTTCGGCGAAGGCGTGCTGGAGCTGCTGCGCGGTGCGCTCTCGGTCCTCGTTGGACACTCGCATCTGCGATTGCGACATATCTTGAGCATAGGTGCGCAGCGCTCAGAACGGGAGTTGTCGGCCGGAAGGGGTGCGGAGATCAAGAGGGAGCGGCCCTCGGACGAGGCGGGGGCGGCGAACGACCCGGATTCGCTTCACGACGATTACGTACCCACCGGATTGCCGTGAAGTCATCTTCCTTGGGTAGCGTGAAATCTGATGTTGGCGGAACTGTTCACGCACCCGGCGCTCCTCTATCGGGGCGACCGGGAGTATGTGGCTGCCACCAGCGCGTTCGTCCGCGCGGGGCTGGCCCTGGACGAGCCGGTCGCGGTCGCGGTCCCGGCCCGGAATCTGGCGCTGATCGAGGCCGAGCTCGGCGACGACGCCAAGTCCGTGCTCCTGCTCGACATGCAGCAGGCCGGGCGCAACCCGGGGCGGATCATCCCCGCCGTGCTGCGCGACTTCGCCGACCGGCATCCCGGCGGGCACGTGCGCATCATCGGCGAGCCGATCTGGCCGGGGCGCACCGAGACCGAATACGGGGCCGCCGCGCAGCACGAGGCGCTGATCAACCTGTCGTTCGCGGGGCGGCGGGTCACGATCCTGTGCCCGTACGACGCCGACCGGCTCGCGCCCGAGGTCCTGCGGGAGGCGGAGCGCACCCACCCCGTGATGTGCGACCTCTCGGGGGAGTGGGCCAGCACCGAATACGCGCCCGAGCTGGTGGTCTCCGCGCACAACCGGCCGCTCGACGAGCCCGCTGACTTCGTCTCGCTGCGCTTCGACCGCACCAACCTGTCGGCGGCCCGCGGCCTGGCCGCGCGGCGGGCGGCGGAGATGGGGTTCTCCGGCGACCGGCTCGACGACATCCAGCTGACGGTGGCCGAGCTGGGCGCCAACAGCCTCGACCACGGCGGGGGCTGGGGCACGATCCGGGTCTGGGCCGAGGGCGGGCGGCTGGTGTGCGAGGTCAGCGACGCCGGGCACATCACCGACCCGCTGGTGGGCCGCCGCCCGGTCGACCCGCGCCACTCGGGGTCGCGCGGGTTGCTGATCGTCAACCTCCTGAGCGACCTCGTACGCGTGTACACCCGCCCGGGGGCGACCGCCATCCGCGTCTACTTCGACGCGCCCGGCCCCGCCTGAGCGGGGCCCGTGCGGCTACGCCTCAATCTCCGACATGTCCGGATAACGGGTGCCGGCAACGGCGTCCGCCGGAACGGCGCGGGCCAGGGCGGCGAGCTGGTCGGCGGTCAGCGTGATGTCGGCCGCCGCCGCGTTCTCCTCCAGATAGGTCAGCCGCTTCGTCCCCGGGATCGGCACGACGTCGTCCCCCTGGGCCAGCACCCAGGCCAGCGCGAGCTGCGCGGCGGTGATCCCGGCGGCGTCGGCGATCTTCCGTACCTCCGCGACCAGCGCGGCGTTGCGCTCGGCGTTCTCGCCCGCGAGGCGCGGCATCCACCGGCGGACGTCGTCCTCGGGCAGCTCCTCCGCGGGCGGCAGCGCGCCGGACAGGAAGCCGCGGCTGATCGGCGAGTACGCCACCAGCGCCACGCCCAGCTCCCTGGCCGCCGGCAGGATCTCCGCCTCCAGCCCCCGGGTGAACAGCGAGTACTCGCTCTGCAGGGCCGCGATCGGGTGGACGGCCGAGGCCGTTCGCAGCGTGTCCGCGCTCACCTCCGACAGCCCGAGATGGCGGACCTTGCCCTGCTCGACCAGCTCGGCCATCGCGCCGACCGACTCCTCGACGGGGACGCTCCTGTTGCGGCGGTGCATGTAGTACAGGTCGATGTGGTCCACGCCGAGGCGCCGGAGGGAGGCGTCGCAGGCGGCCCTGACGTACTCGGGGCTGTTCTCGATGGAGCGGGTGCCGCCGTCGCGCTTGACGCCGAACTTGGTGGCCAGCACCACCTCGTCCCGCCGGTCCTTGACGGCCCGGCCGACGAGCTCCTCATTGGCCCCGAGCCCGTACATGTCGGCTGTGTCCAGAAAATTCATGCCAAGGTCGAGTGCGCGGTGGATGACGGCGATCGACTCCTTCTCGTCGCCCGGGCCGTAGAAGTCGGACATGCCCATGCAGCCGAGGCCCAGCGCGGAGACCTGAGGCCCGCCGTTCCCGAGAGTGCGCTTCTTCATGTTTCCAGGTTCCCCCCTGGAGTACGCACCAGGTCAAATCGGGTCAGGCGCCCTGGACCCACCCTGAGGGGGGAGCCCCTACCCAGGGTCACGTCCGCGCAGGTGGCCGGGTGTCCTCAGGGTCGTTCCCGACCAAGGTATTAAGGGTTCGTTCAGGCTACTTCAGGGTCGATCTCCGATATTCCGCGAGGCCGCGTTCCACGAGCTTTGAGGCATGAAGGCATTGCTTGTCAGCGGATTCGCGGCCATCGGCACCGGAAGCGGCGCCATGCTCACCCTCCACGCGGAATCCGACCTCGACCCGTTGCACAGCGTCATCAGCGAGTACGCCTTCCAGGCGTCCGGCTGGTTGCTGCCCGCCTCGCTGACGTTGTTCGCGGTGGGCTCCGCATTGATCGCCGAGGCGATGCGCCGGGCCGGGATGAGCCGCTGGGTCGTCGCGCTGCTGCTGGCGTGGGGGGCGAGCATGTTCCTGATCGGCGCCTTTCCCACCGACCGGCCGGGCGTGCCGCTGTCGTTGTCGGGTGGCATCCACCGCTACGCCGCCTTCGCCGCGTTCCTGGTGATGCCCGCGGCGGGGATGCTGCTGGCCAAGGCCAGGATCCGGTACGCCAGGGCGGTGCGGATCCTCAGCGCGGTGGCGCTCGGGGCCCTGCTGCTGGTCGTGGTCCCGTACGTGGTGCGGATGTTCGGCATCCCGCTGACCAACGACGACATCCCGGCCGGGCTGACCCAGCGGGCCGTGGTCGTCACCGAACTGGGCGTGCTGGCGCTGGCCGGGCTGTCGATGCTCAAGCCGCTGGCTCAGCGCTCCCAGGGCGGCTCCTCGCCCAGCTTGGCGTAGTAGCGCGCCAGGTGCCCCTTGACGCCTTCGATGTCCTTCTTCGGCAGATCGACCCCGCCCCTGGCACCCTCCATGACCGCGGCCGCGGCGAACACCGCCCGCGGCACCGCCTTCAGCTCCCCGTTCACGACGTCGGCGATCGGCAGCTTGTACGCTCCGAACTCGTCGGCGTCGTCGGCGTCGTACCAGCTGAAAGCCTCGCGGTATTTCGCGTTCGGCTTGTCGTCGGCGTGTGCCCACTTGCGCACCCGCTTGTCCGCCGCGGCGGCGTCCCACTCGCGGTCGCGCTGGGCGAGGGGCAGGTCGTGGAATCGCGTAACGGTCATATGGGGCGGCTACCCCTGACGCACGCGTGAAACGGCTTGCTCGGGAAAGAGGTAAGGCCCGATCACGATGTGGGAGTGCTGAGATGACGATTTTGATTGCGTATGACGGTTCTGACGACTCCAAGGCGGCGATCGCCTTCGCGGGCGAGCTCCTGAAGGGGGAGTCCGCCGTCGTGCTGACGGTGTGGGAGCGGGCGGCGGTGGCCTCGGCCAGGGCCTCCGTCGGGCTCATGATGGCGATCGACCAGCTGGGCACGGAGGACGCGGCGATCGAGGAGGCGATGCGGGAGCTCGCCCGGCACGGCGCTGAGCTCGCCCGCAAGGCCGGCCTGGACGCCACCCCGCGGTGCGATCCGGACTCGGTGGCGGTGTGGTCGACGATCGTGGACGTGGCCGACGAGATCGGCGCCCGGCTCATCGTGACGGGGACGCGGGGACTGGGCGGGGTCCGTTCGCTGCTGCTCGGCAGCACGTCCGACCGGGTGCTGCACCACGCCGGCCGGCCGGTGCTGGTCGTGCCCGCCCCCGCCGCCGACGAGGAGACCTGACAGCGGGCGTTCACCTCGCCGTCGGCCGGGTTGTCGGTCCGATGCGGCAGAGTAGGAGCCTCCTGAGGCGGGAGAGGAGGCGGGCGCGTGCCGGAGGAGCTGTCGCGGCGGCTCGGCACCACCGACGCGGTCGTGGTGGGGCTGAGCGCGATGATCGGCGCGGGCGTGTTCGCGGCCTTCGCGCCCGCCGCGGCCGTCGCGGGCGACTGGCTGCCGGCGGCCCTCGTGCTGGCCGGCGTCGTGGCGTACTGCAACGCCACCTCCTCGGCCCGGCTGGCCGCGCTCTACCCCGAGTCCGGCGGCACCTACGTCTACGGCAGGCGGCGGCTCGGCCCGCTGTGGGGCTATTTGGCGGGCTGGGGCTTCACGGTCGGCAAGACGGCCTCGTGCGCGGCGATGGCGCTCACGTTCGGCGCCTACGTCGCCCCCGGCCTGGCCCGGCCGCTGGCCGTCGGCGCGGTCGCCGCGCTGACGGCGATCAGCCTGTACGGCGTGCAGCGATCGGCCGGGGTGGCCCGGGTGATCGTCGTGTTCGTGCTGGCCGTGCTCGCGGCGGTGGTGCTCACGGGGCTGCTCGGCGACGACACGGTCACGTTCGGCTGGTTCGCCTACGAGCCCCTGCCGGGGGCACACGTCGACGTCTGGGGTGTGCTGCAGGCGGCCGGGCTGCTGTTCTTCGCGTTCGCCGGTTATGCCAGGATCGCCACCCTCGGCGAGGAGGTGCGTGACCCGGGCCGCACCATCCCCCGGGCGGTCGGCATCGCGCTGGGCATCACGTTCGCCGTCTACGCGCTGGTCGCGGTGGCCGCGCTGCGCGCGCTCGGGCCGCTGCTGGCCAGGTCCCAGGCACCGCTGGCCGACGTCGTCAAGGAGGCCGGTGCCCCGTGGCTGGCGCCGGTGGTGGGCGCCGGGGCCGCGGCGGCGGCGCTGGGCGCGTTGATGGCGCTGCTGCTGGGCGTCTCGCGCACGGTGCTGGCCATGGCCCGCGAGCGCGACCTGCCCGGCGCGCTGGCCGTGGTGGATCCGGCGCGGCAGGTGCCGCGCCGGGCCGAACTGGCCGTCGGGGCCGCCGTGATCGTGCTGCTGCTGGTCGCCGACCTGCGGGGGGCGATCGGGTTCTCCTCGTTCGGCGTGCTGGTCTACTACGGCATCGCCAACGCGTGCGCGCTCACGCTCGGCCGCGAGGAGGGCGCGCCGCCCCGGCCGGTCTCCGGGCTGGGGCTGGGGCTGTGCGTGCTGCTGGCCGCCACGCTCCCGCCGGCGTCGGTGCTGGCGGGCCTGGCGGTCTTCGCGGCCGGCCTGGCCGTCTGGCTGGTCCGCCACCGCGCCGGGCGCTAACGGGTGGCCCGGGCGGGTGGACGTCGTTAGCATGGACGGCATGACGATCTCGCCGACGATGATGGCCCCTTAGGGGGTTTCGTCGGCGACGTCTTGTCGAGGCCCTGCGAGCGGGGCCTCTCGTCGTGTCCGGGGCCCCTTGGAGGCACCTGATGTACCTCACGACGACCATCCCTTACGTCAACGCCCGACCTCACCTCGGGCACGCCCTGGAGCTCGTACAGGCCGATGTGCTGGCCAGGCACCATCGGCGGCGCGGCGAGCCGGTGCGGTTCCAGACCGGGACCGATGACAACTCGCTGAAGAACGTGCTGGCCGCCGAGGCGGCGGGCGTGCCGGTGCGGGAGCTGGTGGACCGGAACGCGGCGGCTTTCGAGGGGCTGCGGGGGCCGCTGGACCTGTCGTTCGACTCGTTCATCCGGACGAGCGTCCACCCCGGGCACCGGGCCGGGGTCGAGCGGATCTGGGAGGCGACCAGGCACGACCTCTACCAGCGGCACTACGAGGGGCTCTACTGCGTGGGCTGCGAGCAGTTCTATCCGGAAGGCCCCTGTCCCGACGGGCACGAGGCGCCGCTGCAGCGCGTGTCCGAGCAGAACTGGTTCTTCCGGCTCTCCCGCTACCAGGACGCACTGAGCGAGCTCATCCGCAGTGAGCGGCTCAGGATCGAGCCGGTCGCGCGGCGGAACGAGGTGCTGGCGTTCGTCGAGGCCGGGCTGGACGACATCAGCGTCTCGCGCTCCGCCGCCCGCGCCCGGGGGTGGGGGATCCCCGTGCCCGGCGACCCGGACCAGGTGGTGTACGTGTGGTGGGACGCGCTGGCCAACTACGTCACCGCGCTCGAAGGCGACGACTATGAGCGCTGGTGGGTCTCCGAGCGGCGCAAGGTGCACCTGATGGGCAAGGGCGTGATCCGGTTCCACGCTGTGTACTGGCCGGCGATGCTCCTGTCCGCCGGCAAGCCGCTGCCCACGGGGATCTTCGTGCACGACTACCTCACGGTGGGCGGCCGCAAGATCAGCAAGTCGTCGGGCGACGCGGCCGATCCGGTGGCGCTCGTGGACGCGTACGGGGTCGATGCCGTGCGGTGGTGGCTGCTGCGCGAGGTGCCGCGCGTGGGCGACGCCGACTTCACCGAGGAACGGCTGGTCGCCAGGGCGGACGAGGACCTGGCCAACGGGCTGGGGAACCTGGTCAACCGGGTCGTCACCATGGTCCACCGCTTCCTGGACGGCCACGTCCCCCCGGCCGGGGAGGAACTGGCCGTGCTGCCGGTGGACGAGGCGCTGGAAGCCTTCGATTTCCGGCGGGCGGCGACGGCCGTCTGGGCGCTCGTCGAGGAGGCCAACAGGTACGTCGAGCGGACCCAGCCGTGGCGGCAGCCCCGGCCCGGGCAGGAGGCCGTGCTGGGGACGCTGGTGCACGCGTGCCGGACGCTGGCCGTACAGCTGGAGCCCTTCCTGCCGACGGCGGCGGCGCGGGTGGCCGCGGCGGTCGCCGGCGAGCGGCTGCCCCGGCCCGAACCGCTGTTCCGCCGCCTCGCCGCGACTGGAGTGGCTGGTTGACGGAGGTCCGGAGGCGATTTACGGTGGCGCACACCGACCAGCCGGTATGGAGGCGCCCATGGCCACCGTCCAGACCATCCGCGGCCCCGTAGACGTCGACGAGCTCGGGCAGACGCTCATGCACGAGCACGTGTTCGTCCTCGCCACCGAGCACCTCGACAACTACGGCAGAGGTGCCTGGTGGGACGAGGAGGCCCGGGTGGCGGACGCGGTCGCCAAGCTCAACGCGGTGGCCGCGAAGGGCGTGCGGACGATCGTCGACCCGACGGTGTGGGGCCTGGGCCGCTACATTCCGCGCATCCAGCGCGTCGCCGAGCAGGTGCCCGGCCTGAACATCGTGGTCGCCACCGGCATCTACGCCTTCGAGGAGCTGCCCCACCAGTACGAGCACCGCGGCCCCGGCCTGTTCATCGACATTCCGGAGCCGATGGTCGACGACTTCGTCCGCGACCTCACCGAGGGCATCGCCGACACCGGCGTGAAGGCGGCGTTCCTCAAGTGCGTGGTCGAGCAGAAGGGCCTGACGCCCGGCGTCGAGCGCATCTGCCGGGCCGTCGCGCAGGCGCACCTGCGCACCGGCGCGCCGATCACCATTCACACGAACGCCTTCACGCAGAGCGGCCCGATCGCGCTCGACCTGTTCACCAAGGAGGGCGTCGACCTGGAGAAGGTGGTCGTCGGGCACGCGGGCGACAGCAACGACCTCGACTACCTCATGCGCCTGGCCGACACGGGCGCGACGCTGGGGATGGACCGGTTCGGGCTGGATCCGTACAACCCGACGGCGCAGCGCGTGGCCACGGTCGCCGAGCTCTGCCGGCGCGGATACGCCGATCGCATGGTCCTCAGCCACGACACGGCCTGCTTCATGGACTACTTCGGCGGCGCTTGGGAGGAGGCCCGCTCAACGCTCGCGCCGAACTGGCGCTACGATCACATCCACGACGATGTCTTGGCCGCACTGCTGGACTCGGGTGTGACCGACGACCAGATTGAGCAGATGCTGGTGTTCAACCCGAAGCGATACTTCTCGTAAAGTAGTCGGATCGGGCAAGCAATGCAGGTAGGTGGAGCTGGGTGACTTCGGAGCAGGCCTTGTCGATAAGCCTCGGACTCCAGGGACCCTGTGTCATCGCGCGACTGACGGGGGACTTCGACTTCGGCTCCGCCGCGGAGGTCCGTGACCGTGTCACCAAGGCCCTCGATCTCACGCAGCCACCGATGCTCGTCATCGACATGCAGGCGGTCAGCGTCTGCGACTCCTCCGGCCTGTCCGTGCTGGTCTACCTGCACAAGGCCGTCACCGCCTCGGGCGGGCGGCTGCTGCTGTCGGGGCTGAACGGCCGCTGCAAGCACCTGTTCGCGATCACCGCGCTCGACAAGTTCTTCGACATCCGCACCACGGCCGAGCTGGCCATCGCCGAGCTCAACGAGCCCGGGGGCTTCACCGCGTAGCTCGCCGACCTCGCGGGATAAGGCCGACATAAACGGTTAACCGTTTCGTATCGGATCTTCTTTACCAAATGTTGGTAGTGTCGGCTTCCTGCTAGTAGTCGGACAAGCACGAGCCGCTGCCAAGAGGGGGGAGCGGCTTCTCTTTACCAGGGGACAAAATGATCAAGCGCCTTGCCGGCACGGTGTTAGTCGCGGCCGCCGCGACCACGCTCATGGCGGCGCCCGCCGGCGCGTCGGCGTCATCGGAGACGACGACTGCCGGCGCGCAGCTCATCCGTACCAAGAGCTATTGGGGACGGTGCAAGGACACCTGCACGGTCAAGGTCCGGATCCGGAACATCTCGTACAAGACGCTCTACAACGTCAAGCTCAACGTCCGGCTCAAGGTCAACGGCCGCAACGTCGGGTCGTGCTACGACTACGTGGGCACCATCCGTGCCCGCAAGGTCAGCTGGGGCGCGTGCACCGTCCGTACCAGATCGATGGCCGAGGCCTGGAACAACTGGATCGACCGGGTGGACGACTTCAATCGCTACGCCAGCACGTACGTCTCGTACAGGTACTACCGCTGAGCGACCGCCAGGGGCCGGGCCGACCCCCGGCTGGGCCCCTGGCTCACGCGGTGACGAGGAGTGCCACCCCGATCAGCACCGCGACCGGAACGAGCCACATCACGGCCTCGACAGCGAACTCCTTGTACATCGCGCAAATCTCCTAACAACGGCTCGAGTACGTCACTGCGCAGCATAGCGGCCCGCGCCGCCTGCTCGATCCCGGATCAGGCCGTGACGGCGCCGTCCGAGGCGGAGGCAACCGTCGCCATGTACTTGGTCAGCACCCCCCGCTCGACCTCTCTCTCGGGCCGCTGCCACGAGGCCCGGCGCAGCGCCAGCTCCTCCTCCGGCACCACCAGCTCGATCGTCCCCGCCGCGCTGTCGATGACCACCGTGTCGCCGTCACGCACCAGCGCGATCGGCCCGCCGTGGTACGCCTCCGGAGCCACGTGCCCGATCACGCGCCCGTGCGAGACCCCGCTGAAGCGCCCGTCGGTGACCAGCGCCACCGAGGCCCCGAGGCCGCGGCCGACGAGCGGACCCGTGATCGAGAGCATCTCCTGCATGCCGGGACCGCCCGCGGGGCCCTCGTAACGCAGGACGATGACGTCGCCCGGCACGATGTGACCCTCCTGGATGGCGACATAGCAGTCCTTCTCCGAGTCGAATACCTTGGCCGGGCCCTCGTGGCGGAAGTCGTCCTTGCCGCCCAGCTTGAGCACGCAGCCGTCGGGCGCGAGCGAGCCGCGCAGGATGGCCAGCGCGCCACGCGGCTTGAACGGCTCCGCCACGCTCGCCACCACCTCCTGCCCCGGCGTCTCCTCGGCGTCGGCCGCGACCTCCGCCAGCGTGCGGCCGTCCACCAGCGTGACGTTCTCGCGCAGCAGCCCGGCTTCCAGCAGGCGGCGCACCACCAGCGAGGTGCCGCCGGCCCGCCACAGGTCCAGGGCCGTGTGGTCGCCGCCGCTCGGCTTGAGCCCCGTGATGATCGGGACCCGGCGGCAGACCTCGCCGATCTCGTCGATGCGCAGCGGCAGCCCCGCCTCGCGGGCGATGGCCAGCAGGTGCAGGACGGCGTTGGTGGAGCCGCCCATGGCGGCGACCGAGACGATCGCGTTGTGCAGGGCGTCCTCGGTGAGCACCCGCGACGGACGGGCGTCGCGGGCCAGCGCCTCCATGGCGATCTCGCCGACGCGCCGGGCCGCGGCGTTCTTCTCCTCCGCCACCGCCGGGATGTCACCCACCCCGAACGGCGCCAGGCCGAGGAAGTCGGCGACGCTGCCCATGGTGTTGGCGGTGTACTGGGCGGCGCAGGTGCCGGCGCCCGGACAGGCGTGCTTGGCCAGGTCGTCCAGCTCCGCCTGGTCGAGGCGGCCGACGGCGCGCTCGCCGAGGGCCTCCCACATGTCCTGGATCGTGACGTCGCGCCCGCGCCACCTGCCGGGCATCATCGTGCCGCTGTAGAGGACGACGGAGGGCACGTCCAGGCGGGCGAGCGCCATGATCCCGGCCGGCACGGTCTTGTCGCAGCCCACGATGACCACCAGCGCGTCGAAGCCGTGCGCGCGGCCCATGAGCTCGATCGAGTCGGCGATGACCTCGCGGCTGACCAGCGACGCGCGCATGCCCGGGGTGTGCATCGTGAGGTTGTCGGAGACCGCGATGGTGTTGAACTCCATCGGCGTGCCGCCCGCCGCGCGCACCCCCTCGGCCACGTGGGCGGCCAGTTCGCGGTGGGTGAGGTTGCACGGCATCGTGCCGGTCCAGGTGGAGGCGATGCCGACCACCGGGCGGCGCATGTCCTCCTCCGACCAGCCCATGGCGTACAAGTGGGAGCGGGCCGGTGCGCGGTCAGGGTCGTCGGCGATGCTCAAGGCGCTGTCCTTCGTCGTGCGGGTCGTTACGCCTCCATGATCTCGCGCTCACTGTTCGCGCATGCGCCAGGGGGACCCGTACTCCACCAGAAGGTCCAGGAACGGGCCCGGCTCGAACGCCTCCGGCCCCAGCACGCCCGCGCCCTTCCAGACTCCGTTCGCCATCAGTTCCAGGGCGACGACCGGGTTCACGGCGGTCTGCCAGACCACGGCCTGGGAGCCGTACTCGCGCATCGACCACTGGTTGTCCACCACGTGGTAGAGGTACACCTCGCGGGGCCGGCCGTCCTTGACGCCCTTCACCCAGGTCCCGGCGCAGGTCTTGCCTCGCATGCGGTCGCCGAGTCCCGCCGGGTCGGGCAGCACGGCGGCCACCACGTCGCGCGGCGACACCCTGGCTGTGCCGTCGTCGGTCCGGACCGCGACCGGCTCGGTGCGGTCCACGCCGAGCGCGTGCAGGGTCTTGAGCTTGCCGATGAAGTCCTCGCCCAGCCCGTACTTGAAGGTGACCCGCTGCGCCGGGATCCACCGGGGGACCAGCACGACCTCCTCGTGCTCGACGTTGACGCACTCCACGGGGCCGATCCCGTCGGGGAAGTCGAAGATCTCGGGCTCGCTGAACGGCTCGGTGGTGTACCAGCCGCGGTCCTTCTCGTAGATGACCGGCGGGTTGAGGCACTCCTCGATGGTGGTCCAGATGTTGAACGACGGGGCGAACTCGTAGCCGTCGACGGTCAGGTTGGCGCCGTCCCTGATGCCGATCTCCTCGATCTCGTCGAAGAGCTCGTCGGCGGCGTAGCGGGCGAACACGTCGGCCAGGCCGGGCTCCACTCCCATGCCGACCAGCGCCAGCCGGCCGTTCGCGGACCAGTCGGCGGCGCGGGCGAACTGGTCGTCGCCCAGCTTGACCCCCACCTCCTCGTACGGGCGGTCGGGGTGCGGCCTGGACATCGACATCGCCATGTCGAGGTAGTCGGCGTCGGCCGCGAGGGCCGCGTCGAACAGCGGCAGCACGAATCGGGGATCGGTGGCGTTGAGGAGGACGTCGCACCGGTGCTCTTTCAGCAGCGCGGTGACCGCGGCCCGGTCGGCCGCGTCGATCTTGACAGGGGTGAACCGGTCCGCCTGCTCGCCCAGCGCGGCGACGGCGGCCTTGGCGCGGGGGAGGTCGTAGTCGGCGACCACCATGTGGTCGAGGAACGGCCGGCGGGCGGCGATCCGGGTGATGGCGGTTCCCACGCCGCCGGCTCCGATGAGAAGGATACGCATGACGATAAGTCCCCTTTTAATGCTGTTTTGGGGGGTGTGTCGAGAATTTAACTTGGGTAGCCTCGTCAACGTCAATGGCGTTGGCATAAGGGGAACGTACTCGTGGCCAAGCGAGTGGTGCCGGAGGTGGCGCGCAGGCGGCGCCGCCCCACCAAACAAGGGCAGGTCCTCACCCACCAGCTCATCGTGGAGACCGCGCTCCGCATGCTCCGCGAGCACGGCGCGGCGGGGCTGTCCGCCCGGCGCCTGGGCCTGGCCCTGGGCGCGGACGCCAGCACGGTCTACCGCTATTTCCGCGGCATGGACGACCTGGTGCTGGCGATCGCGGACGAGCTGTTCGGCACCGCGATGGCCGACTGGCGGCCCACCGGCGACTGGCGCGCCGACCTGCGCGACCTGGGGCTGCGCATCCACCACGCGTACCTGGCGCACCCGCAGGCCGCGGTGCTGACCGCCAGCCGGGTGACCGGCCGGCCGAACGAGGTGGCCGGCGACGAGACCATCCTCGGCATCCTGCGCGGCGCCGGGTTCGCGGACGGGGACGCGGTGCGGATCTATCACGCGTTCATCGACCAGAGCCTGGCCTTCGCCATCCTCGACGCCGCCACGCTGGCCCTGCCCAGGGCGGCGCGGGAGGCGGACGAGGAGGTGTGGCGGGCCACGTACGCCCGGCTGCCCGCCCGTACGCACCCGAACATCGCCGCGACGGCGCCGCTGCTGGTCGCCCAGATGAACGACAGCGCCTACCCCACGGCCCTCGACATGCTGCTGTCCAGCGCGTCCGCGCAGCTCAGGTGAGCAGGGCCTGTCACGTGAGCAGGGCCCGGATCTGCTCGGTGCCGCCGTTCCCGAGCCAGGTGCGGAAGTCCAGGAGGCCTGGGTGGCGTTCGCGCAATGCCGGGATGTCGGCGCGCCACAGCCCGCGCTCGTCGGCGAAGGCGCGTTCGGCGTCCGGTCCGGGTCCGCCGGTGAGCAGTTGCCAGTAGGCGGAGACCTCGGAGCTGCACGCCGTCTGCCAGGCCGTGCTGACTCCGTACGGACCGCCGGCGAACGACCGCTCGAACGCACAGACGGCCGGCGCCGCCGGTGGCGCGACCGCAGTCCGCCGCCACCCCGGCCCAGGACCCTGCCCAGGCCCCTGGCCTTGGACAAGCGGTGGTTCGGGCACCGCGCCCGGCTGGCGCTGACCCCTGCCCAGGTTCGCCTTATCGACGACCAGGCGCACGCGGCCCGTGCACTGTGGAACCTGCTGCACGACTGGTGGACGATGCCGGCCAGACACCAGCGCACGCTGGGCGCGGCAGACGCTGCGATCCGGCAGGCCCGCCGGTTCAGGGAGGAGAGCACTTCAAACCTTGATCAACGCGCTCGCGTGGGCGGGCGAGCGGACAACGCCCGCGCAGGGCGAGCGGCTGCTGACCTTCGCCATCGACGGCCTGCGCCCCTCCACACAACCGTAGCCGTGGATCACCGGAACGCCGGTGGATTGCGCCTCTCCGTGCAGCTGTGCCGTCTCCCCGGCACGGTTGGGAGTGTCGGAACCGCGGCGTCAGAGGCGGTTCTTGGCGATGCGCTTGCCGAGGCCGGCCAGGGACTCGTCGGCCATGAGGGCGGGCAGCCGGGGTGCGTCCGCCTCCACCTGGGCGAGCACCGCGGGATGCGCTCCGCAGAACCGGCTCCAGGCCCGCACCACCTCCGGCATCGCCGCGATCCCCGCCTCCGACAGGATGGCCTCCCGGGGCAACCAGGAGGTCAGGAACTGGGTGGCCCGCGCCGGACTCCACCACAGCGGACGATCGCCCACGAACTCGGCAAGCTTCCCGAACGCCTCCCGCGCCCCTGGGAGGTCCGGCAGGTTGTCGAACCGGCTCACGGTGTCGTCGGGCGCCGGACGTACGAGATCGGGCACTGCGCGGGCCCTGGAGAGCGCGACCGGCCGCACGGCGGGCAGCGTGTCCGCGACCAGCGCCCCCATGATCCGGTCACCCAGCTCGAACGCGTCCAGCACCCGCCCTGCGACCGCCCCCGGCTCCTCGGACCGCAGGCCCAGGTCGTCGAGGAACTTCACCTCCTCGACCGCCGCGTCCACCGCCAGGCCGCCGTTCACCTGGTCGATGGCGACGACGAGGAGGTGCGGCTCCTTGCCGTTCTCGTACCGGAACGACAGGGCCGCGAGGATCTGCTCGCCGTACGGGTCCGCCTTGCCGTACCAGCCGCGCTCACACGTCACCCGCCCCATCCGCCGCACCCACCCGGGCAGCGTCTCCAGGACGCCGTCAGCGGCCCTCACGTACACACTCACCGCCGCCGGGCTCTCAGCGCCCACCTCGCCGCGAACACCTCCACCAAGCCCAGGTGCCGCATCGGACGCCGGGCCGTATCCGGAAGCGGGGTGTGGGTCAGCGGCCGGGTCGACCGCCGCCAGGGCCGCGAGCGTGAGTCGCGCCTCCGCGCTGCCGTCCTCGGACAGTTGCCGCAGGAAGGGCTCCACCTGGTCCGGCTCGAGATCCGCGGCGAGCCGCGCCGCCCACAGCTCGGTCCTCAGCGGCGAGCACCATCGGAGGAGGTCGCGGGCTTGGGCGATCGCTGTGGTGAAGGCTGTCGTGCTCACCCTTTGACCGTATCGCCCCGGCCCACCATCAGCGCGCGTCGGCACACTGCCCCGGCACCCGGAAGCCGTGCGGTGGCGTGCCGACTGCGGCGGAGGGAGGGCTCTCGGGTGGTGGGCCGGGGCCCCTCGCGCGGGGTGGTTCCGCGGGAGGGGCCGGGAGGGCCGGTGGGGTGTCGGTGGGTTAGTCGGTGAGGCCCGCCTTGCGGAGGGCTTCGGCCATGGCGCCGGTGGGGGCCGGACGGTCCTGGCGGCGCTGGCCGCCGCGCTGGCCGTCTCCGCGACCGCGCTGGTCGCCCCCGCCGCGACGGCCACCGTCACCGCGCCCGCCCTCGCCGCGCCCGCCGTCACCACGCCCGCGCTGGTCGTCGCCGCGGCCCTGGGTGCGGTCGCGCTGGCCGCCGTTGCCCCTTCCGTCGCCGCGCCCGCTATCACCGCGCCCGCCGTCGCCGCGTGCACCGTCGCCGCGGCCGCCGTTTCCGCGTGCGCCCTCGCCGCGACCCCCGTCGCCGCGGCCTCCGCCTCGGCGGGAGCCGTCGCCCTGGGACTGGGCCGGGGTCTCGTCCTCCAGGCGGAGGGTCAGGGAGATGCGCTTGCGGGGGATGTCGACGTCGAGGACCTTGACGCGGACGATGTCGCCGGGCTTGACCACGTCACGCGGATCCTTGACGAAGGTTCGCGACATGGCCGAGACGTGGACCAGGCCGTCCTGGTGGACGCCGATGTCAACGAAGGCGCCGAAGGCGGCGACGTTGGTGACCACGCCCTCCAGGATCATGCCCGAGGACAGGTCGGAGAGCTTCTCGACGCCCTCCTTGAAGACGGCGGTCTTGAAGGCGGGACGCGGGTCTCGGCCGGGCTTCTCCAGCTCGCGCAGGATGTCGGTGACCGTCGGCAGGCCGAACGTCTCGTCGGTGAAGGTCTCGGGCTTCATCGAACGCAGGGCCGCGGTGTTGCCGATCAGCGTCTTGAGGTCCGTCTTGGCCGAGGTGAGGATGCGGCGGACCACCGGGTAGGCCTCCGGGTGCACGCTCGACACGTCGAGCGGGTCGTCGCCGCCGCGGATGCGCAGGAAGCCCGCGCACTGCTCGAACGCCTTGGGCCCGAGCCGGGGCACGTGCTTGAGCGCGGCGCGCGTACGGAAGGGGCCGTTGGAGTCGCGGTGGCGGACGATGCTCTCGGCCAGCGTGGAGCCGATGCCGGACACGCGCGTGAGCAGGGGCGCCGAGGCGGTGTTGACGTCGACGCCGACGGCGTTGACGCAGTCTTCGACCACCGCGTCGAGCGAGCGGGAGAGCTTGGACTCGGCCAGGTCGTGCTGGTATTGGCCGACGCCGATCGACTTGGGGTCGATCTTGACCAGCTCGGCCAGCGGGTCCTGGAGCCGGCGGGCGATCGACACCGCGCCGCGCAGGGACACGTCGAGCTCGGGCAGCTCCTGCGACGCGTACGGCGAGGCCGAGTAGACCGAGGCCCCGGCCTCGGAGACGACGATCTTGGTGATCGACGGCATGTGCTTGACCAGCTCACCGGCCAGCTTGTCGGTCTCGCGGGAGGCGGTGCCGTTGCCGATGGCGATCAGCTCGACCCCGTGGCGCTGCGCGAGGGCGCCCAGCACGGCCAGCGACTGGTCCCACTGCCGCTTGGGCTCGTGGGGATAGATGGTCGCGGTCTCGACGACCTTGCCCGTGGCGTCGACCACGGCGACCTTGACCCCCGTACGCAGACCGGGGTCGAGACCCATGGTCGGCCGGCTCCCGGCGGGGGCGGCGAGCAGCAGGTCGCGCAGGTTGGCCGCGAAGACCCGCACCGCCTCGTCCTCGGCCGCCTGCCAAAGCCGCATTCGCAGGTCGATGCCGAGGTGCACGAGGATGCGGGTGCGCCAGGCCCAGCGCACGGTCTCGCCCAGCCACTTGTCGGCCGGCCGCCCCTGGTCGGAGACGCCGAAGCGGGACGCGATGCGCATCTCGTACTCCGGGCTGTCGTCCGGCTCCAGCGTGACCGACAGCACCTCCTCCTTCTCGCCCCTGAACATCGCCAGGATCCGGTGCGAGGGCAGCTTCGTGAACGGCTCGCCGAACTCGAAGTAGTCGGAGAACTTGGCCCCCGCCTCCTCCTTGCCCTCGCGGACCTTCGACACGAGCTGGCCGCGGCTCCAGAGCTGCTCGCGCAGGCCGCCGATCAGGTCGGCGTCCTCGGCGAACCGCTCGATCAGGATCGCCCTGGCCCCCTCCAGCGCCGCGCCCGCGTCGGCCACGCCCTCGGTGACGAAGCCCTCGGCCGTGGCGGCGGGGTCGAGCGTCGGGTCGGCGAGCAGCTGGTCGGCCAGCGGCTCCAGGCCGAGCTCGCGGGCGATCTGCGCCTTGGTGCGCCGCTTGGGTTTGTACGGCAGATAGATGTCCTCGAGCCGGGCCTTGGTCTCGGCCGCCATGATCTGCTCGCGCAGCTCGTCGTCGAGCTTGCCCTGAGACTCGATCGACTCGAGGATCGCCGCCCTGCGCTCCTCCAGCTCGCGCAGGTAGCGCAGGCGCTCTTCGAGCGTGCGCAGCTGCGCGTCGTCGAGGGTGCCGGTGACCTCTTTGCGGTATCGCGCGATGAACGGCACGGTGGCGCCGCCGTCGAGCAGCTCGACCGCCGCCTGCACCTGGCCTTCGCGTACGCCCAGCTCTGCCGCGATCCGCTGGTGAATAGAGAGCACTTGCCTGCCTTTCGATGGTCCCGCCGGTCAATTGTGCAGGACGATGCCGTCTTTCATGACCAGAGTGCGCGCAGGGTGAACGACCACCGCCTCCGCCGCGCCCCCGCACGGCACGACGACCAGGTCGGCCCGGTCGCCCGGGGACAGGCCGTATGACTCCAGCCCGAGCGCGCGGGCGCCGCCGTAGGTGGCGGCCTCCAGCGCCAGCTCGACGTCCTCGTCCCTGCGGAACGTGCTGCGGTAGGCGACGTGCATCGCCCGTTCCAGCATGTCGCCGCTGCCGTAGGGGCCCCACAGGTCGCGGATGCCGTCGTGGCCGCAGGCGACGGTGACGCCCGCGGCCCGCAGCTTCTTGATCGGCGGCACGGGGAAGCTGTAGACGGCCGCGGTCGCGATGGCGACGCCCGCCTCGGCGAACCCCTGGATCAGGCGGTCCTGGTAGGCGTCGTCGAGCTGGCCGAGCGCGTACGCGTGGCTGACCGTCACCCGGCCGCCCAGCCCCAGCGCCCTGGTGCGCTCGGTGATGAGCTCGAGCTCCCACCCGCCGAGCGACCCGCCGTCGTGCAGATGGAGGTCGAGATGGGCGCCGTAGCGCTCCGCCAGGCCGAAGATCAGGTCGAGGTGGCGTACGGGGTCGCGGTCGATGCCCGCCGGGTCGAGCCCGCCGACCGCCTCCACACCGCTCTTCAGCGCCTCTTCGAGCAGCTCGGCCGTGCCGGGGTTGATCAGCACGCCGTGCTGGGGGAAGGCCACCTGCCGCACGTCGACGGAGGAGGAGGCGGCCGCTTCGAGCACGGCCTCCACGCCCCGCAGCCCCACCTGGGGATCGATGTCGGTGTGGGTGCGGACGTGGGCCGTGCCCGCCGCGCTCATGCGCGCCAGCAGCGCGCCGATCCGCTCGGCGCTCGGCACGCCCAGCTCCGCGCGACGGCCGAGGTCGTTTCCGATGCGCCCGGCCAGCGTGTCGTCGGCCGAGTGGGGCACCCACGGGCCGCCGTAGAGGGTCTTGTCGAGGTGGCAGTGCGCCTCGACGAGACCGGGCAGCACGAGCTGCCCGGCGATGTCGACGATCCGGGCCTGCGGCGCCTCGACGCCCTGGGCGACGAGGTGGATGCGGCCGTCACGCACGAGGATGTCGGCGGGGGCGCCGCGCCCCCATGGGTGCCCGCCGCGGAGCAGCACGTCGGTCATGGCAAGCACCCTAAACGGCGACGCCGACGATTTCCGCCTCTCAGCCGGGATCGGCCGTGACCGGTCATGCTCAGGTGCGGCGGCTCGCGAAAAGCTCCAGGTGGTAGCAGTACCGGCAGCGATAGGCGTCGATCTCCCACTTGGGCTTGCCCATCAGCTTGGCGCCGCCGAAGATCCCGCGCTCCAGCGCGCCCTCGACCCATTTGGCGAAGCCCGGAGAGTTCTCGCCCGAGTCCTTGATGAACCCGGCCTCGAGCCCTTCCTCGCCGCAGTGCGTACAGTGTAAGTCCATGCCACCCAGGCTAGTCAGATCTCGTCGAGGTGGGAGATGTTCGCCACGTCGGCGGAGTCGGCGCTCGGCCGTCCCGCCAGCCAGGCGTCGAGGATCTCGTCGAGCACCACGTCCGACGTGAGCCGCAGGCTGAGGGCCAGCACGTTGGCGTCGTTCCACTTCCTGGCCCCGTCGGCGGTGTAGGCGTCCACGCACAGCGCCGCGCGGATCCCGGGCACCTTGTTCGCCGCGATCGAGGCTCCCGTGCCGGTCCAGCAGCAGACCACCGCCTGGTCGGCCCGCCCCTCGCGCACGTCGCGGGCGGCCAGCTCGCAGGCCCACGCCCAGTCGTCGCGCTCCTCCTCGCTGAGCGCGCCGTGGGTGAGCACCTCGTGCCCCCGCCTGCGCAGCTCCGACACGACCCGCTCGGCCACCCCGTCCCTGCTGTCGGCGGCCACCGAAATCCGCATGCGCCCTCCCGTTCCGATCCCAGGTGTATCAAGGGCCGCGGCTCGGGCGCCAGCACATGCCCTGGACTGGCTAAATGAGATGAAGTGTGCTTGGTTGTGTCGCCATATGAATATTGACGAGAGCGATATTCCGGCGCTCGCCCGTGGATGCGCCGTCCTGGGCACCGGGGGCGGTGGCGACGTGCGCACCGGGTCGCTGGCGGCGATCGGGGCCGTCCGCGAGCACGGCGAGGTAGCGCTGATCGGGCTGGACGAGCTGGACGACGACGCCTTGATCGTGCCGCTGTCCGGCATCGGGGCCCCGACCGTGAGCCACGAGATGATCCACAGCGCGGACGAGCCCAAGCGCATCGCCGAGGAGATCGAACGCCTCTTCGGCCGTCCCCCGAGCGCGATCATGTCGTCGGAGATCGGCGGCTCCAACGGCGTGGCGCCCGTCGCCTGGGCCGCCCAGCTCGGCCTGCCGCTGCTCGACGCCGACGGCATGGGGCGGGCGTTCCCCGAGGTCCAGATGGTGTCGATGTACGTGGCGGGGCTCCCGGCCGACCTGGTGATCATGTCTGACATCGTCGGGAACGTGGTGACCATCCGTCCCGTCGACGGCCTGTGGTCGGAACGGCTCGCCAGGGCGGTCTGCGTGGCCGCGGGATCGAGCGCGCTGATGGCCGACTACGTGCTCACCACCGTACGGGCCAGAGGCGCGGTCATCGAGGGCACGGTGACCCGCGCCATCGAGATCGGCAGGGCCACGGAGGGCGCGGCGGACCCGCTCGGCGCCCTCCAAGGCAGTCTGGGCGCCGCCCGGCTGATCACCGGCAAGCTGACGGACGTGGAGCGGCGCACCACGGGCGGGTTCGTCAGGGGGACGGCCACGATCGAGGGCACCGGCGACGACCGGGGCCGCCGCCTCACCCTGGAGCTGCAGAACGAGAACCTGGTCGCCCTGGAGGACGGCCGGGTGCGGGCCATGGTGCCCGACCTCATCACCGTCGTGGACACCGAGACGGCCGCCGCCGTCCAGACCGAGGGGCTCAGGTACGGCCAGCGCGTCACGGTGCTCGCCTGGCCGTGCGACCCGCTCTGGCGCACTCCCAAGGGCCTGGAGACGGCCGGGCCCCGGGCGTTCGGTTACGACCTGGACTACGTTCCCGTCGAGGAGCTGACGGCGCATGGCTGACCTGCGGGTGGGGATCGACGTCGGCGGCACGAACACGGACGCGGTGGTGCTCGACGCCGACGGCCGCGTGATCGCCAAGGCCAAGCGCCCGACCACCCCCGACGTGACGGAAGGGCTGCGGGCCGCCCTGGACGCGGTGCTCGGTGAGCTCGGGGACGGGCAGGGCCGGATCGGCCGGGTGATGCTCGGCACCACGCACGCGACCAACGCCATCCTCGAGCGTCGCCACCTCGGCCGCGTCGCCGTGCTGCGACTCGGCGCGCCCGCCACCACCTCCGTGCCGCCGCTCTCAGGCTGGCCCGGCGACCTGCGCGCGGCCGTCTCGGCGGGGGAGGCCATCGTGCCCGGCGGCCACTACGTGGACGGCCGCGAGATCGGCCCGCCGGGGCTCGACGCCGTGCGCCGCTTCCTGGACGGCGTGGAGGCCGACGCCGTGGCGGTCACCAGCGTGTTCAGCCCGGCCAGCAACGACCACGAGCGCGTCGTCGAGGAGCTGGTCAAGGCCGAGTACGGCCTGCCGGTCTCGGTGAGCCACGAGATCGGCTCGCTCGGGCTGCTGGAGCGCGAGAACGCCACCGTGCTCAACGCCGCCCTGTACGGCGTCGCCGCCCATGTGACCGAGGCCCTGGTCACCGCGCTGGCCGAACGGGGCCTGGGCGCGAGGCCGTACCTGGCGCAGAACGACGGCACGCTCATGACGCTGGAGCACGCCGCCCGGCTGCCGGTCTCGACGATCGGCTCCGGCCCGGCGAACTCCCTGCGCGGCGCCGCGTACCTGTCGGGGGTGGCGGACGCGATCGTGGTGGACGTCGGCGGCACGTCCACCGATCTCGGCGTGCTGGTCGGCGGCTTCCCGAGGGAGTCGGCGGCGGCGGTCGAGATCGGCGGGGTGCTGACCAACTTCCGCATGCCCGACATCCTGGCCATCGCGCTCGGCGGCGGCACGGTCGTTCGCAATCCGGGCATCGGCCCCGATTCGGTGGGCTACCGGATCGTCAGGGAGGCGCTCGTGTTCGGCGGCTCCACGGTGACGATGACCGACGCGGCCGTGGCGGCGGGCCGGAGCCCGGGCGAGGCGGCCGGGTGGCGCGAGCGTCTCGATGCCGCCGTCCAGGCGCACGACTCGGGTGACATGTCGGAAAGAATGGCAGACACCCTGGAAAGAGCGGTGGCCATCGCGGACGAGATGGTCATCGACGCGGTGGACCGGATGGCGCTCGGCAAAACGGACAGGCCGCTGGTCGCGGTGGGTGGCGGGGCCTTCCTGCTGCCCGACGCCATCCCCGGCGCGAGCCGGGTCGTCCGCCCCGAGCACGCCGAAGTGGCCAACGCGGTGGGCGCCGCCATCGCACTCGCGAGTGGCAGAGTAGATACGATCTTGCCTGCGGGAGATAGCCGGTCAAAAGCGATCGAAAGGGCCAAGGAGGAGGCGGCGGCGCGAGCCGTCGCAGCGGGGGCGGATCCCTCCGGCGTAGAGATCGTGGACCTCCTCGAGGTGCCGCTGAGCTACCTCTCCGAGCCCGCCGTGCGGGTACACGTCAAAGCAGCCGGACCACTCGCCCGGTGACAGACCGAAAGGATCCCCCCTCCATGCGCTGGCACAAGCGTCTGCTCGTCGCCGGGGTCACCGGTGTCCTGGCCTTGACCGCATCCGCGTGCGCGGGCGGTCAGGTGCGCGGGGCCGGCGGAACCCCGAAGCCGGCGGAGAGCAGCGGCAGCCAACCGGCGGCCTCCCCGGCCGCGCAGGCCAACGACAGCACGTTCGTGTACGTGCCGAACCTCGACGTGGTCACCGACTGGGACCCCGCGACCTCGTACTCCAACGAGATCGTCGCCATGCAGAACATCTACGAGGGCCTGACCAGGTACGACTCCCAGGCCAAGAAGGCCGAGCCGCGCCTGGCCACCGAGTGGACCTCGGCGAACGGCGGCAAGGAGTGGACGTTCAAGCTGCGGCAGGGCGTCAAGTTCCACTCCGGCGCCCCGCTCGACGCCGAGGCCGCCAAGAAGGCCATCGAGCGGACGATCGAGAAGAAGGGCGGCGCCGCCTACATCTGGGACGCGGTCAAGCAGATCGACGCGGTGGACGCGGCCACGCTGAAGTTCACGCTCAAGTACGCCACTCCGCTCGACCTCGTGGCCTCCTCCGGCTACGCGGCCTACATCTACGACGTGAACGCCGTGGACAAGGACGGCAAGTCGGACGCCGGTACCGGCCCGTACACGATCGACACCTGGCAGAAGGGCAAGGAGACCGAGCTCACGCTGAAGGCGTACGACGGCTACTGGGGCGGCTGGAAGCCGGGGCAGTACAAGAAGGTCGCCTACCGGGTCACCCCCGAGATCACCACGGCCTGGCAGCTGCTGCAGAAGGGCGAGGTCAACTTCGTCCAGCGGCTGAACCCGCAGCTCTTCCAGCAGGCCGGGATGACCGCCGACGTGCAGACCTCCTCCTCGCCGTCGTTCCAGAACCTGCTGGTGCTGTTCAACACCGCGAGCGGGCCGACGAAGGACCTCAAGATCCGGCAGGCCCTGCAGTACGCGATCGACTACGACGGCCTGGTGGCGGCGCTGAAGGGCTCCGGCCAGAAGGCCAACGGCCTGGTGCCGCAGGGCCTGCTCGGCCACGCCAACAACATGGAGCCCAAGCAGGACCTCGCCAAGGCGCAGGCGCTGCTCGCCGAGGCCGGCTACGGCCCGGACAACGCCGAGCTCAAGCTCACCATGACCTACGCGCAGGGCGACGACGACCAGAAGCTGCTGGTCACGCTGCTCAGCTCGGCGCTGAAGGGCATGAACGTGACGCTGCAGGCCAAGCCGATGACCTGGAGCGCGCAGTGGGACCTGGGCAAGAAGCAGGGCCAGGACATCTTCGTCATGTACTGGTACCCGGACTATCCGGACGCCTACTCCTGGTTCGTCAACGTGTTCAAGAGCGCGGACAAGCCGCAGTTCAACCTGTCGTACCTGAAGGACTCGGCCGTCGACGCGGAGATCGACGCGCTGCCGCAGCTCACGGCCACTGACCAGCTCAAGGCCGACCAGGCGTACCAGGACCTGCAGAAGAAGATCATCCAGGACCGGGCGGCGGTGGCCGTGCCGTACGTGCAGACCTACCAGCGCGCGCTGACGTCCGACGTCGAGGGATACGTGGACAACCCCGCCTATCCCAACGTGGTCTTCTTCTACGACCTCAAGAAGCGCGCCAGCTGACGATGTCGCGTTACCTGACCCGCCGGCTCGGCCAGGCCCTCCTGGTCGTGTCCGGCGTGGTCGTGCTCACGTTCGTCGTGATGCGGCTGGTGCCGGGGGATCCGGCGGTCGCGTTCGCGGGGCCGAAGGCCACGCCCGAGGAGCTCGCGGCGGCGCGCAGGCAGTTCGGGCTCGACGACTCGATCCCCGTGCAGCTCCTCAACTACGTGCGCGACCTGCTCACCGGCGACTGGGGCGTCAGCCTGCGCACCCGGCAGCCGGTGCTCGACGACCTCTACGTGGCCTTCCCCGCCTCGCTGGAGCTGGTCGGCACGGCCCTGCTCATCGCGGTCGTCGTGGGCATTCCGGTCGGAGTGCTCGCCGCCCGCTACAAGACGAAATTTCCGGATCTGGGGGTGCGGGTCGGCAGCATGCTGGCCGTCTCCGTACCGGTCTTCTGGCTGGCCCTGGCCCTCCAGACGGTCTTCGCCAGCAACCTCGGCTGGTTCCCGATCGCGGGCGAGTACGACTCCTCGCTCGACACCACCAGCCCGCTCACCCTCTGGACGAACATCACGATCGTCGACGCCCTCATCACCGGCAACTGGCCCATCTTCACCAGCACGCTCCAGCACCTGGTGCTGCCCGCGCTGGTCGTGGCCGCCTACCCCACGGGCGTGATCGCCCAGATGACCAGGGCGGCGCTCATCGAGGAGTCCGGCCAGGACCACTCCAAGCTGGAGCGCGCGCTCGGTTTCGGTGAGACGTCCATCCTGATCAGGTTCGCCCTCAGGCCCGCGCTGAACCCGGTCCTGTCGCTGATCGCCCTCGTCTTCGCGTACGCGATCGTCAACGGCTTCCTCGTCGAGGCGGTCTTCAACTGGCCCGGCCTGGGCCGCTACGCCGCCGAGTCGATCAAGTCGCTGGACACCCCGGCCATCGCGGGCGTCACGCTCCTGGTGGCCCTGGTGTACGTGCTGGCCAACCTGGTCGTGGACATCCTCCAGGGCTTCGTCGACCCGCGGGCGAGGGCCCGATGACGAGCGTCGAGGCGCCGCTGCGGCGCACCTTCCTGCCCAGGATCCCCGACCGGTTCGCCGCCTTCGGCGCGGTGCTCATCGTGCTGGTCGTCCTGGCCGTGATCCTGGCGCCGTGGCTGGCGCCGTACCCGGTGGACCAGGTCAAGCCGCTGGAGAACCTGCAGCCGCCGAGCGCCGCCCACTGGTTCGGGACCGACCAGGTCGGCCGGGACGTGCTCACCAGAGTCCTGTACGGCGGCCGTACCTCGCTGTTCATCGCCGTCGCCGTGCTGGCCGTGTCGGCGGTGATCGGGGTCACGCTCGGCGTGGTCGCCGGGTACGCGGGCGGCTGGCTCAGGGATGTGATCATGCGGATCACGGACATCTTCCTGGCCTTCCCCGCCCTGCTGCTCTCCCTGGCCCTCGCCGTGGTGCTCCAGCCCAGCGTGAACACGGTCATCCTGTCCATCGCCGTGACGTGGTGGCCCTGGTACACCCGGCTGGCGGCCTCCGTGGCGGCCTCGATCGCCACCCGCGGCTACGTGGACGCCGCCCGGTGCCTCGGCGTGCCCGCACCGCTGATCATCCTCAGGCACGTGCTCCCGAACTCGCTCACGCCCGTCCTGGTCCAGCTCTCGCTCGACGCGGGCGGCGTGATCCTGACCTCGGCGGCACTGTCGTACCTGGGGCTGGGCGCGCAGGAGCCGACGGCGGAGTGGGGGCTGATGGTGCAGCAGGGGCAGACGCTCTTCACCACGAACTGGTGGGTGGTCACGTTCCCGGGCCTGGCGATCCTGGTGACGGCGTTCGCGTTCAACGTCCTGGGTGAGGGGCTGCGCAACGCGCTGGACCCGCGAAGGGCGGTCAAATGATCGAGGTGCGCGACCTTCAGGTGCGTTACGGCGGGCGCGTCGTCGCCGACGTGCCGGAGCTGGACGTGCGCGAGGGCGAGTGCGTCGCGATCGTGGGGGAGAGCGGCTCGGGCAAGTCGACCACGCTGATGTCGCTGCTGGGCCTCACCCCGGATGCCGAAATTTCAGGTCATGTACGAGTGTGCGGCGTCGACGTGCTCACGGCGTCACCGCGCAGGCTCCGCGAGCTCCGGGGCGCCAGGGTGGCGCTCGTGATGCAGTCGCCGCAGGCGGCGCTCAGCCCGGCCACCCGCCTCGGCGTCCTGATGCGCCGCGCCCTCAAGCTCCACGGCGTCGGCAGGCCCGCAGGCACCCTGCCGGAGGCGCGGTCCTCAGCCGGGAAGGGAAGGCTGGAGGAGATCATGGGGGAGGCCGTGGAGGCGGTCATGCTCGACCGCGAGATCCTGCGCCGCTACCCCCACGAGATCTCCGGCGGCCAGGCCCAGCGCTTCGCCATCGCGCTGGCCATCGCCCTGGGCGCCGAGGTGATCCTCGCCGACGAGCCCACGAGCGCGCTGGACGTGACCGTGCAGGCCGAGGTGGTCGGCGTCCTGCGCAGGCTGCGGGAGGAGCGAGGGCTGGCGCTCCTGCTCGTCTCCCACGACCTGGCCCTGGTCTCGACGATCGCCGACCGGGTGCTGGTCATGAAGGACGGCGCGGTGGTGGAGTCGGGGCCGGCCGCGCGGGTGCTGGCCGAGCCGTCCCATCCGTACACGCGCGAGCTGCTGGAGGCGCTGCCGTGACCATGCTCAGGGCCGAGCGGGTGACGCTCGGGTACGGCCGCATCCCGGTCGTGCACGACGTGACCCTGGACATCACCGAGGGCGGCGTCGGGTTGATCGGGGAGAGCGGCTCGGGCAAGACGACCCTGGCGCGCGCGTTCCTGGGCCTCCTCACCCCCATGTCCGGAAATATCTGGTACGGAGACCAAACGCTGAAAAAAGTGGACATGCGGAAGTTCCGCAAAGACGTCCAGCCCGTGTTCCAGGCCGAGGCTCTCGACCCCAGGATGCGCATCGGCACCTCCGTCGCCGAGGCCCTGCCGCGCGCCGCGCGAGGCCGGGTCAAGGACCTGCTCCAACAGGTCGGCCTGGACCCCGGCCTGGCCACCCGCCGGCCCCACCAGCTCTCCGGCGGCCAGCGCCAGCGCGTGGTGATCGCCAGAGCCCTGGCGGTGGATCCCCGCCTGCTCATCCTGGACGAGCCCACCAGCGCGCTCGACGTCACCGTCCAGGCCAGGATCCTCGACCTGCTGGCCTCCCTCGATACCGAGCGCCTGCTCATCACCCACAACCTCGCCGTCGTGGACCGGCTGTGCCGCACCGCGCACGTGCTCTTCGCGGGCCGCGTCGTGGAGTCGGGGCCGACCACCGAACTCCTCGCGAAGCCGGCCCACCCCTACACGCGCGCCCTGCGCGACGCCGTGCCGAAGCTGGGCGGCGCCCCGCCGGAGGCCAAGGGCAGGACGGAGGCCGTGCCCGCCCCGACCGGATGCCCGTTCCGGCTGCGCTGCCCGCTGGCCGCGCCGGAGTGCGAGCAGCCGCCCGCGCTCAGGGACCTGGGCGGCCGCCAGGTCGCCTGCCACCGCGCCGAGGACGTGCTGCTCAGTTGCCGAGGTTCTTGAAGTAGGCGCAGAGGTCGTCCGAGAGCTTGTCCATCAGCCTGGACAGCTCCGCCCGGTCCTGCGCCGGCCAGCCCGCGAGCGCGCCGTCGAACCATTCGGCGGTCACCCGGCGGCACTTGCTCGCCACCTCGGCCCCCTCCTCGGTCAGCGCGATGCGCCAGGCCCTGCCGTCGTCGGGGTCGCGTACCCGCTCGACCAGCTTGCGCTGCTCCAGCGAGGCGACGTGCCTCGTCACGTGAGGGCTCTCCACCTGCAGCCCCTCGGCGATCGCGCCGATCCTGCGCGGCTCGGCCGCGTCCAGCAGGTGGACGAGGATCTTCACGTCGGGCCGGTCGAGCCGGACGCCGGCGGCCTCGGTCAGGCGCTCATGCGTCTTGGCGCGGTTCAGCGCGTCCACCACTGAGCGGAACGCCGACACCGTCCTGTTGAGATCTTCGTCCATAACCGATTTGCTTACCTAACTTACGTATGTATTATCTTTTCCTGGTTACTTACCCAAGTTATCTAAAGGAGCCGACATGGCGACAGTCGTCGCGTCCGCGGCACGTACGACGTCCACCAGGAGCCCGTGGCCCGGGGTGGTCGCGCTGGCTTTCGCGGCCTCCATCGCCGCACTCCAGAACACCGCAGTGGTCCCGTTGCTTCCCGTGCTGCAGCGGGAGCTGCACGCCCCGCTCTCCGCCGTGACCTGGACGCTCACCCTGAGCCTCCTGGTCGCGGCGGTGGCCACGCCGTTGTTGTCCCGCTTCGGCGACATGTACGGCAGGCGCCCCATGATCCTCGGGGCCCTGGGCCTCCTGGTGGTCGGCTCGGTCATGGCCGCGCTGGCGACCTCGCTGACCTGGTTGATGGTGGCGAGGGTGCTGCAGGGAGCCGTGGCCGCGCTGGTGCCGTTGTCGATCGGGGTGGCGCGCGACGTGCTGCCCAGGGAGCAACTCGCGACCGGCATCGGGGTGATCAGCGCGACGATGGGGTTCGGGAGCGGCGGCGGGATGATCCTGGCCGGGCTCGCGTCCGGCGACTTCCACCTGGTCTTCTGGATCACCGGCGGCATCTCGCTGGTGGCCGTCGCGATCGTGGCCGTGCTCGTCAAGGACAGCGCCCCGGCGGGTCCCAAGGGCCGTCCCGACCTGGCCGGCGCGGCGCTGCTGACCGCCTGGCTGGTCGCGCTCCTGCTGGGCATCAGCGAGGGCGGCTCGTGGGGCTGGACCTCGCCGGGCGTGCTCGGCCTGTTCGCCGCCGCGGTGGCCCTGGCGGCGGTCTGGGTCGCGGTCGAGCGCCGGGTGGCCGAGCCGCTGGTGGAGATGGCGATGCTGGTCCACCGGGGCACGGTCGGCGCGACGGTGGCCTCGATGCTGCTCGGGTTCTCGTTCTTCACCCTCATGACGGGCATGTCCAGCTTCGCCCAGGTGCCGGTGGAGACCGGCTACGGCTTCGGCGCCTCCACCCTCCAGGTGGGCTTCTTCCTGCTGCCGAGCACGATCTTCATGCTGGTCATCTCGCTGTTCGCGGGCCGGATCATGCGCCGCTTCCAGGCCTCGTCCATGGTGGCGGCGGGGTCGGCGGCCACGGCGCTGGCGGGGCTGTGGCTGGTGTTCGCGCACAGCAGCCCGGCTCACCTGTACGTGGCGACCTCACTGATGGGCATCGGCCTCGGCATCGGCTACGCGGCGCTGGGCACCATGGCCGTGGAGCACGTGGACCCGGGCAAGACGGCCCTCGCGGCCGGCGTGAACGCGCTCGTACGCATCGTGGGCGGCAGCACGGCCGGCGCGGCCATCGCCGCCATCCTGGCCGCCCAGCCGGGCGTGGGCGGCTACCGGTGGGTCTTCGGGGCGGCCGCCCTGGCCGGGGTCACGGCCGCGCTCTTCGCGGCCGTGTACGGACGGCTCAACCGCGGGACGGTCACAGCGCCTTCAGGCCGCTGATCACCTCGAGCAGCACCTTCGCGTCGGGCGCGGGAGGCGGGTGCTCGACCTGCACGAGCTGCTGCGCGTGCAGGTCACCGACCAGCACCCGTACCACGCCGATGGGCAGGTTCAGCTCGGCCGCGACGTCCACGAGCCGGGTCGGTTTGGTGCACTTCTGCATGATGATCAGATGCTCGGGGCCCAGGCCCATCGGCGGCGCCAGGCCGCCGGCCGTGATGATCACCGCGATGAGGTCGATGGCCTCGCTCGCGGGGACCGTACGGCCCCTGGTCAGTAGGTAGGCCGGGACGATAGGACCGGCGTCCTCGTCCAGCCAGCGTTCGTCACTCACTTCGCACCACCCGCATGGGTCGAGCGGGTTCCTTCACGTGGGCCTCCGGTTCGGGCTCGGCCACGTGCTCTTCCGGGATCAACACGATCGCGGTGGTCCCTCCATATGGTGAACCGCGTAACGTCACGCGGATGTCATGCCTGGCGGCCAGGCGGGAGACGACGAAAAGGCCGAGCCGGTCGCTGTCGGCCAGGTCGAACTCCGGTGGGCTGGCCAGCCGCTCGTTGAGTTCGGCCAGCTCCTCTGCGCTCATCCCGAGCCCGCGGTCCTCGACCTCGAAGGTGAAGCCGCGGGCCGCCACCTCGCCGCGCACGATGACCGGAGTGTGCTTCGGCGAGTAGACGGTGGCGTTCTCGATGAGCTCGGCGATCAGGTGGATCACGTCGCCGACCACGGGTCCGGCCAGGCGCTGGCCGGACATCGGCTCGACGGTGACCCGCTGGTAGTCCTCCACCTCGGCCGACGCGCCGCGGGCCACGTCGAGCAGCGGCACCGGCCGGCTCCAGCCGCGGCCGGGGGTGGCGCCCGACAGGATGATCAGGCCCTCGGCGTGGCGGCGCATGCGGGTGGTCAGGTGGTCGAGCTTGAACAGGTCGTCCAGCGCGTCGGGGTCGGTGGCCCGGTGCTGCATGTCCTGCAGCTGGATGCGCTGGCGGTGCAGCAGGGTCTGGCTGCGCCTGGCCAGGTTGCGGAACACGTGCCCGACGCCCTCGCTGAGCTGCGCCTGGCCGACCGCGGCCTCGACGGCCGTCTGCTGGACGGTGGAGAACGCCTGGCCCACGTCGTCGATCTCGACCGTGGTGCTCGCCACCGACAGCTCCGGCATCTCGACCTTCTCGCCCTTGCGGAGCTTGGCGACCACGTGGGGGAGCCGTTCCTGGGCCACCTCCAGCGCGGCCAGCCGGAGCGCGCCCAGCTCCTTGGACAGCCGGTTGCCCATGCGCAGCGAGAACGCGATCGACACGACCACCAGCCCCAGTGCCGTCCCCGCCAGCAGGAGCGCCCTGGACAGCACCTGGTCCGCGATCGGCTCGGTCCGCGCGTTCAGCACCGAGCTGGCCCGCATCAGCGCTTCCTGGAACGACTTGGACAGCCCCTCGGTCTGGCTGAGCCAGCTCCGCGGCGCCTGCCCGGCGATGATCTGGTCCTCCATGATCCGCATCCGCTGGTAGGCGGGGGAGGTGATCAGCATGACCTGCTGGTCGCGCAGGCTCGGGTCGAGCTCGTTGAGCGACTGGTCGACCAGGAAGCGCCGGTTGCCGACGAGCTCGGTGAACAGCCTGCGCTCGGCGGGCTGGGTCGGCCCGAACGCGACGGCCTGTTCCCTGGTGAGCAGCTCCTTGGCGTACCCGAGGTCGATGACGATGCGCGACTGCTCGTAGATCGGGATGTCGTCGATCAGCGCGACCCGCTTGTGCAGGCCGAAGAGCGTGTCGTTGATCGCGCTGTAGGCCTCCACGGTGTGCAGACGGTCGGACAGGCCCGTGTCGATCTCGCCTCGGATCGCATCGAGCCTGTCGAGTTGCGTGTACACCGCGTCCACCTGTGTGCGGATCTCTTCCGATCGGTCCTTGGATTTGCTGGAGAGCTGCCTGAACGCGTCACTGGCGGCGTCGGTGCGGGTGCGCTGCGCGGCGACGGCGGACTTGTCCCCCGAGTTACGCAGGAGCCTGGCCGAGACTAGACGTTCACGCTGGATCTCGCTGATCAGTTTGTACGCGGGAAGACGGAGGTTCGTCCAGAGTGTCTTGTATTGACGCAGCTCCAAGCTCTCGGTGGCGGTGACGGCGGTGATGACCCCCCACAAGACCACCATGGAGGCCAGTGGCACGAGTAGTAGTCCGATGATCTTCATGCGGATCGTTCGGCTACGACCCATGACACCTCATTCCGGTCGGTCCCCTGCTGGCAACCCCGGACGGGACAAGCCCAGAGGATAGCAATTGGATCATCAAAATGCCCAATTTTTCGGGACTTTTGGACACCTGGGCGTTGATCCCATCGATCTTGGAGTAGGTTTCCCGAGTACATCGCTGACAGAAGGAGATGCGTTGCGCCGTCGTCTCGCAGCGGCCGCCGCGCTGATACTTCTGGCGGCCTGCTCACCGCCTCCGGAGCCCCCGCAGGCGCCGTCCGGGCAGTCCCCGTTCGTCTATGTCGAGAACCTGGACGTCGTCACCGAATGGGACCCCTCCAGGTCCTACTCCAACGAGATCGTCGCCTTCCAGAACATCTACGAGACGCTCACCTTCTGGAACCCCGTCACCAAGAAGTCCAGCCCCAGGCTGGCCACGTCCTGGCGCTCGTCGCCCGACGGCCGGACATGGACGTTCAACCTCCGCCCCGGAGTGACCTTCCACACCGGCAGGCCCCTGGACGCCGCGGCGGTCAAGTCGTCGATCGAGCGCACCATGAGCGTCAAGGCGGGCGCCTCCTACATCTGGGACTCCGTCTCGTCCATCAGGGTCGACGGCCCCACGACGGTGACGTTCGCGCTGAAGTACCCCGTCCCGCTGGACCTGGTCGCCTCCTCCACCTACGCGGCCTACATCTACGACACGCAGGCGGCGCCCGACCTCGGGAAGTTCTTCGCGTCGGGCAGGGACGCGGGCTCGGGGCCGTACACGGTGACGAAGTGGCAGAAGGGCAAGGAGGAGGAGCTCACGCTCAGCGCGTACGACAAGTACTGGGGAGGGTGGGGACGGCCGCACTACAACACGGTGAAGTTCCGCGTCGTGCCCGATCCCGACAGGGCGTGGCGGCTGCTGCAGCGCGGTGAGGTGAGCTTCGTGGCGCGGCTGAACCCGCGCCTGTTCGCCGCCGCCTCGACCGCGCCGGGCGTGCGCACCTCGGAGCGGCCGTCGTTCCAGACGGCGATGCTGCTGTTCAACACCGCGAACGGCCCCATGAAGGACGTGCGCGTGCGCCGCGCGGTGCAGAAGGCCGTCGACTACCAGGGCCTGATCGAGGACCTGAAGGGCGCGGTCTCACCGGCAAGCGGCATCATCCCCGAAGGGCTCATGGGGTACGTCCCGGGCCGCGTGCCCCGGCAGGACCTGGCGGGGGCGGCGCAACTGCTGAACAGGTCGGGGTATGGCCCCGGCGGGCGGCCGCTGCGGCTGCGGCTGACGTACGGGGAGGGCGACACCGACTGGCACCTGCTCGCCACGAAGCTCACCGCCGCGCTCAAGCCGCTCAACGTCACGATCGACGCCCGGGCGATGCCCTGGACCGCCCAGTGGGAGCAGGGCAAGAAGCGCGGCCAGGACATCTTCGTCATGTACTGGTGGCCCGACTACGCCGACGGCTACTCCTACTTCGGCAACGTCTTCCACAGCGGGAACCCGCCCGTGTTCAACCTGGCCTACCTGCGCGACCAGGGGCTGGACGCGCTGCTCGACACCGTGCCGGAGCTGACCGTGACCGACCGGCCGGCGGCGCAGCGGGCGTACGAGCAGGCCACGAAGCGGGTGCTCGACCAGCGGGCGGCCGCGGCGGTGCCGTGGGTGGTCAACTACCAGCGGGCCTACCAGGGCGCGGTGCAGGGCTACAACGACAACCCGGCCTACCCGGACGTGGTCTTCGTCTACGACCTACGCCCTTCGGGCTGATTTTGGTCAACCCTTTCACGCAGCCGCACCTTGATCTCTTCGGGTGTGTAGGCCCGGCGGCGGCGCTCTGCGCGTGCGATCACCACTCCCGTGGCCGCCACGCCCATGATTCCCGCCAGACCGAGCATCTTCCACCAGCGCATGTGCCTAGGCTAACGGTGTGCTGACTCTCGACGAGGCCGTAAAGGTGACGAGGACCGGCGATCTGTGGATTTTCCGCGGACGCTCGGTGCCCGACCGCGCCATCCAGACGATGACCAACAGCCCGGTCAACCACGTGGGCATGGCGATCGTGGTCGAGGACCTGCCACCGATGATGTGGCACGCCGAGCTGGGCAAGTCGCTGCTCGACCTGTGGTCGGGCACGCACCAGCGCGGGGTGCAGCTGCACGACCTGCGCGACGCCGTGACCACGTGGGTCGGCCGCTACGACCAGCGGCCCTGGCTGCGCCAGCTCGAGCCGGAGGCGACGCCCGAGATGGAGGACGCGGCCTTGCGCACGGTGGCCCGGCTCGACGGCACCCCGTTCCCCTCCACCGCCCGCCTGGCCGCCCGCTGGGCCAGGGGCCGGCTGCCGCGCCGGCGCCGCCGGGAGGAGACGCTGGAGAGCGCGTACTGCGCCGAGGTGGTGGCGGTCACGTACGAGGAGATGGGGCTGCTGCCCGGCGGTCGCCGGCCCAACTGGTACGACCCGGGGAAGTTCTGGAGCGGCGACGACCTGGAGCTGCTGATGGGGCGCCGGCTCGGCAACGAGATCACCGTGGGCGTCGAACGCCCGTGAGCTACGGCTCCGCAGCGAGGGTCACCGCGGGCGTCGAGCCTGCGTGAGCTACGGCTCCGCAACGAGGCCACTGCGGGCGTCGAGCACCCGTGAGCTACGGCTCCGCAGCGAGGGTCACCGCGGGCGTCGAGCCGCCGTGAGCTACGGTTCCGCGCCCGCGACGACGGCCAGCAGCGCGTCCGCGTGGCACTCCTGATCGGGGTGGCACCAGCAGGCCAGGTCCTTGCCGCGCAGCTCGCGGCGGGCCCGTTCGACGAGCTCGGGATGCTCGCGGAGGTGGGCCAGGTAGAGCTCGATCACCTGGGACCGCTGGTGCACCCGGCCGCCGCAGACCCGGCAGCCCTTCTCCGACAGGCTGTGCGGATTGGCGAACGGGCTGCGCCGGTGACCGGGGAACTCGCGCCCGACGTACTCGGCGCCCTCGGGCACGCGGCCGTGGAACCGGTCGCCCTCGACCTTGACGCGGTGTGGCATGCCTACCTAGACCTCCGCCGCGGCCGCCGTGGCGGCCACGTTCATGCGTACGATCTCCAGCGCGAGGCCGAAGTCGATGTGGGCCAGCGTGTCGTTCGCCGTGTGCACGTTCCCGTTGCCCCTGTCGGCCCCCTCGATGGTCAGCACGGCCGGGATCGACGCGTCGATGAACGGCACGTGGTCGCTGGCGAACGGATGCAGCGAGGTCTGGACGGCGAGCGAGGTGTAGGTCGCCGCGGCGGTGGCCAGGTCGTCGATCAGGACCTGTGACGTCTGCGCGCCCTCCAGCAGCACGGTGGGCGCGGGCGTGTTGAGCGTTCCGATCATGTCCATGTTGATGACGGCGCGGATGCGGTCGCGCTCGGCCCGCGCCAGCGCCTTGACGTACTGGCGGCTGCCGAAGAGGCCCTGCTCCTCCCCGCCGAAGAGGATGAGGCACAGGTCGTGCGTGGTCCGCCTGCCGGAGAACACGCGGGCGATCTCCAGCAGGCCGGCCGCCCCGCTGCCGTTGTCGTCGGCGCCGGGCGCCGCCGCGGCCGGGCCGTCCACGGCGTTGATCGAGTCGAGGTGCGCCGTGACCAGCACGCGGCCCCTCGGCTCACCGCCCTCACCCGCCCGCTCGGCGACGACGTTGAGGCTGGATCCTGAGCCGACGGTGATCGGCGCGAGCGAGGTGGCGTACCCGAGCCCGCGCAGCAGGTCGGCGGCCTGCTCCGCGGCGGCCCTGAACGCGGGGTTCAGTGAGTGACGGGTGCCGTGGCCCACCAGCGTACGGAGGGTGGCCTGGTAGGCGTCCTCGTCCACCAGCTTCACCAGCTCCCGGACGGCGGGATCCGGCGTGCGGCGGGCCGGGGTCACATTCCGGAACACGGTGATACCGGCGGTCAGCGGGCGCATCTGATAGCAGACGTCCTCATGCGCCCGTACTGCTCCGGCCTGCTCCGGGTCCGGGCCGACCACGAGGTAGCGGCCCTTGTCGACCAGGACGGGAATGTCGGGGTGCTCGCGCTGGAACAATCGGCCCACCTGGGTCACCAGATACAGGCTGGGGGCCTGCGCGGCGGGCTCCTGCAGGGCTAGGCCGGCGGGCCAGCGTTCGTCGTCCTCGGTCCAGCACAGGAGGGTGTCGCCCAGCCGCGCCCATTCGAGGCCGGGCGTCTCTTCCTCGACCGCGGCCTCGCCGATGATGCCGTACTTCACCGGCGTCCTCCACAGCTCATTCCCCGCAGGTCCATTCCCCGCAGGTCCATTCCGCGCAAGCTCATTCCCAACAGGTTCATTGCGCGCAGGCTCATTCCCCGCAGGTTCACTTCGCGCAGGTTCACTTCGCGCAGGTTCACTTCGCGCAGGTTCACTTCGCGCAGGTTCACTTCGGGCGGGCTCATTTCGCGAAGGCGAGCTGGTCGTCCTCGCGGGACACGACGGTCAGGACGAACGGCTGGCCGGAACCGCCGGGAAAGGTGATCCGGATCCGGTCGGTTCCCTGGCGCTCCCAGTGGCCGACGATCTTCCTGGGCCGGTCGTCCGGTCCGGGAATCCACTCGACGAAGGTTCCGTCGGAGTGGAACTCCATCCCGCGCCGGGGCCGCCGCGAAGGCCGGAACGCGAAATCCTCCGGGCGGTACACCGCCACCGCGTCGGTGTCCTCCTCGTAGGCGTGCGTCCAGGCTCCGACGACGTCCGGCGCTTCCTCGTTCATCACGACGACGCTCATCGGACCTGGCGGTTCCCGGCCACCACGTTCAGCGCCGCGCGGGTGTCCTTCAGCACCTCCTGGAGCAGCTGCTCCAGGTCGTGCTGCGACCCGTTCCCGGTGAGCCGCGGCTCACCGTGGGAGACGACGCCCGCGGGGATCCGCTCCTCCGCGCGCGCGGCCAGCTGCTGGACCAGGAAGGACGCCCGCGGGCCCTCCAGGCAGGCGTTCATCCGCGTGGACTGGCCGCTCGTGAACATCATCATGCCGGCGTCGTCGGTGTAGTCCATGTAGTTCACGAACATGTCGCCATTGGGGCCGTTGTTGCATGAAATATGGGGAAAAGTTGGCATTCCGGTGTTGTTGCCGCCCTGGTTCGGGGTGTCGGCCACCTTGTCGTCACCGCTGCAGCCCTCGCCGTCGTCCCCCCAGATGTGGAAGAGGTTCAGCCAGTGGCCGATCTCGTGCGTCGTGGTCCGGCCCAGGTGGAAGGGCGGCGCCGCGGTGCCCGTGTTCCCGAAGGCGGAGTGCCGGATGACGACGCCGTCCGTGTCCGGCGGCCCGCCGGGGAACTGCGCGTAGCCGAGCAGCCCGCCCTTCAGCTGGCACACCCAAATGTTGAGGTACTGGTCGCTGGGCCACGGGTCGGCCCCGCCGGTGGCGCTCGACTTCACCAGGTCGTCGTGGGTGAAGCCCATCCGCTGGGTCTCCACGCGGACGATCCCGTCCGTCGGCTCCCCGTTCGGGCCGCGGGTCGCGAGGTGGAACTCGATCATCGTGTCCGCCACCAGCGACTTCCAGACGGGCGGCACCATCGTCACGTCGGGATTGGCGGCCCGGAAGTCCTGGTTGAGGATCTCGATCTGGCTGTGGATCTGGTCGATGCCGATGTTCTGCTCGGGGCGGGCCGGGTGATGGACGACGTGCACGACGACGGGGATGCTGACCACGCCGGTGCGGCTGACCATGCGGGTGCCGAGCCTGTACTGCGTGGCCTGGTTCTCTATGGACGTCCGCCGCGCGCGGTAGGACATGCTCTCGTTGAGCAGCCGGCGGTGCACGGGCATCGTGCCGCACAGGTCGCGCGTGAGCGGCTCGGAAAACTCTGACTCGTCCATCATGATTTCCCCCCAGGAGTGAAGCGAGAGAGGCCGCCCGGCCGGATCGCAGAAGAAGGGCGGACCGCCATCCGGCCGGTCGGACGCTGATGCACTCGTACCGCGAACCGCCCGGTCGAAAGCCCAAAGGAGTGCATAGCTTCCGGCTCGGATCCACGCGCACGCCGCTCTTCGGGGGTTTCTGCCGGATGGTCACGGCTTCCCGTCCGACGGTCACGCGTTTTCCGCCCGACGGTCAGGGGTTTGACCATCCGACGGCCCAGGAGGCGCCGTAACGCGCCCGGCCCCGCACACCTCGTGACCGTCTCCCTGGACAGAGCCCGGCCACGTGCGGGGGGTGGGGTGGCCCGCCGTAAGCGTAAAAGATGGATTAATGATGAGCTGGGAGCATGCGCCTAGCCACGTGGAACGTGAACTCTGTGAAGGCCCGGCTGCCCCGCCTGCTCGAGTGGCTCGCCGAGGCGAAACCCGACGTCCTCTGCCTCCAGGAGACCAAGTGCTCCGCCCAGGCGTTCCCCACGGCGGAGGTAGGGGAGCTGGGGTACGCCGCCGCGGCCCACGGCGACGGCCGGTGGAACGGCGTGGCCCTGCTGTCCAGGGTCGGCCTCGACGACGTGACCCTCGGCTTCCCCGGCGAGCCCGGCTTCAGGGAGCTCGACGGCGTGGAAGCGGTGGCCCCGGAGGCCCGCGCCATTGCCGCCACCTGCGCCGGACTGCGCGTCTGGTCCCTGTACGCCCCGAACGGCCGCACGGTGGACTCCCCGCACTACGCGTACAAGCTGGCCTGGTTCGCGGCCTTCCGGGACGCGCTGGCGGCCGAGCCGGCCATGCCGCTGGTGGCGTGCGGCGACTACAACGTCGCCCCCACGGACGCCGACGTGTGGGACCCCGCGCTGTTCGTCGGCGCCACCCACGTCACCCCCGCCGAACGCCGGGCCCTGGCCGACCTGCGGTCGCTCGGGCTGCACGACGTCGTGCCGACGCCGATGAAGGGCCCGCATCCGTTCACGTACTGGGATTACCGGGCCGGGATGTTCCACCAGAACAAGGGGATGCGCATCGACCTGGTCTACGCGAGCGCGGACGTCGCCGGGCGCGTGCGGTCGGCGTACGTCGATCGCGAGGCCCGCAAGGGGAAGGGCCCTTCGGACCACGCCCCGATCGTCGTGGATCTCGGACCATAATTCAAATTACAAACCGCGTCCGTCCCGAGTATCCTGATTCCTCAAATGTCTCGGGGGATTCAGTAACTTCACGGCCCACAGGGGGGATCTCCGTGGAACCTGCAGACGGTCGCGTCATTCTATTCATCATCATCGCCCTCGCCGTGTTCGCCCTCGGCCGCCGCTTCCAGACGATGATCATCATGCGTCAGGTGTGGAAGCAGAGCGCCAAGCAGGTCACGGCCAGGAAGGAGGTCGCGAACAACGCCGCGAAGTCGATGATCGGCATCACCGTGCTCGCGATATTCGTGGTCTGGCTGGTGCTCAACCTCAACCGCGTAATGTGAAAAGCAATCAATAGCTGATTACCGCGCAATTGCGCGACCGTCCGCAATCCTCCCGGCGGCCTATTTGTGGCGATTTCGCAGGGCCCAAGCCGTCAGCACGGCCGCTCCGGCGGCGGCCAGGCTGACGGCGCGCGTCAGGCGTACCGCACGGCGGATGTCCTTGACGTCGGGCTCGGGCCCGTCGCCCATGGTCGGGCGGTGCTCGGTCCTGCCCTGGTAGACGTTCGTGCCGCCCAGGGTGACGCCGAGCGCCCCGGCGAAGGCGGCCTCGCACCTGCCGGCGTTCGGGCTGGGGTGCCGGTGGCCGTCCCGCCTGAGCACCGCCAGCGCGCGGCCGGGGTCCGGCCCGGTCAGGACCGTGAGCAGCCCCGTCACTCTGGCCGGTACGTAGTTCGCCACGTCGTCGAGCCTGGCCGCCGCCCAGCCGAACCGTTCGTAGCGGCAGGAGCGGTGGCCGACCATCGCGTCCAGCGTGTTGATCGCCCGGTACGCCAGCAGCCCCGGCACGCCCGCCACCGCGCCCCAGAAGAGCGGGGCCACGACGGCGTCGGAGGTGTTCTCGGCCAGCGACTCGACCGTGGCCCTGGCGAGTTCCTTGGCCTCCAGGTGGGAGGGGTCGCGGCCGCAGAGATGAGGGAGCCGGGCCCTGGCTCGTTCCAGGTCGCCGCCTTCGAGGGCATTCGCCATGTACTCGCCCTCGCGCGCGAGCGTAGTGCCACCGAGCACGGCCCAGGTGGCGACCGCTGTGACGACCGTACGGGCGTGGGGGATCCGCTGGGCGAGGACTCCGAGGGCGGTCGCGCCCCCGACGCAGATGGCGACATGTGCCACCCCGTGCGCCTTCTTGTCCGCGTACAGGGACTTCTCCACGCTCGCGGCGACACGCCCGAAGACGGCGACCGGGTGGGCGGCGCTCTGCGGGTCGGCGACCAGCCGGTCGAGGGCCACCCCGAGGGCGAGCCCCAGCGGGTCACACCAGGTGGGCATGGAGCTCGTCTTCATGTACGTCCATCCAGGCCGCCGCGCGGCGGATGCGCTCGCCGGCGCCGCCCGCCCACATCTTCGCCCAGTTGCCGCCCGCCGAGGCGCGCGTGCGCATGACGTCGTAGGAGCGGTGGAAGCGGAGCCTGGCCAGTTCGAGGAGGCGGCGGCGGTCGCGGGGCGGCACGCCGTACGCGTCGCAGAACAGCCGCAGCCGCTCGCCCACGTCGAGATTGCGGAGGAGCGGGGGCCGGTCGACGGGGTCGGCGATGGGGGCCCAGTGGCGGAGCGTGGTGACGATGTCGAAGAGCCGCGTGGTCGGGCGGGCAAGATCGAAGTCGATCAGCGCGCGGGGCTTACCGTCGCGAAAGATCACATTCTCTGGCGTTAAATCACAGTGTCCGATGATTTCTGGCGATTTATCGTCATTTGACCCGCCTTCCCACCCATCCAGGGACAGCGGGAACCCAACAGTCGCGTCATGATATTCCCGAAGCAACACCGCAAGCCCGGCCAGCGCCTCATCACTCACGCTCTCAAGTCGCAAACCGGTCGTACCCGGCACATACGTGAGGATCTCCCGCCCAAGCCCGTCCATCCCCACCACCCGCGGCGCCCCTTCGAACCCACGGGCCTGAAGGTGCCGGAGCAGGGCGTGCACGGCGGGTGTCGACGTACTGGCCGGTCTACGCACGGTGTCACCGACCCGCACCACCCCGTCAGTCACGTCCCCGCCCTGCAACGGAATCTCATGCAGGAGCGTCGCGACCATGCCACGAGAGCTTAGACCCTTTTGCCCCACCCCCGCCCAGCCTTTTCCCCAGCCCCCACATCCCACCCCACCCTCCCAAGCCAACCTCCCCCTTCACCCCTCCTCCCGCCGCCACCCCCGCTCATGCCACTCCCACCAACCCACTCACCAACCACCCCAACCCACCACCTTCCACTCCCGCTCACCGGGCCCTGCACCACCGGGCCCTGCACCACCGGGCCCTGCACCACCGGGCCCTGCACCACCGGGCCCTGCACCGTGGGCCCTGCACGTCCATGGCATGCAGTTCGTGTCCTGCGCCACGCGGTGCTGTGTGGCCGGGTCCTTCACCGCGGGGTGCTTTGTGCCCGGGGTGCTGCGCGGTCGGGCCTGCGCGGCCGAGCCCTCAGCGCCACCGCTGAGGCAACGCACGGCGAGGTGATTTTCAACCTCCTACTCAAACCCTGGCGGCGGCGTTCGGCATACCCCTGCCGATGCCGACCTTCGCCCCGGCGTGGTGCCCATCCACATACCGAACGCTCGACGGCCACGCTCGACGCCCACGAGACCAACCACAACACCCACGCCCGCATCCACGCCCGCATCCACGCCCGCATCCACGCCCGCATCCACGCCCGCATCCACGCCCGCATCCACGCCCGCATCCACGCCCGCGCCAAGGCCCACGTCGGCCTCCTCAGCGACGCTCGATAGGCACAGCCCTCTACGACACGCCCGCCGCCGCGCCCCTACCTTCCTGCTCCTGGACACGTCACGCTTGACCCCTTATCACCATCCCGGACAACACTCCGAGCGCCTACCTGGGCCTTTTCGCCTGTTTGCTCCTCTACCTGACCTCCTCCGATATCCTCCCAGAGGCCAACACACCCTGCCGGACCACTGGTTTGACCCTGACGGCTATGGCTTTGAGGACGCTGTTCATGTGGGGTGTGATCAGCCTGACAGACTGACACGAGGAAAACGTGTGCGTGACATGTCGCCGGATCATGCACAATAAGGCGGGAGCGCCCTTAGCTCAGCTGGATAGAGCACCGGACTTCTAATCCGACGGTCGCAGGTTCGAATCCTGCAGGGCGCGCTTTGATCATGTCCTGACCTGCAGCTTTGCGGGATCGGATGCGTTCTAGAATTTTCGTCTAGCGGTTGCGTGCTCCGTACGTGCTCGCGCGCCCCAACCCCGCACACGCCATGATCGACATCGGCCTTCTGGGGACTTCCTTGGCAAAGGAAACGGCCCCGTCTCGCCGTGCAAGCGCGGCGAGACGGGGCCAGTCTCCTGATGTAGCGGGTCAGGCCCGCAGCGGGATCACCTCTCCCGGCTCCTCCTGGTCCTCCTCCTCGGAGAGCAGCAGGGCTGCGGTCTTCTCAGCGGCCGCCATCGCCACCTCGGGGAAGACCGAGGTGTAGGTGTCGGCCGTGAAGGAACTGGAGGTGTGCCCCAGCGTCTCCTGCACAACCTTCATCTCTACCCCGGCGGCCAGCATCAGCGAGGCGGCGCCGTGGCGGAGATCGTGGAGACGGACGGGTGGCAGGCCGGCGAGGTAGCCCAGCCACAGGAACTGGTCGGTGACGTGCTGGGGATGCAGCCGATCCCCATCCGATTGAGTGAAGACGAACCCGGTGTCCTTCCACGCCTCCCCTATGGCCAGCCGTTCCTGGAGCTGCCGCTGCCGGTGCGCACGCAGCGTCGCGGCGGTTTCGGCGTCCAGAGCGATGGTGCGTACCGAGGCGTCGGTCTTGGGCGTGCCTTCGTGAACCTGCCCGGCCAACTGCACCAATTGCCAGTTGATCGTGATGGTCTGGGCGTCGAGGTTGACCTCCTTCCAGCGCAACCCGCACGCCTCGCCCCGGCGCAGCCCGCGCAAAGCGATCAGCCGATACAGAGCGAAAAGGCGGTGCCGCTGGGCCTCTTCCAGGAACAGCCGAGTCTGAGCCGGCGTCCAGACCATCACCCGGGAAGGCCGCGGCGTGCTGGTGTAGGCGTCGACCGGATGCACCCGCCGCCCGCCACGGCACTGCTTCTCTGCACGCAGGCGCTCGTGAAAGGCGACCTGCCAATCCTGGACCCGATCGTCGGTCCACACCAACGCCTTGGGCCGGGTCTTGGCCGGCAACTCCAGCACGGCGGCGGGATTGAAGTCGAGCAGCCGGTCTTGCCGGATGGCCATGTTCAGGGCGTGCCGCAGGGTGGCGCGGATGCTGTGCATGGTGGCGATGCTGACCGGCCGCCGATACTTCACGCTGGCCCGCACGCTCGGGTCGGGGCTGGCGCGGCGTTCGGCGATGGCGTCGTTGAACTCTTCGATCTGCTCGAACATCACCGCGATGTCGCTGACCTTGAGCCGATCCAACGCCAGCCGGCCCAGGTAGGGAATCAGGTACAGGCGGATGTGACCCTCGTAAGAGCGCCGGGTACTCTCCTCGATCTTCCGCTTCCGCTGCAGGAACTCCTCCAGCCACTGCTCCACGGTGATCTCCTGAGTCAGGTCCAGCCCGGTTTTGATCTTGCGGCGGACCGTCTCCATGTTGGGCAGCGTCTTGGTCTCGGCCAGCGTGCGCTTGATCAGATCGGCGATCTGAGTGCGGGTGGCGGGCTCGCGCGGACCGGCCAACGCCAACAGGGCCCTTACCTGGGCGAGTTCGGCTTCGGCGTCGTCTTGGCTGGTGAAGCCGCCGCGGCGGAGCGGGCCGCGGCGCTTGCCGTCGGGGGTGGGTGGCAGTTCGATCTGGTAGTGCCAGATGCCGTGCCGGTGGTTCCAGCCGCCGCTGGGGCGGCGCAGCTTGGGGCATTTCTGCCCGAGTTCCTTGCCGCCGGCGTCGCGGCAGGAGCAGCGTTTGAACGTGCTGCCTTCAGTCATCGGTTGTCCTGTCCTCCTCGATGAGGGTGTGATCGCCGAGCAGCGCGAGCAGGGCAGTGGTGGGCACCAGGTACCTTTTGCCGATGCGGATGATCCGGCAGGGGAACTGGCCGTCCCTGGCGAGTTGGTAGGCCGTGGTGCGTCCCAATCCGAGCGCCCGTCCCGCGGTGACCAGGTCGACCACAGCTGGCAGTTGCTGGATCTCGGCCAACGTCAGCGCGCGCCTCATCGCCGGCCTCCAGGCCGAGAAGGACGCGCGACTGCCGTGGGCCCGCCCGGCACGAGCACGGATGGGGCGGCGCGGGTGATCGGGTGAGCGTTATGCTCCCCATCGCCCACCGCCCCGAGTGCGGTGCCGGGCACGACGTATCGACGCCCACCTCGGCGGCGGCGCTCAAGCCCGATTCGATCGTCGCTACGGGAGCCACGCATCGCGCGGCGCTGTGAGGCGCCGTGACGATGATGAGTAGCCCGTCGGGGGTGCCGACGTGGATCGGGAGGTTGTGCGCTCGGGGATGGTTGCGCCCGGCGGACAAGCGGAAACAAGCCCCATCTGGTGGCCGACTCTGACCTGAGATGCTCAGCAGACAGTTGAGCGCGTTGAGCCGGCCCAGGCGAGCCGCTCGGCGGCGCATGCCAGGGCCTCTTCTGGCTGAGGTCGTTGGGCCTGATGGGCCTGGTGAATGACGAACTTCGAAGGGTGATGTGGTTGGGTCCTGTCATGGTGATGTGGCCCGATCATCCGAGCCACCTGGTCCCTGTCACTCTTTAAATACCTGCCTCCAGGCGCGAATCCGGACACGAGTGCAGGTAAAGAACAGACAAGATCGCGCTCCGTAACCCGGTGTATCTCCGTCCGGCTGGCCGCTGCTGCCCATGCACTCCGTTACAGCCCGGGGCTATGTATCTGATTCGCTGGCGCCTGGTGGTGGCTCACAACCACCGATCACCTCATAGATCGGGCGGGTCGAGCGTTCGACTCGCAGGCGCCCTTGACGCAAACAAGAGGGCTCGCATTAGGAGAGCGGTGGCTGTACTGTTGATGTGCGTGCTCTGACCTGCCTAAATGCTTCGTGCCGCTTGCTCCATCTGCAAGATCATCCCGCGCATGTCCCTGCACCCAATGAGGCTGGCTATCACGTCACTACCTAACCTTCGCTTCGCTCCACTGATCAAAAGGTTAGACGTTCGAGTCCTCTCGGTCGCGCTCCAGGTCATAGGCCCTCTGGGATGATCCCGGTGGGCCTATGGGGTTTCTGCACAGCCGTTGTATATAGCTACGGCAGCGCGCTCAGAACAGTCTTGCCTGCGTCGTTGAGCTGAACTTGTTCCGCCTTACACGCTGACCTGCTGAGAAGCGGTGGTTGGCTCGTTCTGCCCGCTTGATCCTCCCGCACACTTCCCGTGCCGGCTGCCGCAGCCACCCACACAGCGTGTGGTCACGGCCGCCTGAGGGGTTAGGTATGTTCGCCCCGTCAGGTCGCTGATCTCTGTGTTCGCACCTGGCTGTAATCGAACGATCGTCTCGCGGCCCGCCCCCGGTGAGCAGACCGAAGATCACGACCTGTCAGCGTGCGCAACTATTTGGCCCGCCCGCAGAGTGCTCCAGGCCCGTTGATAATCCTGCCAAGCACGCCCATCCTGTAACATTTAATGAGATAGTGCAACTAAATAAGGTTTGGTTGCTATCTGGATCACATTTTCATCAATCATCTATTCGATGGCTAGCGAACGGGCGACAGGAGCGATTAACTTCGGCTCATGGCAATGCTCGACGAAAATCCCCTTCCTGTGATTCGGCCAGAATGGCTTCGACCGTTTTTCTCGATCATTGTTCTTCGGAACACGGCTAGGGATAAGCAGCGAGCAATATCGCAGCTCATCGACTTCCTCAAGACTCCAGTTAAACGTTCAGGTAGGGAGCAGCCGGTTATTGTCGCCGACGGTATAGCGGCAGCGGACGACTCCATGCCCTACCGCGTGGACGGTTTCATTTACCGACAGGATTCCCGGCCGAGTTGGGCGAATGACCACATCGGATTCGTTGACACTAGGCATTCGCTTGCTCTTGCGCTCACGTACAAGGAATTTGTAGCAGTCTACTGCGATAACTACCTCAAGGGTCGGCTGCAGCGGTGGCTTACCCGCCCACCGATCCCGCCTTTCGTCCGAGTCCCGCCGGAGGTATTTCAAGGGGCGCTGCTTCAGGGAGAGGCGCGAGGGCTGTGGCTGCAAGGGACGCACACTCGGCGGGCTACCCGTCCCGACACCAAGAACCTCAGTGGCCAACGCCTCCAGGACGCCCTTAACCCGTTGGAGGACAGCTCGTTCGCCTTCTCCTCCGCTCGAGCCAGCCTGCCGCCCGAGGATTCTCGCCAGACGCTCGCTGGCAGCATCGGAACAACGCCGAGTAACGCTCTCATCTGGGCAAGGGGCACTAGTGACTTCGATGAGTTCGTTAAGATGGCCCTAGAGGCCCTTCGGCTTCTTGAGGAGACGATCAACGCTGGCGCCGAGCTCGATCGCCCTTTTCCCATCTTGGCCGTTCAGTCCTATGACCTGTCGGGCGTTCACGGCGCGTTCGATCTCGCCACCACATCTCCCGACGAACTGTCATCGGCGCTCGGCGCCTATGACGAACTAATCGATGCAGCACAGCTGCTGGAGCGAGCTCTCCTCGAGGTGCGCGGGCAGCGCGATTCGGCGGACTTCGTTGTAGACGTAGGCCTCGAAGGCGCCCATTGTGGAACGCTCCAAGGAGTTGTGCAGCTGGAATCTGGTGTTGTTAAAGTACGGTTTGGCTTTCACAACGAGCCCACGAGTCTGCCTGAGGTCCGGCGAGTCCTAGATGCACTGCAGTACAGCGACCAACTCGTCAGGATCTATTACGAATCGGGCCACATGATCGACGGAAGAAGCATCTTCCAACGGCAAGTGCAACCGCATGCCTTCCATCATTGGCAGTGGGCCGACTTCACTGGCTACGAGATCACCCGCGAGAAGCCGATCGGCTCGTCACCGGCGGAGATCCACAGCAGGGTGGGACTGGCCGGTGACCTCTCGCTCTTCGGCTGGGTGGTGAAGACCTACTCATCTGGCTTGCTGACCTGTGATGACGGACCCGGCGAGATCGCAGACTTCCTGCACATCGACAGCGAAGGCATCTTGAGCCTGATCCATGTTAAGGCTGCTAAGACCAGCGCCCCGTCGCGCCGCATTGCAGTGGGGCCATACGAGATCGTGACAAGTCAGGCGGTTAAGAATCTGATCAACCTCGATCCGTCCCGACTACGGGACCGGCTCGAGTCGTCGCCGGCGCCACGCCCTGCTACGTGGGTGGATGGCGTCCGCGTGGATGGCAGAGGGGACCTGCTCGACGCCCTCAGCCACCGGAGCCCAAGAGCTGAGGCCCGAGTGGTCATTGTCCAACCTCACCTGAGCAAGGTGCTGTACCAGCGAGCCGGAAGTCTGAGCCTGATGGAAGAAAGCTTCCGGCTCAGCCTTCTCGAAACCCTCTTGAACGGCGTGCGGGGATCCGTGACCAGTCAGGGAGCCGAACTCGTCGTCATCGCCAGCGAGCGTTAGCTGCCCTGGTCGTGGGCAGCTTGTACGAACGTGGTTAGCCCGCCCTGGAGGATTCGAACGCGTGGCACCTGCTGTAGGAGAGTGACAGCTACTTCACCTACGCAGGCGGCTTGAGCTGGGCGAATAGTTTACGCGGTGGGTGGTGCTGCAAGATCATCCTTCGTATATCCCCAGTCCACTCCGCGAGAGCAACCACGTCATCCGGTGGCAAGCCGACCAGGAGCGCAGGGCCGCTGGGCCCGAGCGCCGGCAGCGGCATGGCAAGCATGACCGCCCAACTTCTCGCTAGGAATCGGGAACCAGGCGTGGCGGCCTGACCTGATCAGGCCGAGGAGAACGGTCACTACTGTGCTCGCGGGGCCCACTCGGTGGCGAAGGTCTCCATCTGCTTGATGACGAGATCCACGGCCGCGCGCTCCTGCTCCGGCGGGTAGTCGAACTTCGCGAGCAGGCGCCGGATGCGGCTACGCAGCTTGGCGCGTACCGGCTCGCGGGAGAGCCAGTCGACGCTCAGGTTCTTGCGGATGTCAGCGACCAGCGCGCGGGCGATCTGCGCGAGGGTGTCGTCACCCATCAGAGCCTTCGCGAGGCCGTGGTTGGCCACCGCGTCGTAGAAAGCCAGCTCGGCGTGGTTGAGTGGAGGGTCGAATCGCTCGCCGCGCCGGGCCTCCGCGGAGACCTCCTTGGCCATGGCGACCAGCTCGGCGATCATTTCGGCACTGCTGAGCTGCTGGCGCATGTAGCGGGTCATCAGGTCTTCGAGCTTCTCGGCGAAGCTCTCCCGGCGGACGATGTTGTGCCGCGTCACCTCACGCATCTTCTGCTCGATTAACCGGCGCAGGGCCTCGGTCGTCAGATGCGGCGCCTCGGAGTCCCGGAGTTCGCGCAAGTGCTCGTCATTGAGATTGGTGATGTCGAGTCTGCCAAGGCCGGCCTCGGCGTACAAATCGGTGATCTCGTCGGCGTCGACGACGGAGGCCGCGAGCTGGGAAAGGTAGACATTGACCTCGGAAGCCAACGGCTTGCCGCTGGCCTCGCGGTCCGCGGCGTCCAATTGCACCATCCAGGAGCGCACCTCGCTGAAGAAGGCGATGTCCTTGCGCCAGGTCTGGAGGTCGTCGAAGCGCTCCGATATCTCTCTGCTCATCGCACACAGCCGGTAGAAGCGTTCCAGCCGCGTGGCGCTCTCCCGGAAGCGTACGCTCAGCGTCTTGGAGCCAGGCTTGACCTGGTTTCCGGGAGTGCGAGGGTCGCGCAGATAGTTGGCTGTCATGCGCAGGGCGCGTAGGTACGGCTTGAGCCTTGAAGTGTCAGCCAACAGCGTGCGCCAAGGGACGCCAGCGAGCAGGCCACAGATGGTGGCGTGCTCGTTGCGGACCTCGGTGATAGCCCGTTCCACGTCTCGGCCCATCGTCTGGTCCCGCTGGTCACCGGGGCTGTATTCGGCAAGCGCCTTATTGAGGTTTTCGGTGAGCGGCGCGTAGCCGACTAGCAAACCGTCTTGCTTTCCACGGAAGCGGCGGTTCACCCGGGCCAAGGCCTGCATCAGATTTGCCCCTCGCATGGGGCGGTCCATGTAGAGGGTGTGGATCGGCGGGGCATCGTAGCCAGTGAGCAGCATGGAGTGGACGATGATGAGCTCCAATTCGTCATCGGGGTCCTTTGCACGCTCCTGGACGATCTTGTGCTGGGAGGGGCGCAGCGCATGGTCTTTCAGGTTTTTGGGGTCGCTGGGGACACTGTGAAAAACGATCTTCATCTTGCCGCTGCGTGGATCCTTATTCGCCCAGCCGGGGTGCAGTTCGGAAATGGCGTCGTGGATCCTGACGCAGACCTCCCGGGTGACACAGACGATCATCGCCTTGCCCGGTCCGCCGATCTGTCGGCGCATCAGCTTCGAACGCATCTCCCAGTGCGACACTAGATCCTCGGCAAGTGTCTTTATCCGATCGGGCGCACCGTAGATATTGGTCATCTGCGCGGCGTAGTGCAGGGCCCGGCGGCGTTCGGCGTCGTCCATGTCCGCGGTCAGCGCGTCGGCCTGCTCGTCGATCGCCTCCGGATCCACATCAGGGGGCAGCGAGACCGGGATGAGTCTTGGCTCGTGATAGACGCGGACTGTCGCCCCGTCGTCCACGGCACGCTTCAAATCGTAGATGTCGATGTAGTCCTTGCCCGCGCCGAAGACCTCACGAGTGTTGGCGTCGGCTCTGGAGATGGGCGTGCCGGTGAAGGCGATCAGCGTGGCGTAGGGCAGAGCCTCGCGCAGGCGGCGGGCGTAGCCGTTGAGGTTGTCGTAGTGGCTGCGGTGTGCTTCGTCGACGATGACCAGGATGTTGCGCCGGTCGGATAAGAGCGGATGGTCCGCACCGGAATCCTTCTCCTGTTTGGTACGGCCGAATTTCTGCAGGGTGGTGAAGACGATTCCGCCGGTCCGGCGGTTGGTCAGCTCTGTACGTAGTTCCTCGCGGGTCTGAACTTGGATCGGGGTCTGGCCGAGGAGAGTCTGGCTGTCCTGGAAGGTGTTGAAGAGCTGGTCGTCGAGGTCGTTACGGTCGGTGATGACGACGATCGTGGGGTTGTTAAGCGCGGGATGCCGGGATGTTAGAGCGCTAGTGCACACCATCTCCTCGGACTTGCCAGAACCCTGCGTGTGCCAGACCACGCCGGCCTGCCCGTTACTTCGGGAAGCTTCGACGATCGCCTCGAGAGCTTTCTTGACGGCGTAGAACTGGTGCGGTTTTGCGATGCGCTTTCCCTTGGGAGTGAAGTTGACGAAGTCCCGGGCGAAGGAGAGGAACCGTGACTGGGTGAACAGGCCGGTCAGGGCGAGGAAGAGCGCCTCCGGCCCTTCGTGGTCGGCGGCGTTGGTGTCCACAGGGTCGCCGTCGTCGTCCACGTTCCAAGGGGCGAAATGCTCGTACTCGGTGAACGGAGTGCCGTACTTAGCGGTGATCCCGTTGGAGACCAGACAGAGCACGTTGTAGCGGAACGCGATGGGGAACTCGTCGACGTAGGTGCGGAGCTGGGCGTGCGCGTCCTTGAGGGTGGCGTGCTCGTCGGCAGCGCTCTTCAGCTCGACGATGGCGAGAGGCAGACCGTTGACGTAGAGGACAAGGTCGAATCGGCGCTCATGCTCGCCGTCCATGACAGTGACCTGGTTGGCTGCGCGGTAGGTGTTCGCCTCGGGGGTACGCAGGTCGATGAGGCGAACGGTGGGGGTGTGCTCCGCGCCAAACTCGTCGGTGTAGGTGACGGCCCGGATACCAGAGGTGAGGTATTCGTGGGCGAGCCGGTTCTCGGGGAGCGGGTCGCGGGACCTCGGGGTGGTGGCGACGGAGAGGGCTTCGTCTATGGCTTGGGGGGTGAGGGCGGGGTTGAGGCGCTCGATCGCCCCGCGCAGCTCGTCGTGGAGAATCAGGTCGTCCCAGGTCATCCGCTTTTCGGAACCCGGAGCGATGTGCTTGCCCCCCATGGGCTCCCAACCGAGTTGGGAGAGCTCGGTCAGGGCGAGCTTCTCCCAGATGGCCTCGGTCATCTTGCCGTCGTGCTTGTCGGTCGTCATAAGGCGTCCTCGACGATTTGCTCCGCATCACGGACACGGAGTCGACCGGACATGAGCTGGGGGAGAAGGGCGTCGCGCAGGGCAGTAAGAGCGAGGGATTCCTGCTCTGCAGCGAGAGCGCGGTCCCAAAGAGGTCCGAGCTCGGTATCGAGTCGAGCCAGGAGTTCAGTGGTTGGCACAGGAACGGGTTCATCGAGATGGCGACGCTGAATGTGTCCCATCGTGGTGGCCTTATCGGCGGCGATCCCGCGAAACTCGGCTAACTTCAGCCGGATCAGTTCGAATGCAAGCCACGGCGCCATTCCGTTTTTAGGGATAACCTTAAAGATGTGCTGGTTGATGATTGATTCAGGTCGATACCAGCGAGCCACTGTAAGCGATCCGGACCAAGCAAAAAGCACATCGCCAGGCCGAGCCAGGTGCCGGTCAGGGACATCAATTTCATTGTAGATGGTGGAAGGGCCAGGTCCGGAGTTAATTTCGGCGATGCGAATCACCATTCGTCCACTTCCGGTTGCATCCTTAGTGAAGGCGCGGCCGTTGACGAATTCTGCTGTCCGGGAGAGCGGCTGGTCGATGAACTGCTGAGGATTCATGACAAGCGAACTGGAGAATGACGCCGTCAAGAGTTCGTCGCCTGTCGTCGCGATGCGTTCATTGACCGCGATCTTGTCATCCAGTGCGCCAAGAACTGTCGCGATAGCACGTTGTTCACTTAGGGGGGGTAAGGTTATTTCCAGATCTCCGAGAATTCCGAGGTTGATGTGGGGAACCCCAGTGGTGATTGCTCGGCTATGGATCGTTCTGATCATCTCCGGTGACCGGAACTGGTAGTAAACGAACTCTGTGATGGCGATATTCGGGTCGACGCGCAATCTCATCTGGCTCTGAGAGATTACGTACTTGTCGAACGGGAAGGATGGGACAATTCCCACTTGGCCGAGCGTGCCTCGCTGTGTAAAAACAATATCCCCCGGGATGGCGATATTTCGCGCGAGTTCTCCATGCGCCTTCTCGGGTGCCACAAAAACAAATTCTTGTCCGCTGAATTTGCTCTTTGATCCAAGGTTTATGCCACGAATTACTGGTACTCCGGACTCAACGTAGTCTTTGCTTCCCAAGGAGGAGCCGAAGGGGCCGCCAACGAGCCCCTTGGTGGTGGCCAGGCCCCCAACCCGCACTCGCCTCCACTCAGTCATCGAATCCTCCTCAACTGTTCGTGTACGACCTTTTCTAGCCGAGCCGACTCTTCGAATTGCTCGAATAGCTCCTTTGTCAGACGTGCGACCCGCTCTTCTACCGGCTCTGCCTCCGGGCCTTCTTTGACTTCTGTCGCGCCGACGTATCGTCCTGGCGTCAACGCGAAGTCGTGCTCGCGGATCTTTTCCAGTGTCGCGGAGTAGCAGAAGCCAGCCTCGTCCTCGTACTTCACACCCTTCGCCTTGGCGGACTCGGTCCCACGCCAGGCGTGGTAGGTGTCGGCGATCTTGGCGAGATCCTCGTCCGTCAGGATGCGCTCGGTGCGGTCGATCATCGTCCCCAAGCTCCGGGCGTCGATGAACAGCACCTCGCCGCGCCGTTCGGTCAACGCCTTCGCGCCCTGCGAGGTCTTGTCCTTGGTCAGGAACCACAGACAGGCGGGGATCGCCGTGGTGCGGAACAGGTTGGCGGGCAGGGCCACCATGCACGCGATCAGGTCCGCCTCGACCAGCGCCGCGCGGATCTCGCCCTCGCCCGACTGCTTGGAGGACATCGAGCCGTTCGACAGAACCACACCCGCGTTGCCGCGCTCGCCCAGCTTGGAGACGATGTGCTGGAGCCAGGCGTAGTTGGCGTTGGACTGTGGTGGGACGCCGAACCTCCACCGGGGGTCTTTCGAGTTCCGCGCCCAGGCGGACAGGTTGAACGGCGGGTTGGCCATGATGAAGTCGGCCTTGCGATCAGGGTGCTTGTCCTCGACGAACGTGTCGGCCCAGCGGTCGCCCACGCCTCTGGGGTCCATGCCGTGGATAGCGAGGTTCATCTTCGCCAGTCGCCAGGTGCGCTCGTTGGCTTCCTGGCCGTACACCGCAATGTCGTGGCTGTGGTCCCGGCCGCGCCGCTCGGTGACGAACTTGCCCGACTGCACGAACATGCCACCTGAACCGCAGCACGGGTCGTACACCCGACCCTCGTAGGGTTCCAGGATCTCCACCAGCAGTCGTACCACGCTCGCGGGAGTGTAGAACTCTCCGGCGCGCTTGCCCTCGGCGCGGGCGAACCGCTCAAGGAAGTACTCGTAGGTCTCACCGAGCACGTCCTGCGCCGGACGGTCACCATGGCCGGTGAAGCGGGCGTCGCTGATCAGGTCGACGAGTTCCTTGAGGCGCTTCTTGTCGACGTTGTCCCGGTTGAAGATTGTCGGAAGGACGCCGGTGAGGGTCGGGTTCTCCTTCATGATCGCGTGCATCGCGTCGTCGAGAAGCTTGCCGACGCCGGCCGCCGTGCTCTGCGCATTGTCAGAGATGTGGTCCCAGCGGGCGACCGGCGGAACCCAGAAGACGTTCGCCTCGGTGTACTCGTCCTTCTCCTCAAGAAAGGCGACGCGGCGGTGCTCGGGGAGCTCGGCCAGCTCAGGGTCGGCGGCAAGCTGGGTGCGGCGCTCGGTGAAGGCGTCGGAGACGTACTTGAGGAAAACCAGACCGAGAACGAACTCCTTGTACTGGGAGGCGTCCATGGAGCCGCGGAGTTTGTCGGCCGCCTTCCACAGGATGTCCTGGATCTCCTTGGTGGTGGACATGGTGAGCAGCTCGCCCTGGCCGGGCGTCGCTCGTTTGCGCGGGGGCATTGTTTCTCTTCTCTGTAGGGGAGTCGTGAAGGATCAGGGGTCGTCGATGGTGAGGGTGCCGTCGGCGAGGCCGGCGACAGCGAGGCGACGGATTTCGGTGAGCGTGTCGTCCTGGTTGTGCAGCAGGCCTTGGCGCCGCTCGATGTCGGCGAGGAAGGCGTCGGCGCGCCTCATGTCCGCCGGGTCAAGGTCGGGGACGACGAAGTCCTCAATCGGCCGCGCAGCCCGTACCGCGCCGGGACTACGACCGGTGTTTCTGGCAGCACCGAGCAGGGCGGCGAGTACGCGGGGGGCCAGTGGGCGTTCGGCGTTGGGGACGATGCGCAGAATACGAGCGGGGAACGCGACGACGGAGAATCCGTCGTGGTCGACCATCAGGCCGAGCTGCGGCGAGGTGGTGTAGACAATGTCGCCGGGCTCGGTAAATGCCGCGTTTCCGTATGTGGCGAGGACGGCGCGGTCGATGCGCCGCGCGCCGACCGGTCCGCCGCCGATCTCTTCAGGGCCGAGCACGTTATGATGACCGTCCGGCACGATGTGCTCCGGGGCGAGACGGTGGCCGCTGACCTTCATGACCCGCCGCCCGGCGATGAGCGCCCGGACCGTAGTGGGTGTAGGCATCCTCCCGGTGCGTCGCACGACGTTGATGCGCGTGCGGCCGTGTTCATCGGCGTACCGCTGGGCCTGCTCACCGGCTCGCTGCAACCGGCCTTCGGCTTCGGCGATCAGCGCTGGGCGTTCGGTTACTGTACGGGACAGGGTCTGGGAGGCGGGCGGCCCCGGCGGAGCCAGCGGACCACCAAACTTCGCGTCCAGTTGGGCGATGGAAACGACGTGCCCATAGCGGGGGTCGTGCCTGGCGTGGCGGCCCTCGGCCCGCCAGATCAGGACATCCTCGACCAGCCGCGTACGCACCTGCTCGTTCAGCGGCTCGGCGCTGACGTCGGCGAGTAGCACGTATCCGCGTGCGGCCGTGACCGGATCGCGGGTGAGCACCCAGAGCGCCAAGCGGTAGCCGGGCCGGTACGGAGTCATGCCACCGGGAAGGTCGATCACCGCCTCGACGACGCCGCTTCGCAGCAGGCTGGAGCGGAGCTGGGCCTCCTGGGTGTCGGGTAGCACGTCGACCAGGGCGTCGGCGGGACCGAGCACGAGCGCTGTGCGGCCGGGTCCCAGCAGGTCGGCGACCTTCTCGATGCCCACCAGCGCTACGAACTTCGACCGCTTCTCAGCGGCCTGGTAGGGAAGCTGGGTGATGATCAGGTCCGGGTCCGCCAGCCTCTCCTCCAGATCGAGGCCTATCTGGACATCGAGTTTGAGTTCCTCGACGCCGGCGAGCAGCAACCGGCGGCGGACGAGGCGGGCAAGCGGCCCGTCGGGCTCCGCAGCCAGGGCGCATATTGTCGCGGGGTCGTCCACGGCATGCACGATCGCGGCCAGGAGATCTCCCGTCCGGGCGTGCGGGTCGGCGACGGTGATCTGCTCGCGCCGCTCCACCATGGACCGGGGATCGGCAAGCTGGACAAGCAGGTCCCTCAGGCCGGGGGTGACGGCCTCGGCAGTGAGCTCGGTGAGCTCGAGGCGTGCCCGCAGCCCCAGAAGTCGTTCGTACGCACTCCCGGTGGTGTAGGCGGCCTCGACCAGATCCTCGGCGAGGTGCGCCAGCACGACCGCCGAGCTGTCGGCCGCTCGCAGTTCACGGAGAACGAACTCGTCCTCAGGGTCCATCCGCTCGGCCCGGTTCTGTAGCGCCGCCCACGCCTCATTGACATTTATCTGCTTATCGTCCTCTTTGTCGGATACGAGAGGCTTCTGATCGAGGTGGCGGAGGCAGAGCAGGCTGCCGACGATTTCGACGAGGCGGCGTGGACCGAAAAGGTGTTTATGGCCGGAAATAACATGAAGGGCCAACTCGGCCCGAAGATGGGCCGGGTCGGCATTCCCCAATCCCGTGGCGAGTAGCCACTCGACTACCTCCCGTCCGTCGAACCAAGGGCGTCCTGCGTTCTCGAAGGCGGCGGTGGGAAACCCGCTGTGCCTGCGACGCCAGGTGGGGACCACGGAGCGCTGGACCTGCGCCATCGCCGCGATCTCGGACATCGAGACCAGCGAGATTGCGGAACTCTCCGGGAGGGGAAACGACGGCTGCGCCATGTGGACTCTTCCTCCCCTGATCGCTGTCAGGCTTTCGACTCCGCACACATTACGACCAAAAGGGAAATCATAGTGCGTGCTTCTTGATACCGGGGGATGTCAGCAATTCAGGCCTAATGGCAATGAAAAGATGTCACTCTCGTCTCACACCACCCAAGGACGCCGGGTCTCACCGGGCCTGAGTCGTCCCTTGCCGAGAGAGGCACAACAATGACGCTGACCATGCCGACCGCAGCCGTCGAAGGAATCCAGCTGATCGTGACCCCGTTCCGCCCGGACGCGGTGATTGGGACGATGGGGCTGTCGACACTGCTCCAGCTCGTACCCTCCCCGAAGATCGAGGAGGACAAGCGGGCGCTGAAGTACGCTCCTGGCGCCCTGCGCCGCCATGCCGAGGTCCGTGCCCTGGTGCAGCGGATGCTGAAAACCACCCAGAAGGGGCGGAACGTCACCTCGTACGCGTCTTACATCGCCTCTGGCGTGAATGGTGAGTACGGCTCCGGCTGGTCCACTCCACCTATCACGCTCTGGCTGGACGGCCGGCCCGGCACGGTTGGCGACGAGCTGATCGCCGGCAGCGGCATCCGTGCCATCACGATGATCGCGGGCACGCCGGTGGTGGCAGTTGATGGGGAGACCCAGGTCGCCGCCTGGCACGAGCTGTCCGACAACCCGGAGCGCTTCGGGATCACATATGAGCGGCTGAGTACGGTGCGGGTGCCGTTCGAGCTGTACTTCGGGCTGAGCGTCGAGGACGCCCGGCAGATCTTCTATGACCGTAACGTTGAGGGGGTGCCGGTCACCAAGAACCTGGCGATGTCCATGGACCAGCGCGACATCGGCACGCGGCTCGCCCATCTTGTCGCAGGTGCGGCCAAGGTCGAGCACGACGGGAAGATCGTGCCGTTCGCCAAGCTTATGCAGACTCGCAAGCGGCAGCTCACTAAGACCGATCCGGAGATCGTCACCCTCTCCGCCCTGAGGGTGCTGATGGTCACCGCATTGCACGGACGGCCCGGCCTCGGCCTGTCCTCCACGACCCTGCATGAGAGTGGCCTGCCCGAGGGGGTCACCGCAGAGCAGGCCGAGCGCCGGCTCCTCGGCCTGCTACCGGAGCTTCTCACACGCCTGTACCCGCACTTCGCCGCGCGCGGCGTGGTCTCCGCGCCAGCAGTACTCGCCGGGATCGGTATCGCCGCGCACCAGGCCACCGGCTGGGCGACCTCGGGCAGACAGCTGAGTCGGGAAGAGCTGATCGAGCTGCTGGACTCGGTGTGCTGGGAGCGGGAGGCCCGCTACTGGGACGGTGTCGCCGCCAGCGCAAACGCCCAAGGGGTCCTCAACTTCGGCGGTGGAGCCAAGGACTCTGGCGGGCGCGTCGCCGACGCCCTGCTGCACCCAGATACCGAACATGGTCGCAAGATCCGCGGCTGGTGATCGAGGCCATGGCCGGTTCGGGTGTACACCGGTGAAACGCATACCCCGAACCGGCACCCTCGTGACCGAATCAGGAGGAGACGTCACTTGATCGCAACAGCGGCGGGATCAGCAGCGATGCGGATCCCCGGCGGTAGAGAGCCGCTGGCCTGCCGGTTTCGGGAAAGCGGCGCTCGCCCGTGGGTTCGAGGAAACCCTCCGTTCGCGTCACTTTCCTGCGGAAATTACTGGGATCGAGCTTGAATCCCCAGACAGCCTCATAGATGTGGCGCAGGTCGCCAACGGTGAAAGGCTCGCGGCAGAATGCCGCGGCCACCGTGGTGTGCTCAAGCTGTGATCTTGCCCGCTCCAGCCCATCGCGGAGTATCGCGGCATGGTCAAAAGCCAGTGACGTGCCATCGGCGAGGGCAGATGAGATTGGCTCCCAGCGCGCTGCTGTGGCATCCGTACCGGCGACGGGCAGCGGCATATCGGGGCCGAGTGCCAGGTAGGCCACTGTGATGACTCTGCCCCGCGGATCGCGGCTCGGATCGCTGTAGGCATGGAACTGCTCAAGGTGCAGCTTGCGGCCGTCCAGCCCGGTCTCCTCGCTCAACTCCCGTAGCGCGGTCTCATCCAGAGTCTCCCCGTCGCGGACGAACCCGCCTGGCAACGCTGACTGCCCCAGGTACGGCTGATTGCCCCGCTCGATCAGCAGGACCCGCAGTTGATCCTGCCAAACGGTGAGGATCACCAGGTCGACGGTCACGGTGACCGGCGCCCGACTCTGACTTGATCTTTCCATCACAAGACAACCGTACCTAAAGGTCACCTTGACTCAAAGCTTCCAACAATTTATGGTCAGATTGACTTAAACAGTAGGGAGAGGGCGGCATGGCCCGATCTACAGCGAAGCGTGGCAAGCAAGAGCACCGCGGGTTTTTGAGGGGGGACACGGCTACGCGGCACCTCTGCGCGGGCGTATATCTCGATTCCGACTTCTGTCGCGTCGTCCTCCGTCAGGTGCACAACGACTCGACACGCATGATCGCGCCTTCGTACGGCTTCGACTTGATCCCGGTCGTCAGGCATGCCTGGTGGGCGTGGGGGCTGGAGATGGCGCAGCACGTGTGCGTCTTGGCAGTATTCGCGACCGGTTTCGTCGTGGATCCACTGGCCACCTTCTCTGTCGTCAGTGGACTCGGGTTCTGGTGTCTGTCCCGTCTGCTGGTCAGAAGTGCCCGGGTGGTGCTCCCGCTGCGAGCCAAGGCGGCGCTGAAGAGATGGCTACGGAAGACTAGATGGCAGAGTGAATCGGAGGAACTGCGTCAGCAAGGACGCCTTCTACGTCTCAGCAGCACGGGATGTGCCGTCCTGATCGTGCTGCCACCTCTGATAGCAGTGTTCTCCCGCGTTCCCCTGGACCATATGACAAGAGCGACGGCGTTCCTCGCGCTGCTGATCGCCGCCGTGGTGTGCGGAAGAGGTGCCGTCTACCAGTGGCGCCTCAACCGCATGCACGGAGCGGATTCGCTGGAGCCGCAGAAACTCACTCTGCGTCAAATGGCGATGGCTGACCAACAATCCCACCCTTACGTGGTCTACCGCAGGCCAGCGTCGCCGGTTCTCGAAGCGGACCCGGAAGACCTTGTCTTCGAACTAATCGATGAGGACCGGAGCCCGTTCGTGGGCAGCGGCGAGCTTGTGCATCGGTGGCTTCCTCCGCTCACCGTCCAGCTCTTGCGATCGGTAAAAGGTCCAGAGGGTCTCAAGAAACACAAGCCGATGGAAGAGCTGGAGCCTCCGACACCACGATTTGAGGCTCACGAGCTCGTGAACTACCTGAAGGCCGCGATGGCTCCCATGGGAGACGTCAACGATCCGAACGGGCTGCGCGGGTTCACCATGCGGGATCGGTTGTACATCGCCGAGGCTGACGTGCCACCTCGGCCTGACTGGCTCCGGAAGCGGCCTGAACCGAGCGACATAGACAAGATCATCGATGACCCCTACGGCGCCGTTCACCATTTTCTGGAGATCGGTGCCAGCGCCACTGGCGAGCTGGTCACGACGGTCTTTCTGCGGGTCACGGTCAAGGGCCGAGCGCTCAGTCTTGATTTCGCCGCCTGCGCGCTCACCCGCACTCCCGCCGAATATCACGTGCTCAACGCCTTCGCGGAGAACGGCGTGAGTGCTGTGGTGCGCTCTGCGTTGAAAGGACTAGCTAACCTTCCGCTCGAAGTCGCAGGGATGCGGCGCCTCGCCGAGATTCCGCTGCTATTGGCCGGTGCCGTACGAGCCCGGAAGAACCGCATGCTCAAACCCCGGCGCGGGATGGCCATCGGCGCCGCACTGAGCATCCGGGAAGAGAAGTCGACCCCGTGGAAGCATGCGCAGTTGGACGAGGTCACCATCCACGACCACATGAAACTCATCGAGCAACGCCTGCTCAAAGCGGTCGAGGACTTCCTAGAGCTCCATGAGCTCGACACATCCGCGTTCCAGAAAAGAGCGACCAGCATCGTCAACACGGGCGTGCTCAACATGGGTGGAAAGACCGAGATCAAGCAGTCAGCGATCGGTACTAACGCACAGGTACGTCCGGACGCTCGCGAGCCCGACAAGAACGCCGAACAGTCCTCGAAAAGCCAAGGAGATGAGTGATGAACGGCAACAGCGGCATCGTCAGCTATGGAGGATCCATGAAGATCAGCCAGTCCGCAGTCGGGCACGGAGCGACGGTCAACGTGTCGGCCGACCGCGAGCAGAAGGCACGACATGGCAAACGTGCCGAGGTAGGGGTGATCACCGTACTCGGCAAGGAGGCCAAGGCGGTCTACGAGATGCTGGGTCTGCAACGGGTCCAGGGCGGCGACCTTCCCTTCTTTGAAGGAGCCGTGAACGTCCGGGGCACGGTCACCCGAGTCGCTGCCATCCGAGCGCTGTCTCCAGGACAGCGGTCGACCGTCATGGCCTTCGACCATCTCCGTCGGCACTACAACCCCGCAGTCGTCGTACTCGTCGGAATCGGTGGAGGCATCCACACAGACATCGAACTCGGCGACGTCGTCGTGACTCCCCGGGTCGTCTACTACGACCTCCGCAAGGAGACCCCCGATGGGCGGCGGCCCAGAGGCGAGGAGCGCGAAGCACCGGCTGCGATCGGCCACGCTGTTAACTCCTTCTTCATCGACTACGACGAGCCAGCCAGTTTCCAAACCACCGATGCCAACGGCATCACGCGTGAGTATCGAGCGCTCACCGGGCCGATCGGCTCGGGTGAAGCAGTGATTGCGGATGCGGAGTCGGAGATCATCCGATATTTGAAGGCCTTCAACGACAAGATCCTCGCGGTGGACATGGAGGCCGGCGGTCTGACCCAGGCATTCCACGAGCAGGACGGGGCCCAGGCAGTACGTGGCTGGGTCGTCGTGCGAGGGATCTCTGACGATGCCAGCACGACCAAGAACGACGACTTCCACGACATCGCCGCACGGCACGCGACAACAGTTCTGCTCAGTCTCCTCCCTTATCTGCATCTGCCGACTGGCAGTACGTGAAGTCCTGGTTCTCCCTGGCGGCTGTTGCGAAGGAGGCGGACATGAATGAGTTCGTACTCGGTGTGGTGAGTTCCCTCCTCGCCACCGCCCTCACCGTCGCGGGAGGCTGGGCCTTTTCCATGCGTTCCCGCCAGTGGCCGGTCGCGCTCCTCTCCCTGATGACAGGTTTGGGGGTGCGGCGCGTTATCTCACGGCAGCGCCTGGTCTCCGGAGAGCTGATGGCCGAGTTGACCCATGCACGTTGGGTCCGCGTTCTCGCCGGGCGCGGAAACGAGTTGACACGCGACGGGTTCGCCGCGGTCTGGGAGGCAGCGGGCAAGCGTCTGGAATCTGTGCAGGTGCTGCTCCCCGACGCCGACCTCGGCCCCGACTCCTGGCTCTCTAAGCGAGAGGAGGAGATACGCCGTGTGGATCTGGGTTTCTCCTCCGGTCTGCTCGCCGAGCAGGTGCGCGTCAACGCCGCTTACGTGAGCGAGGTCGCCCGGCATCGCAAAAACGTCTCGCTGCGTTTCTACGACCTGCCCAATGTGCACCGCATCATCGTCACCGACAGCGTCGCCTACCTGACCATCTACCAGCAGGCAGAACACGGCCGCAACTCGCCGTGCATCATCGCGCGCCGCCCCGGGTTGATGTACGACTACGCGTTACTTCTCTTCGGCACCGCCTGGGAACACAGCCGCTCGGCAGAGTGATTCGCAAAATCTTCAGCAGTGGCTGCGGTCGTCAGCGGAGATCTTCCACGAACGGCCTTCGACTATCTGAGTGCAAGCGGGAACTACGCCACCACCAGAGCTCTCGTAGAGCGTCGCTATCTCACTTTGAGGTGCGTCGGCTCGACCACCCCATTCGTGCTGGGTGTATAGGGCATCGACGGCGACGGTGTCCTCATGCAGTACAGGCATGCGGCTCGGTTAGACCTGATGATTGCTCGGCACTCGCAGTGCCAAGTCAGTCAACGCCCAATTAGCAATTGGACGGCAGACCATGGCATCTGTGGTCCACGCGTACTCGAAACCCCGTAGGAGATAAGCGCAGTGTTGGCTGTCGAGTGGATGGGGTTCCGCGAGGTCGCATACAAGGCGCGCGCTATTTTGAGCATCCTGAGTGCTTCGGGAAGGTTATCGTTCCGTTCCTCGTTGCACGCGCGATGGAAGCAGTTTTGATGATGACGCCAGTCGCTTCGGCGCAGGTGTTGGCGGGCCGGCCACCCCACGTGAGTAGCCGCATACAGTGCTCAAGGGCTCCTGTGTCGGTATGGTTGGCCGATGGTCACCCGCCTGCGCTGATCGAGTCCAAGTTCCCATGGGAGTCGAACGAGCAGAACGCCGCGTGGATGATGGCGTTAGGGGGTGCTCAAAGACTTCTACCGGCTGGGCGTTCGCTGGAGCGGCGGAGCATTCGTGTATGCGGAGCAGCGCGGCTGCGCCGATACATGGCTGAAGCCGCGCAGCGATACGGATTAGCCATCGACTGCCCGTGATCGACTTCGATCAACGTGCGTGGCTATTTCAGCTCAAGGAGCACCGAGATCGGCGATTCGATCGTTCCAGGATTCCGCTTCACCTTGCCAGCCATGGCTGGTGGCAACCGACACTGCGAGAGCAGCAAGATCTCGACATGCATTCTCTGTGTCCGCGAGCATCCAACCCGAATGGTGCATTTGCCAAATGGTGCCGCCAAGTGAGCGGCCTACCTTTATCCGATCCCATGCGCTTGCAGCCAATGAAAGGGCGGCTTTATGTCGCCCAAGGGAAACCATGCAGCATACTTGATTATATAAATTAATTGCCTCGCACCGGTATCCTAGTGCCTTTGCTTTCGTGAGGAGCTTTAGTGCTTCGCGAGGCTCCAAGGGAATGAGGCAAAAGCCCCAGTTGTTGTGTAGGTCGGGGTTCCCGGGAGCTCCTTGAACGCCGAACTCAAAGACTGCGGCAGCCTCTCGAAGGCGCCCCTGTCGCAGCAGGCGCGTTGCATGGCGAGTCATCTCCCCAATGAGGCTACCCATGACCAGGGCGGCAGTTGCCTCGTCTCGCGTCGACGGCGCTTCAGGGGGCGGAAGCATAGGACTAGACAACCTCATGATGCGAGGTTTGCGATCTTCCTGAGAGGTGGCACGATCTGCGATCTCGTGCGCTAGCAGGTCTGGTTCGATTCGTCTGTCCTCCATGAGCTCAGGCGAGCAGGGCGGACCCTCAAGCCCTTTAATCCATCGATGCGTCAGATGGAGGGATTTGGTTTCCCACTCATGGAGAAATGTTCGAGAGAAATAATCGACCATCCATTGGTACGGAACCTGGAGCTCAAAAAACTGTGCTATCTCCTCTTGGGGGAGTTCTCGAATGGACTTTGGTGGTGTCAGGCACACCATGTCCTGTAGCGAAGCGAGGGAGACCCAGGACATGACTCTAGGAATCAGAGGAGTGATCACTTTAACAAAGTCTTCTGCGGCTTTGCGTGGATCCTCCTCCTCGATGATGGGAACTTGGGGCGGCAGGCGCAGAACCTTCGCCCAAGAATCATGGTCGAAGTTCTCGAAGCCGGCGAATGGCTTGAGTCCCCAGTGAGGCGCCAAACGCATCGCGGTCAGGTTCGCGATCAGGGCGCCGAGTACCTGTTGGCACATGCCATGGCGAACCAGGGCGGTGGCGTCTAAGCCACGCCGAGTGAGCTCGCCTGCCGCCTTGCTGAAAGCTTCGAGCCTGGCTGCGGACGTGGAGGCCTTGAAGACCTGGCCCCCTCCAGCATGCCACGCATGGTCACTACCAAGCTGATCGTCCGCCATCCGACCGTCTCCTTTGACTGGTCAGAGAGGTAGATCTCGTGCGCATCGAAGGGTCGCTCGTTGTGCACTTGGAGCCGCCTCCTAAGTTTTACCCTCCGCTGCTGGGTATCGGGGTGTCATCTTAGCAGAATCGTGGGTAGTATCATGTGTATGAACATGGGTGGGCGTGGAATAGGTGGATCATGATGGGTGAGACGATCTACCAAGCAACCGACCTGACAGGCACTAAGCGAGTGGAGTTCCTCAACGAAGCTCGGCGTGATCGAGCTCGGCTGCGCGCCACGGACGGCACAAGTCTCGTCATGCTGCCAGAACGCACGCTGGATCTGCTCGAAGCACTCGCCAAGTGGGGCGAGGCCTACGCCAAGCTCAGCACTCTTCTTCGGAGAACCGCGGGCGTGCCTAGCACCTCCGAGCTAGGCGAACTGGCGTGGCTGCGATCGTTGGATCGCGAAGATGTAGAGGAGTTCCTGTCCGAGCTCCAAGACGCCATCATCGCCGCAAACGCAGATGAGGACACGGCGGTTCTAGATGAGTGTCTTCGTGCATGGAGGGCAACGGCGCGCCAGCTAGCGGACCCTCTTCGGCGTTCTGTCCTTCTGGGCACTCATCGCTCTGATGATTACGTCCTAGTTGAGAAGCCAGATCTTCTCGATGCACAAGTTCACGCCAGTTCGCCAGAAGCTGGGTCGGCGGATGACGCGGAGTAGCAGTGCCTACCGGCCCTATGCTCCCGCCAAGCGACCTGGGGGTCGGCCGGACGTGCGCCCTACGTACCGCGTTCTGGTTCACCGAAGATTCGTTGGCCATTGGGAACAGCTGATAGCCAATGTAGGAATTAAGGCCGCTCAACAGTTTTGGGATCATGTAAGTCAAACGCCAGGGGAACCCGATCCGATCGCCTCAACTTGCTTTCTTCGTGGTAGGGCCGGCAGGCCGCAAGGAGAAAGTTGGTCTAGAACGATACACTATGAGATAAGCGGCGCTGGTCGTATAGATTATCAGTATTCGGATAGCTACAAAACGTCGCCTGATGGTGACGAGCACAGGGTGGTGGCAATTCTCACCATCAACTACAGCAGCCATTAGCCTGGCGGCAAAGATTTCTTGCGCTAGTTGCTGCCTGGAACCGAGAGTGATGCATTATGAGCGAACAGACCCTTGGCCATATCGTCGCATCCTTAGGATCCGGAGACCTGAACGTTAGCCAGTTCATGGCCGCTGTCGAAGAAAGAGTCAATATCCTATACCCCGCCGCTGCATCTGATATGTCGTGTCAGTCGGGGGTTGGGTTAGCAAGGAGCGAGATGGTTTGAGGAAGTGGCCACGCTGCTTTAGGGCGGGCCACTTCGCTCAGCCTTGTATTTCAGACGTATGTGAGAATATCTACGTTTGAATGCGCTTAGCATTCCTGCAGAATGCAGGACTCGCGTCTGATCGGCATCATCACGTCAGGTCTGGCACGATCCCCATGGGAAAGTAACCAGTCAAGGCGACGGCTCGCGAGTTGTTGGAGCACTTGGTCGAACTCCAGGCAGCCGCTCCGAAGCGGACTGGTTATGCGAGCGGATTGCCCCACTGATCGGCGCAGCTGAATTGCTCGAAATGATCGATTGAATCTCTTCGTCGTAACGTGGGTACCGGACCTCTAGAGCCAACGCCGTTCAGTTAAAGCGGGGGTCTGTTCGTCAAGGTCTATGAACGAGGAAGCGGAGCTGCTGTAGAAGAGGTGTGTCACTCCAAGACATCCTCACCACAGGAGCTCCGCTGTTGGAACA